>PCVE01000021.1 GCA_002762705.1 Candidatus Woesearchaeota archaeon CG11_big_fil_rev_8_21_14_0_20_43_8 | reverse complement strand
TAATTTTGCTTTTTTGATTATGGCACCATCTTTCGCCAGCGATAAGACATCTTTTCTGGTGATGGCTTCTTTTATCTCTTCCATTCTATCGTCTGTAAAACGGACCCTTTTAGAGGAGCATTTAAGCACTTGTGATGCCAGTCTTTTTTGCAATCTTAGATCCATTGTCAATCATCTCTTAATCTTTCTGTTTCTGCGTGAGTAGCTCTTCTCTTTTTTTATTCTCTTCTTTCTTTTTCTCTTCTTCAGTCTTTTCGACTTTTTTCTCTATTGTCTCTTCTTTCTCTTTCTTCTTAGCCACTTCTTTTGCTTTCTTCTCACGTGTCTCTTTTTTCTTTTGTTTTTCTTTCTTATTTACATCCTTGTTCTCGATGTATGATTTTGCATAATCTTCTGGATTTTTGATATTTACGAGAGTGATTCCAAGTTCTTTTGCTTTTTTTATGATCTCAAGGCGTTTTCTCATGCCTGTTTTAGCAGCCACTATAGCCCCATCTGTTTTTTTATCAAGGGTTGTGAGATCATTCGATGACATGACTAGCACTGGCTTGAGTCCATCAGACAAAAGTCCTTTCACAATAGACGGCGAGCCAAATCCCGGTTGTACCAAAGGCGTCTTATTCTTCTTCTGTTTTCTTATCTTTGAATGCTTGCCCTTTGGTTTTCTCCACCCTGTCCTACTTACTTCTTTGACTTTATGAGAGCACTGCCTAGCATATTTTGGCTTCTTTGCCTTGATCGCCTTTCTGATTTTTAGTGCTGTTTCCATTTTCAACCCTTGATGTCTTTTCCTGCTTTTTCTGTGATATAGATGCCTGATTGGAATATCCTTGTGTCAAATCCAGGTCTTCGTGTAAGGCCTTCTATGCTGCCTGCTGTCTGTCCTGCAAGTTCTTTATCAGGAGAGACCACAACAATATCGTTTCCTTCGATCTTCACATTGACTGCCTGTGGGACTTTAAGTGTCCTTGGAATTTTTTCGCCGATGAAATTCTTGATGGAAAATTCCCCATTATTGAATGTCACATTCATAGGAAAGTGGCCTGAACAGATCTTCAATTTGTATGTGAATCCATCTTTCACTCCTTTGATCATGTTTTTCACATGTGATTTGAATGTACCGATCATCCTTTTCTGTCTTTTTGTCGCGTTCTCTGCAAAGATTGAAATATTGTTTCCTTCAACATTCATCTTGATGAAGACATCTCTGAATAATTTGCTCACTTGGCCTTTTTGACCGTTGAGTGTAAGGGTCTCTTCATCAATGACGGCTGTTACGCCTTCGGGAAGTACAATCTTTTCTTCTAAACGCTTTATTTTCATATTAGCACCTTAATAGCAATATACTAGCAATTTTCCTCCAACTTTTTGCTTTTTCGCTTCTTCTAATGTCATTATCCCCTTTGATGTGGAGACGATGATTATACCAAAACCGAGTGCTGGAAGATATCTTTTCTCGAATTTCACAAAATCTTCAAGTTTAACAGCATAACGTGGTTTGATGGCTCCGCAATTATTGATATTACCAAGCAGGTTGAGTTTCAGATGACTGCCTCTGCCGTCATCAACTTCCTCAAATTCACCAACGAGCTGCAAATCCTTCATGATAGTGAGGACTTTCTTGATTACATTAGAGGTTGGTTTAATTGCGACTGTTTTTTTGCCGACCTTCTCATTGTTGAGGATGGCTGACATCACATTTGCTAATGGATCGTTTAACATGTATTATTCACCTTTAATCATACTGTTTGAAACCGATTTTTTGGGCGATTTCCCCGAAACATTGTCTGCACAGGCCCAGCCCGTATTTTTTTATATGGCCTCTATGTCTTCCACATCTTCTGCAGCGGATACGTGCTATACCACAACTCCTGTCTTTTGGCGCATTCTCCTTAATATATTTCTTGTATATTGCTGGTTTTCCTTTGAGTTGCCCAAGCATTTTTCTGAAATCTGCAGTAGTCATGTAATTATCACCATTTATTCATTTTCTTGTATATTGATTCCAAAATTTGTTTTCATGAATTCCATCGCATCTGTTTTTGATATGATGTGTTTCTTAGATAATTTGGATGGTCTGATTTTTCGTTTCTTGATACTATATCCAGGCCGTTCTAATGTAATCGATACCTGCATTCCCATTATTCCTAGTTTTGGGTCATATTTCGCATCTTTCACATCGATATACTCTGGGACACCAAAGGATATGTTTCCCCTATCATCAAATGATGAGGGCATAAGCATATTATCTTTTGCATAAAGGAATCTTTTCAGTGTCTCTTCTGCTTTTTTTCCTCTAAGTGTCAATTTGCATCCGATTGGAAGACCAGGTCTCAATCCCCATGCCGCAATACGTTTGTTTGTGACGCACTTGACGGGTGTGATACCAACCAGATTCTTCATGAGATTGACTGCTTTGTCCAATAAATCCATAGATTTACCAGTGCCCATATTAAGTGTCACTTTGGCAATCCGTATGCTTTTCATTGGGTTTTCCATTTTGATTCCTTCATTCGAGTTTGATCGCAGCTTTGTCTTTTCCTATGACAAAAGCATAATCTTTTCTTGTACGATATGTATTTCCACCAACGGTGAATACGAGTGTTGTATCTTCGATATCTTCAATCTTACCCACTGTGGCCATATGTTTGCCTGATGTGAAGAAGACAGTCATACCTTTCTGCAGAGGCAGGTGATCTTTGATCTCATTCTTCTCAAAATCAAGAAGCACACTGTCACCGACTTTGTATTTCTTATCATTGACACAGATGTTCTTTCCATCATAAAGATTCAATTGCATCTGTCCTTTTTTGATTATTGTCTTTGATGTGATCTTGCATGGCTTAATATTTGCTTCTTTTGCATCGATCTTGATCGCTTTCAATTTGCAATTCTTCCCGAATATAATCCTATAGTTCTCTTTGATCTCTTCAAATGTCACGACATCGAAGAAGCCGACTGGATATTTGAAGCTAGTCCTTTTTTTGCCATCAACCTTTACGCCTTTGTTAGTAAGTATGAATTTGACTTCTTTTAAGGTCTTTGCGTGTCCAGTGACCTGTCTAAGCAAGACTGAGATTGGTATGCTCACATCACGTGAATGCGCACCAAGTTCTGGTCTGGTGACAAATACAAGACCTTTTTTCTGTATAGGCCAGGTTTTTGGCACTATCAGTCTTTTCAGGTGATTCTTAGTCATTTTTCTTCCTCATTCTTCACTTTCTTATCAGTAGCATCTTTTTGGATCTTCTTGGGTTTTATATTTCCTTTATTTAGTTTTCGTTCAAGTATCTTTGATCTTTTCTTATCTGACATCTCAAGCTCGACAATTATCACATTTGATGGATGCAATGGATAAAGCGCTTTTGTCCCATCTCTTTTTATGACTTCTGCACCAATGACGAATATTTTGCATGAATCGAGATCAGTCCTATCGATCTTTCCGATGTGACCTTTGAACTGCCCTCTCAAGACCTTCACTTTATCTCCTTTACGGACAGTCATGCTTCGTGTCTTGTGCTTTGTCCTTAGCTCTTTTGCTAGTCCCGAGCTGAGCATCTTTCTCTTTATATGTGCTGGTGCATTATAAGCATATTTCCTCTGCTTAGCAGGGCTTCTGCTTGATTTCCATGCCTTTGAAAATACTGATTTTACCATTTTTAACATCACTTCATACAATTATGCTTGCGAGCTTAGCCACAGCTGGCCATCTATCCGTCGCTTCCTTTGCGATCGGCCCTTTGAAGGTTGTTCCTTTTGGGTTACCTTTATCGTCTTTTAGCACGACTGCAGCATTATCCTCAAATTTTATACGGGTTCCATCAGGTCGTTTGTATTCCTTTTTTTGCCTGACTATGATCGCGAAAACAACTTGTTTTCTTATGTCTGGTTTTCCTTTCTTGACAGCTGCCATCACAAGATCACCGACACGTGCTGCAGGTATCCTGCCTTTGACAGTCTTGTGACCCTTGACAGCTGTTATCTTTATCATTTTAGCACCGGAATTATCACAGGTCTCTAGATAAGTTCCGACGTTCAATGCTTTCATGGGTCTTGTCTTGATTGGGTGCATAGTAATCACTCTTTAGCTTTTGGCGCTTCTTTATTTTCTTCTTTTTTGTCTTTTTTCTTGGATTCTACATGTTCACGTGCTTCGAGTATGTCTGCTATCAATTCTTCTTTTCCAAGATTTTCAATGATGACAAATTTCTTCATCTTGCTGATCGGTCTTGATTCGATTATCTTGACGATATCACCAAGTTTTGCATTGATACACATAGGATTATGAACGACTAATTTTGTTCTTTTTTTCTTATATCTTTCATATTTTGGTACCATGACTCGTCTTTCCCATTCTACAGTAGCCATCTTTGGAGTCTTGCTTTGCACGACCACTCCTGTGAAAGTCCTGCCTCTGACTGGGAGATTGCCATGGAAAGGGCAATGTTTATCATCACAGCTTTCCTTTGGCGGATTGACATTCACGCCAATGTTCCTTGTTTCTTTTTGTTTTTTTACCATTTCTTCAACCTTTCATGAGGTCTTCCCTTGAGGTCGACGCCCTTGATGATTTTTTCTTTGATTTTTATTATTATATTGTTCTTTAGCAGCTTTTTTCTGCCATTGCATTCGAATTCAATCATATTTTTTGTCTCATTGACGATTTTTCCTGTGATACCGACATCGCAAGAGTTCTTGGAGTCGATCACCAAAGCGACATCGCCGATGATTATATCTTGATTCATTTGACTTCGATTGTCTCACGAGCGAACCCAAGGCTTGAGAGAATCTCTCTCACTCTTTGTTTATGATCTCCTTGTAGTTCGATCCTTGTCCCTTTCACTGTGCCACCACAAGCAAGCACACTTTTGAGTTTTTTTGTGAGTTCTTTGAGATCGATTTGTTTATTATCGATCCCATCAATAATCGTGTATTTTTTTCCGAATTTTTTTTTCTCGCTGCTGATTATGATTGTCTGTGATTCCTTTGCTATTGTCTCACAAACACAAAGCTCTTTTGGCAAGCCACACGTTGAACATATCTCAGCCATTCTTGTCTATAATCCCCCTTTTGCTTTTTTCAGGGTATTGATTCTTGCGATTGTCTTTTTCATATCTTTGATAGCATGAAGATTCTTTGGATTTGCGCCACTTGCGGTCTGAGCACTGATTTTCATAAGCTCACCATATACTTCTTTGAGCCTTACATCAAGCGCTTCAATTCCAAGTCCTTTCAAATCCTTTTTTGTCGACTTCATTTTTCATCCTTTTTTTCTGACTTTTTTTTAGGCTCTTTTTTTTTTGTCTCTTTCTTTTTCGGAGCTGCTTTTTTCTTTTTATCTTCTACAGGCTCTTCTTTGGTCTCTGGAGCTTCTTCGATCTCTTCGACCATCTCTTCTGCTTTCTCATCAATTTCCTTTGGAATCTCTTTTTCAAGAACTTTGATATCGTCTGGTAGGATGACATCTTTTGTCATCAACCGGACTTTTATTCCGATTGAGCCAGTTTTCAGATTAGCTGTTGAATATGCAAGCTGCACTTGTGAGATTGCTATATCACCGCATTTCTTGAGATAACCACCATAGACTCTCCAAGATCTCGCTCTTGAACTCGGTATCTTTCCTGAAAGTATTATCTCGATTCCAAGGATGCCTGATCTTAGGCAATCATCCATTGTCTTATGCATTATTCCTTTGAATCTGTTCGATCCGAATCTTTCAAGCGAAGACGAGATCCTCTCTGCGACGATCTTTGCGTTTGCATTTATGTCTGTGACTTCACTGATCTCTATCTGCGGATTCTCAAGATTGAATCTTTTTTTGAGTTGTTTTGTAAGCGTTTTGATATTTGCTCCCTTTCGTCCAACAATAAGGCCCGGCCGTGATGCGAAGATGATTATTTTTTCACCAAGAGGTGTTCGTTGCATTTTGATATGGCTATGTCCTACACCTTTTAGTGTTTTCGAGATATATTCTTCAATCTGGAAAACCTTGATCTTCTGTGCAACAAATTGCCTTTCAATCATTTTTTATCATCACCGGTCTTGTTTGGTTTATTATCATTCTTTTTCTCAGTATCAGCTTTTTTGACTTCAGGTTTGTCATTCGCAGGAGTCTTTTTCTTTACATCTTTATCATCTGCTTTTTTGCTGGCTTCTTCAAGCACGATTTCAAGATGTGCTCTTTTCATGACTCTTCCTCTGCTTCTACCGTAATGCCACTGGTTCGCTGCTTTCTGGACGCTTATGTGGCTGATGACCAGCGAAGAGGCATTGAACCCTTTGTTGATCGCATTTGCTTCTGCAGATTTTATGATCATGAGTATCTCTTTTGTTGTCTTGACTGGTGTCCTTCCTGCAGTCATATTGCCTTTTTTATGTGCAAGATCTTTTTTATAACGTCTATATGGGACTACTCGTTTTTCAGCGATGACTTCTTCAAGCATGGTCTTTGCCTGAGCCAGTGCTCTTGATCTTATCATATTACAAACATTCACTGCATGTTTGACTGATATATTCAAGTCTACACCGATTGCCCGTGCCTGCTTTTCCGGGTCATACTGTGCTGAATAGCCGTGTCCTACCATTTTTACCTCACTGATAATGCTGAACTTGATCTTGTTGCGCCGACTCCAGGTGCACTATGCGCAACTCTGTTTCTTGTAAGCACAAATTCTCCCAGACGGTGTCCGATCATCTCTATATCTATTAGGACAGGCACAAAAACCTTTCCTGAATATACTTTGATGCTCATCCCGACCATCTCAGGAAGTATCAACATATCTCTACAATGTGTCTCTATGTTTCTCTTTTCAGCTCTGATATTTTTCAGAAGCTTTTTTTCAGCATCTGTGAATCCACGTTTGATGACTCTTCTAGCATCACTAGTCAATAGCTGTGAAAGCTCGTTCAGCCCCATAGATTGGAGTTCCTCGAGCGTCTTACCGCGATAAGTGAATATTTTTTTAGCCATCGTTAATTTTCCCTCTTCCTGGTTCCCTGTTTCCTTCCTGTTCGTCTTGGTCTGATCTTTCCGACCATCCTTCCAGGTGGGGCATTATGAGGAGCCACATTTGGTTTACCTTTCCTGCTTGATCTCTTACAGCCATATGGGTGGTCTACTGCGTTCTGTGCAAGACCTCTGCAGCTGTGCCAGAGCTTGTTCTTTTTCCTGAATTTGTAAAATGAATTTCCTGCTTTGATAAGTGGTTTATCGAGCCTGTTTCCACCAGCACAAATGCCGACAGTCGCAAAGCAACTTGGTTTGAATGCTTTTTCTTTCTTTGATGGAAGCATCACTAAAATCTTGTTTTTTTGTTTGTTTGTCACTCTTCCAAAAGTTCCTGATGCACGGACAAATTTACCGCCATCTCCAGGATTATTCTCTATATTATAAATCGGAGTTCCTTCCGGGATATTTTCAAGAGGTAAGACATTCCCTGTCTCGATAGTGGCTTGTGGACCATATTGGACCATCGCACCAAGTTTGATACCTTCCGGAGCGATAAGCAATGCTTCTTTCTTGTCATATTTGACACGCATCAATGGTGAGGAATGACCTGGGCAGTGTACTATATCAACAATTTTTCCTTGTGCAAGGTCTTGCTTCAATTGTACATATTTGACCTCGCCTTCGAACCTAAAGCTAGGTGACCTGTATCTTGGTCCGCCCTTGCCTCTTGCTTGTTGAATCAGTGATTTACCCATTTTTTATAACCCTTACATCAATCCTAATTTTGTTGTTATATCAATCGCAGGATGGTCTGCTGAAAATTTGACATATGCTCTTTTGTTGCCATCTCTATCAATCAAAGTGTTGATTTTTACAACTTTCACTTTGAATATCTCTTCAACAGCCTTTCTTATCTCGATTTTGTTGGCTTTTTTATCTACAACAAATATGAGTTTATTTTCTGCTTGCATCACTCTGACGGCTTTTTCCGTCGATAGTGGAAATTTCACTGTCTGATATGTGTTCATTTTTATTTCCTCTTGCAAAACAGTTTTTCTTTTTCAAGTCTTTGTATGGCTCCTTCGGTCCAAATCGTCAATCTTCCTGGTACTGTTCCTGGAGCAAGCATCTCAGTATTGAGTTTGTCGACAATCGCAATCTCAACACCTGGAATATTTCGCGCACCCTTGCTTAATGGGCATGATTTTGATACTACTAAGAGCGGGCCAGATTTCTTTCTGAATCTTCTACCTCTCATCTTGCCTTTTCCTGGTCTCTCTTTTGCTTCAGAGACTCTATCAAGTTCTTCTGTCAAACCAAGTTTATTCAAGACAATTACGATGGCTTTTGTGCTCTTTAGATCTTCTGCTTTATCTTCAATTATGAATGGATATCCCTTCGGGATCCTATGACCACGAGATTTAACCGTATCGTTTACAATGGTGGCTGCGATAGCTGATCGTATAGCCATCCTTTTTTCTGTTTGGTTAATCTTTTGTTCCCAGACTTTATTTATCTGTGGTGGATGTCCTGGCCTTCCACCGACTACATTTGGGACACCTGCGGCGGTCCAATTCATCCTTGTGCCACTTCTCGAATGTATTTTCCTAGGCACTCTTGCTATGCCTAGACCATAGCTACCCCTGTATTTTCTTCTTCTTCGTGATATATAAGAGGAATGTTTCATACCTGAATCGACATCAGAACCATATGCTTGTCTTTTGTTTGCCTGGATAGCAAGCACAGCTCTCTTGATTAAATCTGGTCTGATCTGCTCAGTAAACTGTTCTGGCAGAGTGACTTGACCTATGTCAATATTATCAAGTGTGAGTTTTTTAATTTTCATTTTGATCCTTGGTCCTTATATCTATATATTCTATCGCAGGAACTTCTCCTGGTATCTGTTTGTTTGGTCTTTGAGCGATTGTGAATTTTATAAGTCTCTTTGAAGGTCCGCCAACTGATCCTTTGACAATGATATAATCATTCTTGACGATGCCATATCTTTTGAAACCACTGTCTTTGTTAATCTCTGTTGGATTATTCGAGATTTTTAGAAGCCATTTATTATATTCAGTCCTGGTATGATAACCCATCTGACCTGGTTGAGGCACTCTGAATGAAATTTTTGCCGGATGCCATGGTCCAAGGTTTCCTGGTGCTCTTTTTTTCTTTTCAGATTTATGATTTTTCAACATGAGTCCAAATCTTTTGGTCGCTCCCTGGAATCCTTTGCCCTTTGTGACTGAATGTGCATCATATTGGCTGCCTTCTTTCAAGACAGAACTCACTGGAATCTCTTTTGGAAGATTCTCCTTTACGAAATTGAGTTGATCTTCTTTAGTGCCACCAAGAGCAATCTCAAAGACTTCTGGTTTCTTCTTCCCAGTGCAAAGTTTCTTTGGCTGTGTATATACATTTACTCTTATTTCATCTATATCTTCAAGTTTGATATCTTCAAGCTTCTTTCCTGCTTTCTTTGGAATCGGAAGAGTCTTTGCGACCTCTTTCTCAAGCTTTGGATTCATGACCTCTGAGAATAATTTCTTTCCATATACATCTTTTTTGTAGAATCTGATACTTGAAATCCTTAATGGGGGACATTCGATAATTGTACCCGGGCAGAAAATCTCTTCGCCCTTTGTGGTCGCTTTTGTCCTGTTGTCTGTGATTATCAGATGAGTCATGCCGACTTTGTAACCGGCGAAACCAAGAAGACCTGCGTCTTTAGAACCAACAAAATTCCTTATCCTGACACTTTCGCTTTTGGCTCTGCATCTAGGCCAGAACTGTAAGCTTCCTCTCCTTGGATTATGTTTTTTTGGCATTATATCTCCTAGTTTATTAATTATTCTTCCAGAACGTATCTGTCCTCGAAGCCACCTTTTGTTGAACATCCATGAAGGACGGTTTGGATGCCCTTTTCAGGCAGTGTTTTTCGTTCTCGTACTTGATATTTTGTTTCAAGTACTTGGATTGCTATGTGGAAATAGCATTCCTTTATAAATGTTTTGGAAATTGTGTTTTATTGCTGCTTTCCTCTGAAAAACAGGTCTCTAAGTGGGTTTCTTCGTTCTCTTCTTTGCAACAGCAGTTTATCAATATTTGAATCCAAATTTTGATTCAATGATTCTTATTGTCGATTAATTAGAAAAAAGATCACATCAATTCTTCATGCTCAAATTTTTAATTTCTATTTCTATATGTAATTGATTATGCTCGGAAAGCAATGAAATTTTATTGAGGACTTGCCGGTTTAATACGAAAAAATACTAAATATATTTCCTGTGGTAGATAAAGTGTGCACTTTATCTACACGAGAAACCATTGGTTTCTCTGCATTGCAATATGGTTGCAATACACAGAAAATTTGCTTGTTTAAAGCATATTTTGCGTTAGCAAAATTTTCTTGTACAGAAAATATCTGCATATGCATCTACTGAACAAATTTTTGTGTATTTGTTTAGCTGATTTCTGAGATTTTCTGTGATTTATGGTCTCCAGAAGTGAAATCTTAATATAGTTTGTTAGCTATTTTGTAGCTAATGGCAAAAGAGACAACGATTCAACTGACTGGCTATGAGATGCTTGAGAAGAGAGTCAACAAAAGCGGAAACAGTGGCCGCGTCTATGTACCTGTTGAATGGATTGGCAAGAAAGTGAAGATCGTTCTGGTTGAACAATGAAATATCACACCGTTGAAAATGGACTGAAAGAGAAATCGAAGAAAAAGATTATCAAGGATTATATTGAACTGCTCAAAGAGAAAGATAAACTAGAAGAAGAAAAGAAACGGCTCGAAAAAGAACTCAAGAAATACAAGAATTCAAACACTCCTTCTTCTGCGCATGCGCATCTCAAGCCAAACACTTTTGGTCTGAAAGCCAAGATTGGTGCCAGACGCGGGGCACCAAACGGCCACCTTGGCACGAATCGCCGTCAGAACCCCGTCATCAAAGAGATTATTGACGCTGACCATTGCCCTGGCTGCGGCAGCAGCCATGTCTCAGATGACAAGGTGCTCAGACGCATCACCGAAGAAACACCTGTTCCAATCGTTCCCGAGACTAAGGAAACGGAGATTCACATAAAGAGATGTGATGATTGCGGCTTGACATTTGTTCCACCGCATAACAAGACCCCACTCAAAGGCAAGTTCGGCATCAACATCATGGTCCTTGTGATCTTCATAAAGTTCCTTCTTCATGGTGTGCTCAGGAAGACAGCGAATTTCCTTGAATCAGGGTTTGCCTTCAAGATCACTCCTGCATCAATCAACGCGATCATCAAGAGAGTCGCGGATGCGGCGGAAAAAGAGTACGAAGAACTCAAATCCCGTATCGCACAAGCAGATCGAGTTTATGTCGATGAAACAAGTTTCTCGGTGCTCGGCATAAAGCAATGGGCATGGGTGTTTCGGACTGCGAATGATGTCCTGCTTGTCATTCGACCGAGCAGAGGGAGCAACGTGCTCCTGGAGATATTGGGAGAAAGCTATGCTGGAGTCGTGATATGCGACTGCTGGCGAGCATACAATTTCCTTGCGGATACAGTATTGATTCAGAGATGCTGGGCGCATCTACTCCGGAAATCCGGAGCATTGTGTGATACTGTGGCTGGAAGGCATCTGCATGAAAAGCTAATGGTGTTCTTTGATGAGATAAAGACCTTCAATGCAGATGATCCAACTGATAGGCAGCGCAAGCTCAGATACATGAGAATGACTGCCAGACTCGAGAAGCTCATCGAGTACTACGCAAGATATGATTATCTGACTGAGGTCGTGAAATATATCGGTTTCAACATTGACAACTGCTTCACATGTGTCAAAGTAGCTGATGTCGAGCCGACAAACAACTTCGCAGAGCAGGCGATTAGGGAAACAGTAATGGTCAGAAAGATAATCGGCGTATTCAGGTCGGAGACTGGAAAGCAGAATTATGAAACGCTTGCCTCGCTGATAGCCACATGGCAACTCTCAAACCTTGATCTCAAAGAACAACTCAGGCAGATGTTGCTAAAGAACCTCTGCTTTTGCTAAACAAATACATTTTTGTTATATCGGGTTTTTGTATCAAATCCAAACGTTTAAAAATTATTTTACGATTGCAGCAATCTGATGAGATAATCCGGATTTCTTGCGTTTAAAAGAAGGTTTTATATAATATCTCTGACTCCAATGTCCATAATAAAAGGTGTCCTCATGACTGATTCAAACAGCACAGCACAAAAAAGCAAGCTAGATAACGCGGTTTTCAATTATAGCACTAATTATTTCCATCTCGAAGAAGAGAACAAGATACTTAGGGAAACTCTTGCGCAGATGAAGAACGAACTTGATAAATTCAGAAGGCCGCCATTGATGGTCTGTGAACTAAAAGAGATAATCGGGAAAAATGCTGTTATCAAGGTCCCGAATGGAAATGAGTTTTTTGTCGAGATATCAGCCACATTTGATGGCAAACCAGGAGATTCTGTGCTCGTGGAACAAAAAAATCTCACTGTCCTAAAGCAGATTCCGACAACCAAGATGTTCAATGTCGAACGTTTTGTCATTGTCGAGAAACCTAAATTATCATGGAAGGAAGTCGGCGGTCTTGAAGAAGAGATCAACGAGATCAAAGAAGTTATCGAACTTCCACTGAAGAAACCAGAATTGTTCGAGAAAGTGGGGATACATCCACCAAAAGGCATATTGCTTTATGGTCTGCCTGGCACTGGCAAGACGATACTTGCTAAAGCCGTCGCTGCATCTACAAATTCGACATTCATCGAAGTTGTCGGTTCAGAATTAGTCCAGAAATTCATCGGCGAAGGAGCGAAACTGGTCAATGAGATCTTCAAGATGGCCAAAGCAAAGGCGCCATCGATAATATTCATAGATGAAGTGGACGCTCTTGCGGCGAAGAGGATAGATGTGGGTACCAGCGGTGAGCGCGAAGTACAGCGTACTTTCATGCAGCTTCTGGCAGAGATCGATGGATTCAAGGCGCTTGGAAATGTGAAGATCATCGGTTGCACGAATCGGATAGATATCCTTGACCCAGCAGTCACAAGGCCAGGCAGGCTTGATAGGCTGATTGAAGTAGGTCTTCCTGATGCCGCCGGTATAAAAGAAATCTTCAAGATACATTCTTCTAGGATGACTATAGATAAAAAAACAAAGCTTCCAAATATTCATAAAAAAATGGAAGGCATGTCTGGCGCTGAGATAAAAGCCGTCGTGACTGAGGCAGGATATTTTGCGATCCGTGATAATCGTCATAAAGTCGTCGAGAAAGATTTCATTGATGCCATTGATAAAGTCAGACGAAAAGAAGAAGAAGAAGGCAAAGATTATATGAATATGTTTGGATAAAAGGGTGCTCAGCAGTTACATCCGTTCATCATTGATCAGCGGGTGTTCACATCATCATAGCACAATTCTTTGGAAGGCATCTAGGGGTTATAAAAGTGTCGTTTAAGTAAAAAATATAAGATGGCTTGCTTTGTTATTTATTCTATGTCAAAGAAGGTGCTTGTCGGTTGTCCGACGTATTCTGGACAAGAGTATTGTCTTGATAGATTTCTTGCTGGGCTTGATGCGATATCTTATGATTCTGTAGAAGTTGTTTTTGTCGATAATTCGGATGATGATATGTATCTTAAAAGACTCAAAGATATCAAGATGGCAGGCAAGAAGATCACGGTGCTTAAAGATGCGATTTCAGACACAAGGATATCAAGGATAATCAGCAGCAGGAATAGAGTGCGGGATCATTTCTTGAAAGGAGATTATAGCCATCTTCTCTTTTTAGATACTGATATCATCGCACCTTGCGATGTCATCGAGCGATTGCTCGCCCTCGATACTGATGTAGCAAGTGGTGTCTATCTTGGGCGTGTGGTCATCGATGGAAAATTGCATCTGATTCCTATCTTATATAGGCATCATGATGGTGGGCGTGTCAGGACTGTGACTATGACTGAAGCGATGAACGATGATATCTTTGATATCTCTGTGTGTGGGCTAGGTTGTTGCCTTGTTAGAAAGACTGTCGTTGAAAAGATTAGATTCAGAAGATTTGGTAATACCTCAGACAGTGGAGAAGATACTGCTTTTTGTCTGGATGTGCAAGGAAATGGGTTTGAGATCAAAGCGGATACATCAGTCAAATGCGCGCATATGGGAAAAAATGAAGTGCTTGTTTTTCCAAAGAAAAGCAAAACAACAGTCACCTTTGGATAATTATTGTGAACTTGTCGGTTTAATATCGTGCCCTTTATGGAGAGTTCGCAATTCAAAAATTTGTTCAGACTATAATGCGAATCTTAAGGTCGTGGATAGGATTCATTTATACATCTACTGAACAAATTTTTGTTATCTTTTCCCGGTGAGTTTTATGATATGCCAACCGAATTGGGTCTTTATCGGACCAGAGACTTCGCCTTCTTTCATGGAGAAACAGGCAGTGTCGAATTCTTTGACCATCATGCCACGCCTGAACCAGCCAAGGTCGCCGCCTTTGTTTCCGGATGGACATTTTGAATGGGCTTTTGCAAGCACTCCGAAATCTCCGCCGTTGTCTATCTGTTCTTTTAGCTCTTTTGCCTGTTCTTCTGTCGGAACAAGGATGTGTGATGCCCTCACTTCTGCCATGTTTTATCACCTTTCATTCATCTGTTGCGTCGTATTAAAGTATCTTTCTATCTTTTATCCCTGGCGATTTATCCATAAGTCCTATCACATTGAATCTATATGCGCATGTGGGTTTGATGTGATCATGGAACAGTGTATGCAGACCATTGACGAATCTGTAAAACTTCGTGCCTGGTGCCAGCATCTCTGCTACACAATCGACCTGGTAGCTTTTCCTTGCATTGAAACATAATCCGCATTTGGCGTTCATCTTGAGATTATCATATGTCTGTGTACCATATATCTCAAGCGATGTAAGACATGTATCGTCAATCCGCGATGCATCCGAATATAAATCCAAAAGAAGATCCAATCGTTCGTCCTCGTTTTTATTTCGAGAGTTGACATCATCGATTCTGTCTATGAAATCATCAAGATATGTTTCTTTTACCATAAGACCAACGCCTTTGTATGCGAGATTGATATCAAAAGCATCATTGTAATGTCTCGTAGAAAAAGAGTTCGTCGTGGCAAGAACAGGTGTATGGACACTGAAATTTGGCATGCCTTGTTTGTCCTTCAACTGCTGCACGCCTTTTTTTCTGGCATCGATCTGCCAGTCCATGAACTCTTTTGGAAGTGATTTGATCTGATGTACCATGCATCCGGCGACTATTTCATTATTTGCCATTGCAGTATCCCTCGCATAAATTATCTGAAAAAAAGAAAAAACTACTCCATCCGATTATCGAGATTGCCTTTCTTCTCCGGTTTGACTATATCCCATTTAAGATGGACATCTTTCAATGCTTTGTCATCTATCTGGCTTGGGCAGCCATCCATCGGACATTGTGCGTTCTTGTTCTTTGGGAACGCCATGACTTCTCTTATGTCATTGAACCCGCACATCAGCGCGACCAATCTGTCGACACCGAACGCGAAACCACCGTGTGGCGGAGCCCCGTAACGGAATGCTTCGAGCAGGAAACCGAATTTCTGCAGTGCCTCAGCCTCAGTGATACCCATGGATTTCATGACTTTTTCCTGGATGTCTTTTCTATGCACTCTGATAGAACCTGAGCCGAGCTCGACGCCGTTCAATACAAGATCATAGCAATGGGCGACGACTTTGCCTGGCTCTTTGTCGAGGAATTTCAAGCATTCCTTCTTTGGCATTGTGAACATATGGTGCGCAGGCATCCATGCTTCGATATCATCGTCATATTCGAATAATGGGAAATCGACTATCCACACAAAGCGGAACTCTGATGGATCATATAGTTTCAGGTCTTCGCCTAGTTTGTTCCTTAGTCTCGCGAGCACATTATTGCAGACTTTTGGTCTGTCTGCGACAAAGAAAAGTATAGTGTCGTCCTTTGCACCCGTCTTCTTTATTATCTCTTTCTGGAGATCCTCTTTGAAGAACTTCGCGATGTTGCTCTCGAGCTTCCCATCTGCGACCTTCATCCACGCCATGCCTTTCGCACCACTTTTTGTCGCAAGGACGATATATTCATCTAGTTCTTTTCTTGAGAAATTTTTATTTGGGTTGATACATTTCACTATACCGCCATTTTCAATCACTGTCTTGAATACACCAAAGTCGCCTTTCTTGACAATCTCTGAGACATCCACCAATTCAAGCCCGAATCTAAGGTCCGGTTTGTCGCAGCCATAACGTTCCATAGATTCATGGAATGTCATCCTTGGAATCGGTATTGTGATATTTACTCCAATCGCTTCTTTGAACACATTCACTACCATGCCATCTAATATCTCATAGATATCTTCTTCTTCTACAAAACTCATCTCGACATCTATCTGCGTGAATTCTGGTTGTCTGTCGGTTCTGAGGTCTTCATCTCTTAGGCATCTAGCAATCTGATAATATCGATCACATCCAGATACCATCAGAATCTGCTTGTAGAGCTGTGGAGACTGCGGGAGCGAATACATCTGGCCGGGGTTCACTCTGGAAGGAACCATATAATCCCTTGCGCCTTCTGGTGTCGAACGGATCAGCAAAGGAGTCTCGATCTCAAGAAATCCTTGTTCATTGAAGAAGCTTCTTGCGGCCTGCGCCACTTTGTGCCTTGTCTCAAGATGTTTCTGCATGATGGGTCTTCTAAGGTCAAGATATCTGTATTTGAGCCTGAAATCCTCATTTGCGACCTTGTTATCATCTATCTCCATCGGTGGCGTGTCTGACTTGTTGAGCACTTCCAGCTTGTCTACGACAACTTCGACTTCTCCTGTCGGCAGCCGCGGGTTCACAAGACCTTCTCCTCTTGGTCTGACTGTACCATCTACTTTCAATACCCATTCTCGTCCTATGTGCTCTGCTTCTTTATGTGCCTGATCATTATTAGATGGATCAAAGACGACCTGTGTCAGACCATGACGATCTCTTAGGTCGATAAATATTATGCCACCGTGGTCCCTTCTGCTCTGCACCCAGCCACAGACACTGACCTTCTCTTTGTCATTCTGCAGTCTGAGATTTCCGCATGTGTGGGTTCTCATTCTTGTCTTCATCTAATTTCACCTATTCATATCGATACCTAATGGCATCAAGTCCTTTTGGTATGGCATAATACTATTTAAATATTGTTTATATATCGGCACTGTATCAGTTTCCAGTGATTTCTGGTTTTCACTCTTTTTGATCCTGCACTTTTCCCCTGATTCAAGCGAAAATATGCCTCCCAGACCACCCGCCCACCCAAAAGTGCCGGGACATGGGTGTTACCTTATGTCGGCGACACCAAAACTGCACCTTTAGGGTGCAGATGAATTGTCGCCGAGCATCCTAAAAATGCGGCAATGATTATAGCGACCGCCTACTGCATTTTTATGATATTGTTCAATCACTGACAAATGCTACTGTGTCTTTATATATCAGGCTTGCAGTGGTGTACGGGGCAAGCTGCATGAGCGCACGAGTGGCGAAGCCACTGGCGCCCTGGCAAATATAGAAAAATTCAAATACTAATCAAAGAAACATAGTTTCGGATGGGCTTGTGGCGAAGCCTGGTATCGCGTCCCGTTCGCAACGGGGAGGCCGCGGGTTCGAATAGTTAGCGACAAGGTCGATAAAGACCGAGTGCGCTAGCACGAAAGTCCCGCCGAGTCCATTATTTTTCTTTTCAATCAATTCAGCGGTTGCTGATTCTTTATAACGGCATTTTGCAATGAATAAAGATAATCCTGCATATCTTTTTTCATGATCTGAGCTTGCTGGTTGTTCGGATCGAGCCGAAGCGCATAATCTATTTCAAATCCTGCATTCGAGAAGTCATTCAATGCAAGATAAGCTGATGCCAGGTCAAGATGGAAATCCGGGATATATGCTTTTTGCGAAAGGACCATCCTGAAATTTTCGACTGCACCGACAAAATTTCTTCTGGCAATCTCCGAATTGTTGTTTGCCACGTTGAAAAATCCATAATCCATGAGCATCAAGCCTTCTGACATAGCGCCTTTCCATATGAATTCAGGCGGACCATATATCTTGCACTTCTCAAAGGACTCAAATGCTGCCGTGACATTTCCTTCCATTTGATATATCAGCCCTAGCTGCAGGTGGGCATCTGTCCGCTTATCATCGATCGCGATGGCTTTCTCGAAATATTCTTTTGCGACGCTGAGATTATTCATGTTTTTAGCATAGAGAGATCCATAAAGGAAATTCGCTTCGGCCGATCCGCTGTTCACAGAAAGCTCCTTGGTGACAAGAGTCGTCTGGTCATGCCAATCATAATTGCGCACATATGTCCGCGCGCCGAAAAGCACGATGATTATTGTGATGATCACAAATGCGGTCTTCTTGTTCCTGACAAGCCAACGCACCGTCATGGGTATCAGGATACAGAAAGATAATGATGCCAGATAGACAAATCGTTCTGCGAATGAATCACGCACTGTGATGATATTCGCGACAAGCAGTATATTGAGCATGAAAAAAGCGAGCAGGAAGAAATGCTTCTTTGACTTTCTCCATGAATGCAACATCAGGATGAAGAATGGTATGCAGATACCAAGAGCGAAAAGCGAAGCCCATGAGAACAGTGAATCTATCTCCGGGATCACCCAGCGTATTTTCAGTGTCGATGGATAGATGTTAAGGAATATGTAATTCCCGATCGAATAAAGTATCTTCATTATCGGTGTGAAGAATTCTCCTTTGGCGAAATATGCGAATGCGCTTCCAAGGAAAATGAAATTATTTGTATACTCCAGTGCCCAGAAACGGATGAACTGGTAGAGTACGATTACCGACGCGAATCCCAAATAGACTTTCCATCTCGTCCTGAATGCATTCCACAGCGTCTTCTCTTCAAAACACCAGTCATATAATATTATCGCGACAGGAAATGTGACTGCGACCTCTTTTGATAGTATCGAGCAGAACCACATGAGAAGAGAGCCGAAGAGATATCCTTTCCCATCTGTCTTTCTCCATCGGATATACATGAACAACGCCCAGAGATAGAACATCGCCATAGTGACGTCTGTCCTTCCTGCTATCCATGTGACATTCTCTGTATGGACTGGATGCACAGCGAATAATGCTGCCGCAAGAAAAGAGAGCATCCTGTCTTTGAACAAGACGTCTGTCAAGAACAGCACCGCGACCGCGCCAAGACATAACAGTATGATATTTGTCAGATGGAATCCGAACGGATCTAGTCCCCAGATACGGTAATCGACAATATATTCTATAGATATAATCGGCCGAAAATACGGCGAGCCCTTGTCCGCTTCATTTAGCCACCAGAAATCGCGTATGAAATTTATATTTTTGGCTGGATCCTTGAGATTCTCGTTCTCGACTATGAGGCTCACATCGTCCCAAAGAAAAGAATTTCCAATGATGTTGGAATAAGAGAGCACAGCGAATAATATTATGAACAATATCGCGAATTTATTGTCTTTCAATGTCCTCTCGATACCCCTATACCACATGGATTCTGTAACCCCTGCCATGATTATAAATCTTTTGACCTATCGAAGTAGAAATATTTTGCTTTAGATCTCAAACGACGATGCTATTTGTCTTTTTGTATACATCAAGAAAACACGATACATCGAAATCTTTTTCGACGCCCGAGATGGTCTTGATGTTCTTGTTTATGAAACGCCACAGGTCTTTCTCGTTCTTTGCGACGATCTGTATTAGGAGATCATGATCACCTGAAGCAGTGCAGACCATCTGTATCTGGTCGAAGGAGGCGAGGATATCTGCGACAGAATCGATCTTATCTGGATCACATGATAATCCGATCCAGGCGATAGTCATATAGCCCATCTTCTCAAGGTTCAAAATGGCCGAGAATCTCTCGATGACACCCATATTGATGAGCTTCTTGATCCGGAAATGCACGGTGCTTGGCGCTATGCTGAGTCTTTTTGCGATTTCCTGATATCCTGTCCTTGTATCTTCCTGGATTACCCTTAGGATGCCTTTGTCGATATCGTCCATCTATTGAATATTATTTCGCTTATTTATATATATTAGCAATTTTTTTTAAAATTTACCTATATTAGATAAATAATCCAAAATATTTAAATACCCAGAAAACGAAGGATGGAACGGATGAAAATAATATACAATGACGTGTTCTTGCAGCATGATACAGGCATGCATCCAGAGAACCGAAAAAGGCTTGAAGCATGCGGAAGATTGCAGCAGACAGATATCGAAGATGGTGAGGCATTCCTGCCTTTAGTCCACAAAAAATTCTACATCGATCAGGTCAAGAAGGCATGCGAGATGGGCAGCCGGCTTGACCAGGATACAGTGGTCTCATCAGGGACATATGAAGCAGCGATAAAAGCGGTCGGTGCGACAATAATGGCATCCAAAACCGGAGATTTTGCGCTTGTCCGTCCTCCTGGTCATCATGCGCATCAGGACAGATCAAGCGGTTTCTGCATATTCAACAACGTGGCGATAGCGGCGCAGAAACTTGTCGATGAAGGGAAACGTGTGATGATATTCGATTTTGATGGGCATCTTGGCGACGGCACATTCAAGTTCTTCTATAAGACAAACAAAGTGCTTTATTGGTCGTTGCATCAGTTCCCTGCGTTTCCTGGGGGCGGCACGCCAGACCAGATCGGTGAAGATGAAGGTGCTGGATATACAATACCTGTCCCCCTTCCTCCTGGAGCGGGCGATGATCTGTTCATGGATGCGATGAAACGATTCATGCCTGTCGCTGAACAGTTTGCGCCGGATGTCGTCGCGGTCTCAGCCGGATTCGATGCGCACAAGGATGATCTTCTGCTTGATCTCAGGGCAAGCACCAATCTTTTCTATCATATGGGCCAGATTCTAAAAGATAAATTCAAGAATATCTTCGCGACGCTTGAAGGTGGATACAACATAATGACTTTTCCAAAGTGTCTCTTCAATTTCATAGATGGGATAAATGGCGATGAGATGAAGCATGAAGAGACAAAGACAGATTCGCACATACTCGCCTATGAAGAATATGAGGGGAATGCTGTCATGCTTGAGAGGAACCTTTCGAAATATTGGAAGATATGAGGATGGATCATAATGCAGAAAAGAAGGCTTGATGCGATCTTCGATCCACGGACTGTCGCCGTGATCGGAGCTACGAACAGGAAGGGCAGTGTCGGCTATGCGGTGATAAGCAACATCATCGGCTCTGATTATGGCGGTGTGGTCTACCCGGTCAATCCTAAACGGAACAGCATCCTTGGTGTCAGGTGCTATCCATCAGTCCTTGCTACCCCGGACAAGGTCGACCTCGCCGTGATCGCCACACCGGCGCATACTGTCCCTGACATAATCGATGAATGCGGTAGAGCGGGTGTCAGGGGAATCGTCATACTATCTGCCGGGTTCAAGGAGGCTGGTAGGGATGGAGACAAGATGTGCAAGAAGATCGTCGGGCTTGCACGTCAATATGACATGCGGATCATCGGACCGAACTGTCTTGGATTCATAAAACCGTCGATAGGTCTTAATGCGAGTTTCGCGAGCAGCGGCGCGTTGCCGGGAAAGATCGCTTTCATATCGCAGAGCGGAGCATTATGCACTGCTATCCTCGACTGGTCGCTTGAAGCCAATGTGGGCTTTAGCTATTTCGTCTCGCTTGGATCTATGATCGATGTTGGTTTCCATGATCTCATCGATTATTTCGGCAATGACCAGAGCACATCAAGCATAGTGATCTATATGGAATCTCTGTCTAATGCACGGAAATTCCTGTCTGCTGCGAGAGCATTCGCGCGGACGAAACCGATAATCGTACTCAAGGCAGGAAAGAGCCTTGCGGGCGCCAAGGCTGCCATGTCGCATACAGGATCGCTTGCAGGAAATGATGCGGTGTTCGATGCTGCGTTCAAACGAGCAGGGATCATCAGGGTAGATACTATCGGTGAATTGTTCAATGATGCACAAGTGCTGTCGATGCAGAAGAGACCGAAAGGCGACAGGCTTGCGATCATCACAAATGCGGGTGGTCCTGGTGTGATCGCGACTGACCATCTGATGCAGTCTGGTGGAAAGCTGGCCGAGCTCTCTTCCGTGACTATCAAGAAACTAGATGAGATCCTTCCTGAGCATTGGAGCCATGGGAATCCTATCGATATACTTGGGGACGCTGGACCGGATCGGTATAAAAAAGCACTTGAGATCTGCCTTGCAGACAAGGGGATAGATGCGATACTTGTCATACTTACGCCGCAGGCGATGACTGATCCGACCGCTGTGGCCAAAGAGATCGTCAAGATAGAAAGGGGTGAGAAGACGATCCTTGCCTCTTGGATGGGTGAAGCTCAGGTCAGGGAAGGATGTTCTGTGCTCGAGAAAGGAGGCATACCATCATATAGGATACCTGAGAACGCCATAAGATGTTTCATGGCTTTGCAGAGGTATGTGAAGAATCTTGGATTGTTATATGAGACACCTGCGACCGTCCCGCATTCTTTCAAGCCTAACACCATGAATAACAGGCAGCTTATCGAGAAGGTCCATGCGAACGGAAGGACTGTGTTCACTGAAGATGAAGCAAAAGAGTTCCTGAAGAACTATGAGATCCCTGTGACACGATCGGTTGTCGTGACAAGCGCTGAGAAAGCTTCAAAGACGGCGAGAAAACTTGGTTTTCCTGTTGTCATGAAGATAGTCTCAAAAGATATACTGCATAAGACAGATGTCGGTGGGGTGATGCTGGACATCAAGTCCGAGAAGGATGCGAAGAAAGCATACCGCGCGATAATCCGTTCTGTCAAGCAGAAAGAAAAAGGCGCAAAGATCTCTGGCGTGCTTGTCGAGAAGATGATCTCGAAACGTCATGAACTGCTTATCGGATGCAAGAAGGATCCTATCTTCGGTCCGACCATTGTGTTTGGCATGGGCGGGATAGCTGTCGAAGTTTTCAAGGACACAAATATAGGTCTTCCTCCGTTAAATATGGCACTTGCGATGCGCCTGATCGAAGATACAAAGATATTTCAGTTGCTTAATGGATTCCGTGGCACAGGCGGAGTCGACATGAGATCCGTCCAGTTTCTCTTGTATAAATTCGCATACCTCGTGATGGATTTTCCAGAGATCGCTGAGATAGACATAAATCCGTTCGCGATCGACGAGAAAGGCGGTGTTGTCCTTGATGCGAAAGTCGTCCTTGACACAGATGTTATTGGAAAGAATGTCAAGCCATATTCACATATGGTGATATCGCCATATCCGCGGGAATACATCACTACGTTTAGGATGAAGAATAAGAAGATCGCGACGCTCCGACCTATAAGACCAGAAGACGAACCGCTTGAGGCAGGGATGTTCCGCACATTCTCTGAGCAGACGCAGCGTTTCAGATTCTTCCAGCTGATAAAAGACATAAGCCATGAGATGCTTATACGATACACGCAGATAGACTATGATAGAGAGATCGCGATAATCGCAGAGGTCACTGAGAAGAAAGAGAAGAAGATGGCTGGTGTGGTCAGATTGATCGCAGACCATTACAATGAGACTGCTGAGTTCGCGATCGTGGTCGGGGATCCTTGGCATGGACAGGGACTCGGCAACAAGTTCACTGACTATATCCTTGAGATCGCGAAAAGACGCGGGATAAAGAAAGTGTTCGCGAATGTCCTGAAAGACAACCATATAATGCTCCATATGTTCAAGAAGCGCGGCTTTCGGATAATCTGCCAGGAAGATGCGTGTTATGCGGAACTTGAGCTTCAATGAAAGAATCCCGCTATATCAGAAGGAAGCTCTGCTACTTTCACGCCGGCATCCTGAAGCGCTTCTATCTTGCTTTTCGCCGTGCCTGTGTTCCCTGAGATAACTGCGCCGGCATGTCCCATCCTCTTGCCTTCCGGAGCTGTCCTGCCAGTGATATAAGCGACCACTGGTTTCTTCACATTCTCTTTTATGAACACGGCAGCCCTCTCTTCGGCATCCCCACCAATCTCGCCGATCAGGACGATCTTCTCTGTCTCTTGATCGTTTTCTAGTATCTGCAGAGCTTCGATGAAATCTGTCCCGATTATCGCATCTCCGCCGATGCCGATCGCTGTGCTTTGGCCAAGCCCGGCTTTTGTCAGGCTGTTTATTATCTCATAAGTGAGTGTTCCTGATCTTGATATGACACCGATGGTGCCCTTTGTGAATATATGTGATGGCATAATTCCTATCTTCGCTTCACCAGGTACGATAAGTCCCGGGCAGTTCGGACCGATCATAATCTTGCTTAGGTCTTTCGCTTTCCTGACGACTTCAAGCGCATCATGGACAGGCATACCTTCTGTTATGACCACGATGTTGAGTCCATTATCAAGCGCTTCAAGACACGCTGCCTTACAGACTCTCGCAGGGATAAAGATGATCGAGAATTCTGCCGGATGCTCTTTCAATGCATCAGCCACAGAATCGAACACAGGTATCCCTTCCACTTGCTGGCCTGCTTTTCCTGGTGTCACGCCCGCGACTATGTTTGTGCCGTACTCTTTCATGAGCGTTGTGTGGAATGATCCTTGAGTGCCAGTTATGCCCTGCACAATGACACATGTCTCTTTGTTGATGATCGCCATGAAGAATCTATTTAGAAACGGTTTTATATTTCTTTTGTCCGGCAATGTAGAAAGTCGTCTTCTCAAGGGACATGTATCATCTCCTAGCTTTGGCACCCTGACCTTTTTTCTGGTCAGCGTGCGCTTTTTGCCCCCGCTTGATGGACCATAGATGCATGGCAGATCAAATATGGCATGGGCTGACAGTGTTCGGACCGCTTGAGCAGTCCTGGACTCTGCCAAGTGGAATATGAAAAGAATCGGGCATAAATAGTCATGACACGACTTTCTATAGAGCACTTTTGTCCGATATGCTTAAATATCAATTAGTGAACCTCTGCACCAATGACTGAACTATGCCATCTCAAAGGGATCAGCTGCGGACGATGCTGCGGGCTGTATAATTTCTATGATTATTCAAAAGAAGGCATAAGCAGGGTGCTCAGAGCAAGGAACAGGACGGCTGAATCGACATTGGACAATAATATGCTTCCATTAGAAGACAGATTTCAATCATACGCACAGAAGCTTTGCGATTCCGTTATCTGGTCAGATGTGAAGAATCCGAAGATGGCGCATTCTTCTGGCGAACCGATGTGTGACTATCTGGCATTTCTTGATGAAGATGAAAAGTCAGTCGGTTGCTTGATCCATCCCATGCGGCTTGGCGATGATTATAGGAATGAAGCCTTGAAATATGTCAGTTGCTGGAAGGTCTTGACAAAAGATAAATGCAGAAACTGGAATTGTGGTGTCTACACGCCTTCACTTACATCTCTTGTGGAAGGAGAGTTCAAGGATCTGTTTGAAGATTGGTATGCATGCGGCCTGATGACGATGGGCATGCGGAGTTTCCTGATCGATTTCGGTCCAGATATAGTAAAAGAGTTGATAGGGCTAGTCGATAAGCGGTTGATAAATCCGACAGATGTCGCTATCACAGGCAACAACATGTTCCATCTGCTCAAGTCATGGAACACAAAGAATATGTCGCCAAGACTGATCCGCGCGATTGAACGCACATTGACTAACTGAATGTTCTTTAATATAATCTCTCTTCTTCATTCTCCTAATGCTACAGTTCCGATATTTATTTAAAGGACACATAGCAAAAAAAAAATATGGCAAAAGAACTAGAGACTGGATGCTGTCCAAGGTTCAATCCCGCACCCTGGGACGATAAGGAGATTACGTGGAACAACAAGCTTTTTGTTAAAGATCATGTGACGAGTCTATTTCATATACCTCTGAACTTTGGCAGGGTCATTTCAAAAATGATGAAAAAGATAAAAGCAGTTGATGATATCGATAAAGACACAGTGGTTCTATCAGATGAGAATTCAATGTTGGGCTCAGACTTATATGTATCAGTCAAGAAAGAGATTCCTAATGCAGTCAACACGACAATCAGTGGAACATTCCTGACAAAGGTCTTCGAAGGTCCATATAAGGACATGAGTAGATGGATCAAAGAGATGAAAGATTTCGTCGCATCCAAAGATAAAGTGATCAAGAAACTGTATTTCTATTACACGACCTGTCCAAAATGCGCAAAAGCCTATGGAAAGAACCATGTAGTCATTTTTGCCAAGGTCTGAAACCCACTGGACATTTGTGTGTGAAATTTATAAAGTACTTCTAAAATCTTATATAGATGCCGCTATTTTCAGGTAGATTCAGATGAACAAAGACATAATAATCAAAGGCGCGAGAGAACATAATCTAAAGGATATAACAGTCGTCTTTCCAAGAGACAAGCTGATAGTCATAACAGGACTCTCGGGAAGCGGCAAGTCCACTCTTGCGTTCGACACAATCTACGCAGAAGGGCAGAGAAGATATGTCGAATCTCTCTCTTCATATGCAAGACAGTTCCTTGGCCTTATGAGCAAGCCTGATGTCGACAGCATCGAAGGCCTCTCGCCAGCGATCTCAATCGACCAGAAGACGACAAGCAAGAACCCAAGGAGCACTGTCGGGACAGTGACAGAGATATATGATTATCTAAGACTTCTTTTCGCGCGCGCAGGGACTCCATATTGTCCAGTCCATAACATAAAAATACAATCTCAGACGCCCCAGAAGATCACAGAGCAGATCATAACCACAAAAGGCATGGTCACAATCCTCGCGCCAGTTGTCCGCCAGAAAAAAGGCACTTATGAGAAATTATTCAAAGATCTGAACAAAGAAGGTTATATGCGAGCTAGGGTGAACGGCAAGATCTTTCGGACAGATGATACAATAACACTTGAACGCTACAAGAAACACGATATCGATGTAGTCATAGACAGAGTCGACACATCAGACAGAAGCCGGCTCGCAGAAGCATGTGAAGCTGCTCTTAAAAAAGCTGACGGCCTTTTGATCTGTCTTGATGAGAAGAAGGAAGAGAAGATATATTCTTCACGCATGGCATGTCCGGAATGCGGGATGGTGTTCGAAGAGCTCCAGCCAAGGATGTTTTCATTCAATAGCCCGTTTGGAGCCTGCGAAATCTGTTCAGGTCTTGGAATCAAGATGGATTTCGATGAGGACTTGATCATTCCAGATAAAAACAAATGCATCGCAGATGGCGCGATAATGGTCTATAGGAACGCGATAGATGGCTGGAGGGGACAGTACCTCGGCGCTGTAGCGAAACACTTCAAATTCGACGTGTTTACACCGATAAAAGATCTCACAAAGAAGCAGCATGAAGTCCTCATGTATGGCACAGATGAGAAAATAAAATTCGAATTGAAGATGAAAGGCGGAGAGGCGAACTGGTCTTCGATGGGGAAATGGGAAGGGCTTCTCCCTCAGAGCGAGAGGCTTTATCATCAGACAAATTCCGACTACAGAAGACGGGAGCTTGAGAAATTCATGCGTATCTCTCCATGCCCTGCATGCAAAGGGAAGAGGCTCAAAGATAAGATACTTGCGGTGAAAATCGCTGAGAGATCCATAATCGATATCACTGATCTATCTATATCGAAAGCCATAGGATTCTTTTCGACGCTGAAACTTCTAAAAACCCAGTCAGAGATCGCAGCACAGATCCTGAAGGAGATCAATTCTCGCCTCGATTTTCTTGATAAAGTCGGTCTTGGGTATATCACGTTATCAAGGAACGCAGGTTCATTGTCTGGCGGAGAAGGGCAACGTATTAGGCTCGCGACGCAGATCGGATCGAATCTGATGGGTGTCTTGTATATCCTCGATGAACCTTCTATCGGATTGCATCAGAAGGACAATGACCGTCTGATCAAGACCATGTTTCGTCTGCGTGATCTTGGGAACACTGTCGTCGTCGTCGAACATGATGAAGACACTATCCGCGCGGCAGACCATGTGATCGATATAGGGCCTGGCGCTGGCCGTTTCGGCGGACGCGTGGTTGCCCAAGGGACACCAAAGCAGATCGAAGCGAATGAGAAATCATTGACTGGAAGATATCTTTCCGGCAAGATGACAATCCCTGTGCCACTAAAAAGAAGATCTTCATGGGTCTATCTGACGCTCAAAGGATGCGAGCATAATAATCTCAAGAAGATCGATGTCAAGATCCCGATGGGTCTGCTCACCTGCGTGACTGGTGTCTCTGGTTCTGGCAAATCGACCCTTATGCATGAGATATTGTATAAAGGCCTGATGCGAAAACTGCATGGATCCAAGATGCGGCCAGGAAAGCATAAAGATATTCTGATGGATTCACCAATTGATAAGATCATTGTGATTGACCAATCTCCGATCGGAAAGACTCCAAGAAGCAATCCTGCGACATATACAAAAGTATTCGATGAGATCAGGAAACTGTTCTCAGAGACACAGGAAGCGAAACTCCGCGGTTATAAAATGGGTAGATTCTCTTTCAATGTGTCGGGCGGAAGGTGCGAAGCGTGTGAAGGTGATGGCACGATAAAGATCGAGATGAATTTTCTTCCTGATGTCTATGTAGAATGTGAAGAATGCAAAGGTAGACGATACAACCAAGAGACTCTTGAAGTGCATTACAAAGGAAAGACGATCTCTGATGTGCTTGACATGACGGTCGAAGAGGCTTATGCGTTTCTCAAGAACATCCCATCCATCAGACGGAAACTTGACACGCTCATGAGAGTGGGACTAACTTACATCAAGCTGGGCCAGAGCTCAGTCACATTGTCTGGTGGTGAGGCGCAGAGGATCAAGATCACGCGCGAGCTTTCAAAGAAAGCGACAGGAAAGACCTTGTATCTGCTTGATGAACCGACGACCGGCCTTCATTTCCATGATGTAAGGAAGCTCATTGATGTATTGAACAATCTTGTGGACATAGGAAACACTGTCGCAGTCATCGAGCATAATCTAGATGTCATAAAATGTGCGGATCATATAATCGATCTTGGTCCTGATGGTGGAGACGCCGGAGGACAGATCGTCGCGACCGGGACTCCTGAAGAGATCGCAGCATGCAAAAAAAGCTATACTGGTGAATTCCTCCAGAGGATACTTAAATGATTGACACATCAAAGATCCCAACAGATTCAGGATGCTATCAATTCAAAGATTTCGCTGATGTGATAATTTATATCGGTAAGGCAAAGAACCTACGGAAAAGAGTGAAAAGTTATTTCTCAAAAAAAGATCATGATCAGAAGACACAGACACTTGTCCAGAACATCCATTCAGTTGATTTCATCGTGACTGACAATGAAGTCGAAGCCTTGATTCTTGAACGGAATCTTGTGAAGAAACACCAGCCGAAATATAACATCGACCTGAAAGACTCAAAGTCATACGCATATCTGTTGGTTCCGGATGAACCATTCCCACGGTTGTTGCTAGCACGTGATCGACGCTTGAAAGGCTCTTATTTCGGTCCGTTCGTCTCTGGTCTTGAGAGAGATCATGTGCGTTATGTTCTTGTTAAGGCATTCAAGCTAAGAACATGCAAGACTATGCCAAAACGGCCATGTCTTAGATACCATATCGGTCTTTGCACAGCGCCATGTGACGGGAGCATCGATAGACGGAGGTATGATTCTCGTATAGAGACTGTCAAGACCGTCCTAAAAGGTGGTACTGATGAGATCGTTCTCATGCTCGAGGAAGATATGAAGAAAAGCTCTATGGATCAGGAATTCGAGAAAGCGCTTGAGCTCCGTGACCAGATATCCGCGCTGAAGAAACTTGGCGAACGACAGAAGATGGAGAGATTGAAAAGATATGATGAAGATATCATCAATTATATTGTCAAGGACAATATCGTGCATCTGCTTCTTTTCCATGTGTTCAAGGGCACTCTTGCTGGAAAGCAGGAGTTTACATTTGAATATTCAGACGGGTTCCTGTCAGAGTTCATCGTGAGATATTATTCTGAATATCAGATACCAAAAGAGATCATCGTGCCATCGAAGTTAGATGATGCTATCGTCGGGTTCCTTACTCGAGAGAAAGGGAGCAATGTCTTGATGAACGTGCCGAAGATCGGTGAGAAGAAGAAGCTGCTCGATCTTGTGCTCAAAAACATCGAGATGACTTTCTTTGTGGATCTATCAAGGCTCGAAGCTCTCCAGAAGTCTCTAAGGCTGAATGATTCACCTAACATCATAGAATGCTTTGATATATCACATCTTTCCGGAAGTTCGATGGTGGGAAGCATGGTGAGATTCTCATATGGTAAACCTGATAAAAATAACTATCGTCGTTACAAGATAAAGACTGTAGATGGGGTAAATGACACTGCGGCTATCGCTGAGGTGGTGCGACGAAGATATACTCGTCTGATCGCAGAAGAACAGGAGATGCCAAACCTCATTGTGATAGATGGCGGTAAGGGACAGCTCCATGCCGCGCTTTCTGTGCTTAAGGAACTTGAAGTCCGTATCCCCACTATATCGCTTGCGAAGAGATTAGAGGAAGTTTTTGTACCTGGATTGTCCAGACCTTTACTGCTTGACAGAAAAGATCATGGCCTGCATCTCTTACAGCAGATCCGCGATGAAGCGCACCGGTTCGCGATATCATATAATCGGATACTTAGGAGAGATATAATAATTCAGGATTAAAGTATACATCCTGATCCAATCCCGCAAAAACATCTCATTTTTATATCATATATTAATCTTCATGATAATCATGGAGTTCAGACTGAAATCCGATTTTGAACCAAAAGGATCGCAACCAGAAGCTATCAAGAAAATAGTTCAAGGACTGAAGCGTAAAGATAGATTCCAGACCTTGCTTGGGGTGACTGGTTCAGGAAAGACATTCACGATGGCAAATGTCATCGCGCAGGCTAAAAGGCCAGCCATTGTGCTTGCCCATAATAAGACACTCGCTGCGCAACTTTATAATGAATTCAAGGAATTCTTTCCAGAGAATCATGTGGAATTCTTTGTATCATATTATGATTATTATCAGCCGGAATCATACATCGCAAAGAAGGATCTTTACATCGAGAAAGATTCTCAGATAAATCCAAAGATCGAGCAGATGAGGCTTGCCACGACTGCTTCATTGCTGTCAAGGCGTGATGTGATTGTCATCGCGTCAGTATCTTGTATCTATTCTGTCGGCAATCCTGCTAATTTCAAGAATCTTGGTTTTGAAGTGAAGGTAGGAGACACAATCGGGCGAAAGGATCTTCTTATCAGATTATTATCAATTCAGTTTGAGAGAAATGATACAGAACTCATGCCTGGCCGGTTCAGGGTGAAAGGGGATACAATTGATATAATCCCCGGATATTTCAATGATATAATCCGGATTGAACTCTTCGGAGACCAAATCGAGAAGATACGTGAGATTGACAAGAACACGGGCGATGTCAAAGAAAATATGGGATATTTCTTCATCTATCCGGCAAAACATTTTGTGGTGCCGAAAAGCGAGATAGACAGAGCAATCCAATCGATACAATCCGAGCTTGATGAGACCCTGCCAAAACTTGGGATGATCGAGGCGCATCGTCTGAAGCAGCGTACTCTCTATGATATCGAGATGATACAAGAGACTGGAAGCTGCAAAGGCATAGAAAATTATTCAAGACATTTCGACGGAAGGAGATCTGGTGAACGACCGTTCTGTTTGCTTGATTATTTCCCTGATGATTTCATCATATTCATAGATGAATCCCATCAGACGATACCGCAGCTGCATGGTATGTATAATGGCGATCATTCCAGGAAGAAGTCGCTTATCGATTATGGTTTTCGTCTGCCTTCAGCATTCGATAACCGGCCTTTGAGATTTGAAGAATTCGAGAAGTTTATGGATACTGTCGTCTTTGTCTCAGCCACGCCAGATAAGTACGAGAGAGAGAATTCATCGCAGATTGTCGAGCAGATAATCCGACCGACTGGTCTGATTGATCCGACTGTCGAAGTACGGCCGATTGATGGTCAGATAAAAGATGTGCTTGAAGAGATAGAAGACACAATAAAGAAAGGCAATCGTGTGCTTATCACGACACTCACGAAAAAGCTTGCAGAAGAGCTCACTGATTTTCTCGCATCGCAGGATGTCAAGACAAGATACCTGCATTCTGAGATAGATACTCTTGAGCGTTCCGAGATAATCCGTCAGCTTCGTGCCGGGGATTTCGATGTGCTTGTAGGAATCAATCTTCTAAGAGAAGGTCTTGATATCCCTGAAGTTGGATTTATCGGAATACTAGATGCTGATAAAGAGGGTTTCTTGCGTGACACAAAAAGCCTGATCCAGATAATCGGTCGTGCCGCACGGAATGTCGATTCCCATGTCGTGCTCTATGCAGACAAGATGACTGACTCAATCAAACGCGCCATTTCAGAGACAGAGAGAAGAAGAACGCTTCAGATGGAATATAACAAGAAGAACAATATCACACCGATGACTATCATAAAAGCTGTGAAAGAGAAGATAGTCGAAGTGAAAGATGTAAAGCATATACCTAAGAAGGACATTCCTAAGCTCCTCATCGAGCTTGAGATTGAGATGCAGACTGCCGCTGACCAGCTTGATTTTGAGAGAGCGATAGTGTTAAGGGACAGAGTCAGACGATTGAAAGAGAGGATGTCCTGAGTTTTTTCATATATTTTGTTTGATATTTCTTTATCCAATTTTGTGATGTTATTGAGAACTTGCCGATTTAATATGAGGAAATACTGAAAGTATTTTCTGTACAGAAAATGCATGCATTTTCTTGTACCGCGCCCACCGGAAATACTTTGTATTTCCGTGCATTGTTCCTTCGGAATAATACTTTAGGGCGAGTTCTCAAGTCAAATGTCAGAAATCATAGAAATCCGGCAGCAAGCGCCTGACTACACCCTAAAAGGTGTGGTTTGGTCGACGCTTGCTATAATAATTGCTGGATTTCTAAGATGCAAAGAAATGATTTAGCATTTCTTGCACAGGAAATGGAACATTTTCTTGTGCTCAGAAGCGGGCCGAGCTACAATGCTGAAGTATGTAGTAATGCCCGTTTCCGACATTTGAAAAATTTCTGATCACACGGAAATGCAAAAAGAATTTCCGTCGAATTTGTTCAAACTATATACGAATCCGGTTAATACCACACCCTTTAGGGTCGTGGATAAGATTCGCTTATACATCTACTGAACAAATTTTTGTTATGTGAAAAAATATTTTTTTGTCATAATAATTTCACTCCCTGAAATTTTCCTTGCAGATGATTCTTATAGCATTTCGGAAGGTTTATATACCCTGTAATACATATATTACAGTACCTATGACCGGGGATGATTTTGCAGAAGTCGATGCGACTTGCATTGAATGCGGAAAAGAAGTGAAATTAGTCGTTTTCGGTGATTCAGACACTTCTTGTTTTGTCTGTCCGCAATGCAGTCAGGAGCATTTCACTGGCCTTATGGATGACTAGTGGGATGTCTGTCGTATCGCAATGGATCTTCTTGTGATTATTTAGGATTATCTTTGATCATCCCAGATATCGATAATTGCGTCGATAAACGCCAGAATTGCAGTCATCACACTGACATATCCAACTATTCCTAATATAGATACTGCAACAACAAGCGGAGCGTGTTCAAGCTTCTTTGGCCATGAGCCTTTCTTTGCTCTTAATTTGTATTTCTTCAGTACGCCCGTGATGTCCAGATCCACAAACAGATCTTTTGTTAAGAATATAATCATGAGCCAGAACAAGAACCAAGGAGCATATTTTAGAACTAGCCAGAGAACTGCAAGACATATCGGCGCCCATATGATATAATATTTGCCACGTTTCATACTTTTTATTCAACTTAGTTTGCTTTTATGTGTTTTGGTAACCTTTAAGAAGCACCTTATAATCCCCTATATCACGATGGAATTTGTAGATTTGACTAAAAAGACTGACGTAAGGCTTACTTACCGGCCTGAAGTGTATAGTATCAACATGTCTAGAGAACAAGGGGAAAAAGATCTTGAGCATCTGGCGAAGACCGGAAGCATCCCTCTTGCATTTGTATTCAGTAATGATAATAATCTATGGACAAATATTTTAGAAGATCTGAGCTTTGATAGCGATGTCGCAAATGTACAGCTATCAATTCCAAGATTACCTTCTACTGAGACTTCACACAGTATCTATCTTGTAGAAACACTTGTGCAGCAGGAAGCATATGTTAAGGAACGGTTTAAAAATGTGATTCAAGATTATGAATCACGAGGTATGAAAGCTCTTGGTGAAGATATCGCAACAAAAATTTCTGTAGCCAGATGCTCTATTCCAGATGCCACTAGCCTTATGACGATTGATTTCATGACAGATACATATCCAAATGCGAATACAGATCTTAGGATTATTTCAGGAAATGGTATCTGTGTATTGAACAAAAAACCATCTGTTAGATTTGATGATATTAAAGAATCATATGATACTTGTCTGAAGGAACACATCATAAACTTGAATAATCTTATCAATCATGACCTTAAAGATTGCATCAAGATCGCAATATCTAGGATGAATGCCAAGTTCAATCCTGATATCAATATTAGTATGAAATTCTATGGTGAAGAATCCAAGATGCAATATCTTATATAAATAGAGAAATCTAGAAGAGAAAAGGCATGGTCGTGATGCTATTCATTCCCAGCCGCGTTCATCATTCCGTTTTTTCTTGTCTTTTTGCATGTGGTGCTCATCAAGAGCCCAGCATGGATGCTCTGGACAGGAGCTCCCAGGGCAATTATGCAGCCGTTTTGGACAGTTTTCGACTTTCATGATGAGATGTATGGGCAGTGTTGTATTTATGTGTTGTCATGGCATTCCTATACTTTTTTAGATTATAATCTCTGATTTATCACAATGATACTATCCTTTGGGAGTAATCAAAAGCTAAAACTTATATAGGTTGATTATATCCGGCGTGTATGCAATATAAATTCCCTATTCCTTATCATCGGAAGGAAGCTTATTTGGACGCATTTGATGTCATGAAAGCGCCGCACTGTGTTTATCAGGATAATCCAAAATACTTGCCATATCCAGCAAGTATTGAAGAACGACTTGAGAATCAAGGGAATGTGATAAACAAGATTGAACCATGGAAAATCGCAGAACCACATCTGGTACTACTGGATAAACATGGCATGGCTAGATATGTGCTTGGTTACAGGGAATTTAGTGATACAATCATTAGTATACAAAGATTAAGGACAGAATATAATCGAAGTTTCTTCCATCGTTATACTTGGGATCCTAAGAAGGAAACACAGAGTAGCAAAAAGTTTCAGAAAGAATTGGGTGGAATACACCCATCTGAGTTTATTCTTGCAGAATTCTTGTATCTAAACAGGGTGAATCTTGAAAAAAGAATCACTTCTGGACAAAGGACACCAAATTTATCCACAGAATGGTTAGCATATGATTTGTTGGAAAATTATAGGGGCCTTATTTCAAGATTCTTTAAAGATGTTGGGGATAAGATGAACTTTCCATTGAATCCATGTAAGAAAAGAGTGAAAATGCTCCTTGGGCTCTAAGCTATCTCCGGTGAAAAGCTTTATAAACACAAAATATCTCTCATCTCTCAACTAATTCAAGGGGTTGATTATCCCATGCAATGCGATATGTGTGGCCAGGATGGCTTTTTATTCTGTACAGAAGTCGAAGGGACAAGGCTTGATCTTTGTCAGAACTGTTCTAAATTCGGAAAGGTACTGTTCTCAAAAAGGCCAGTCATGAAGAAAGAATCAAAGAAGGCAAAAATAGTCGAGAAAGCTCCTGAACCAGAGATAATAGAATTGCTCGTCGAAGATTATGCGAATAAGATCAAGTCTGCTAGAGAGAAACTCGGATTGAAACAGATAGAGTTCGCAAAAAGGATATCTGAAAAAGAATCTATTGTGCAGAATATGGAGACGGGAAAGTTCCAGCCGCCGATCACACTTGCAAGAAAGCTCGAGAGGTTTCTGAACATCAGACTTGTCGAGGAGATTGAAGAGAAACCGATCGCTAAAGATGATGCGAAACCAAAAGACGGTCCTCTGACTCTTGGTGATTTTGTGAAAGTCAGGAAGAAAAAGTAGAACTGTCTAAAAATATTTCATCTTATTCTTTGGTTTATCATGAAATATATACTTTTAATGCAAAAATGCATTATTGGTTCAACATGATATCATAATCAAAATAAATACCCTCACCTGTCTTGACATCTGTATAGTATTTGAAATTTATTCCTCATATTAGCTGGAGATAATTCTGTTCAGTAACTTCTATCGTCGGTATTTGGAGTTTGTTGTCAAAATCAATCTTTAGAATTTTTGTTCTCAAGTTGTTCTCTCTGGAAGACCAGCAGATCATCAGTCGTAAGTTTCATACGTTTCTTGATCTTCTCATCTACAGCAAGTTTCTTGTCTTCAAGCTTCTTCTCTGCGCGTTTCTTCTTCTCTTTTCGCGCATGTGCTCTCACATCATCGAATTTGCTGTTGATCTCATTTATTCTGACCAGCTTTTTCTTAAGGACGATATTGATCTCAGAATATTTCTTTTTCTCTTCAAAGAATTCTTTGTAGACGCCATCTTCATCTTTTTTGAGGTCATCTATCTTTTTTGATTCTGTGAGCATATTCTCGTGGAGTTCCTGGCTTTTTGAAGCATCTCTCTGTATGTCTTTGTGCAATACATTGGCTTCCTTTTTGAGTTTATTTATCTCTTTTGAAGCTGTATTGATCTTTTCTATGATATCGATTGCGCCTTTCATCTGTTCAAGAGATTTCTTCTTGTCCTTCAAGGCTTTCATCAACTTCTGTTCCTTATCAAAAGACATTACTTCAGTCTCGACTTTATATTCCATGCTTTCGATATCATGTTTGAGTTTCACCGGATCCTCTTTCACTTTGAATTTGGCTGTGATCTTATCACGTTCTTCGTAGAGATCCTTGATCTCAGCGATCTTCTTTCCGATGATATCATTTAATTCTTTTCTTCTTTTTTTGCTTTCCTGGACTTTTTTTGTGAAGATATCTCTTTCTCTCTTGAAATTTCTGACAGTAGAAATCAAAGTGCTTATCTTTCCAGAATGACCTTCTTTTTTTGAGAAAGCAGCTTCTTTGACCTGATTCAGCGCGTTGAGTTCACCACGGAGAGCTGCGACATCTTTCTTCAATATCGACATCTCATTTGAGAGCCTGCTTTTCTCATCATTATCCATGACTGAATCATCTGTCTCTGTATTCAGGCCATCACCCTTCTCAGTATCAGAATCCATGTCTCCTGAATTTTCATCTATAACACCTTTGTCTATTGGTGCCTTAGACTTTTTTCCAGTCTCTTTGTCAGCGATGACAGTATCTTCTTCTGAAGATTTCTCTTCAGTGTTGTCCTTTTTTTGCTTCTTTTGAACCATGCTAAATTCCCTCTACATGTCAGAAACTGATGTTTCTGAGCATCCTGAAAATCCGATATCTGTTATAGCGACCGCCAAACAAACCACATCGCATGTGGCAATATTCGTTTTACTGGATTTTCATGATAAGGCAAGTTTAAAAAATAAAAAACGCCATTAAGGCGATTCATCCAAACAGTGCACCTAGTCCTGCTGCTGCCTGCTCCTTCTTCTCTTCCTTTTTCTCTTCTTTCTTTTCTTCTACTGGAGCTGCTGCTGCGACCGCTGCCGGAGCTGCTACTGGAGCTGCTGCGACTGCTGCTTTCTCAATAGCTTCATCAATATTAACACCATCAAGAGCTGCAACAAGTGCTTTTACTCTGCTAGCATCTGCTTTGACGCCTGCTGCTTCAAGCACTTTAGTGACTGTTGTCTCATCGACCTTCTTTCCTGCCTTGTGTATCAACATTGCTGCATACACGTATTCCATTTTGTTAACCTCCTTATAACCATGTGTTACTAAATAAAGGATCAGACTCCTGCCTGCGCCTTTACTGCGAGCATTTCCATATTTGCTTTTGCAAGCAACATATCTATTATATCACTTGCTGGTATAGCTTCGTTGACAGAGAGATTTCTTGCCTCTCTGAATGCCTTCTGTAGAAGAGCTTCTGCTGTGTCCTTTGAAGCATATGCTGAAAATACAGCAAGATTCAAAGCCCATCTTGCGCAGTTCGACATATTGTCGATATATTCCTGCTCATCGATCGCGAGTATCTTCTTATCGAAGATCGAGCCTTCTTCATATACACCAGTCAGGTTCAGTCCGATTTCCATAGGTGTTATTCCTAGCCTTGTCAGAAGACCTGCAAGCTCTTCATTGATTACCTGACCTTCTCTTACTGGGATGGCATTTTCTTTGATGATTATCTTTCCTGCTTCGATTCCAGCCTTTATCTTGTATTGTCCAAGCTGACCGATGATTGGGCCCGGAGCGAAAGGTGTCGGACCTGCTTTGACTACTATGTCATTAGGCGCGATCTGTCCTGGTTTCGCAGGTGCCTTGGATTTATTCTGTTCAAGCACCTTGAATAGTTTGAATGGGTTCTCTTTAGTGAATATTATCGCAGGCATACCGCGTAGTCTGTCTTTTAAGCCTTCAAGCCCTTTTTTGTTCTTGACCATGCCAATCGCAAGACTGATAAGCCTCTTTTTTGACATCTTGATGATGACAGAATCATGTAATTTGGCTCGCATAGTCTGGAATTGCGGTGCTGGAAGACCCTCGACATCAACAATGCCGACAACAGGATATAATTCCATCAAATCTGCGAGTTCCTTTACAAGATTCTTCTTTTGATCAGACACTTGCGCTTTATATTCCATCATGTTCACCTTAGATTTTGATCGATACAGGAGCACCCATTGTCATTTTGAGCAACATATCCTTGATGTTGTTCTTTTCCTTTGGTAAATGGTGCACAACCTGGTTGAATAGTGTTATTATGTTCTCTGCCAGTTGATCATCAGTCATGTCTTCATTCCCTATAAGAATTTGGACAGTCAGTGATGTCTTTGCAGCTATCCTCACTTGTTTTTGGAGCTTTGCGACAATCGGACCGAGCTGTGCTTTTGGAGGCACGATGCATCCTGCTTTTGGGTTCGGCATCTTTTTCTTTGGACCAAGGACACGACCGAAAGCCTGTGCCACGCGCGGCATGATATTTGCCTGCGCGATGAACACGTCATTATCATCTGCGAGTTTCCTCACTATTTTCTTGTCACGCTGATATTTGTCGAAATCATCGACAATGACAATAGAATCACATTCTTTCTGTGCCTCATCCCTCAGTTCTGGTCCGACCAATGCGCAGACTTTCATCTTTTTTCCGCAGCTGTGCGGCAGAGTTATGAAGAAATCAATCTGTTCTTCTGTCTTCTTTATGTCAATATCCTTCAGATTGAATATAAGATCGAGCTTTTGCTTGAATTTGCGTTTCTTTGAGTTTTCCCGTATCTGCTTCAATACAGGTAGCATTTCTTTCTTTTCCATTTTTATCTCCACCCTCCTATCGTCACTGGATAGTCTCTGGGATTTGAGTCATTGATTGAAATCAGATTAAGGGGTGAGGTCCCATTTATAAAAGTTTCGTATGAGTAACCGAAATCTTTAAAAACCAAACTCATTTTCCAAAAGCACTATGGCACGACTCAGAAAATTTTGCTGTTACAGAAGGCTTGAAAGGCCATACACAAGGATTAGTAAGTTTAGAGAGAAATCTTATATCCGGACGAACCCAAATATCAAATTAGTCAGATTTGATATGGGCGACACCAGCAAGCAGTATATGTATAAGGTTCAGCTCTGCGCAAAGACAGGTGTCCAGATCAGACATCAGGCACTAGAATCAGCACGACAGACTGCGAATCGTGTTCTTGAGAAGGAATGGGGAAAGACAGGTTATAGATTCACGATAAAAGTCTATCCACATCACATCCTCCGAGAGAATCCTATCGCAAGTGGTGCTGGTGCGGATAGAATGAGCACGGGTATGCAGCTCTCTTTCGGAAAACCGATCGGTTCTGCTGCGCAGCTCAAACCTGGCAAAGTGATCATGGAGGTCCAGGTACCATCCGAGATTGCTCTTGCGATTGCAAGAAAAGCTATGGTGCGTGCAAACAACAAGATGCCTTGTGGATGCAACATACTTGTCGTCAAAAACGACAAAGTGGCTGCTTGATTGTTTGAAAATTGATTTCTTTTTTTAATAAATTATTTAAACTTATTTCTATCGATTCTATATGCAAATGGAAATCTTCATAGACACAGCGAATGTAGAGCATATCAGACTCGCAAACTCATGGGGAATCATCGACGGAGTCACAACAAATCCTTCGCTCATCGCAAAAGAAGGCAAGGATTTTTTGGGAGTCGTGAAAGAGATAACACTGATCGTCGATGGACCAATCAGTGCAGAAGTCGTGAGCACGGAAGCTGTCGGAATGCTCAAAGAAGCGAGGGAACTTGCGAAGATACATAAGAATATCGTGATCAAAGTGCCTATGATTCCAGAAGGGTTAAAAGCAGTGAAAATGCTAACCGCTGAAGGGATCAAGACAAACGTCACCCTTGTCTTCTCAGCCAACCAAGCATTGCTAGCTGCAAAAGCAGGTGCCACTTATGTAAGTCCTTTTATCGGTCGTCTTGATGATATCGGTCATAATGGTATAGAACTTATAGAGAAGATCGTCAGGATATTCAAGAACTATGATTTCAAGACAAAGATTATCGTCGCTTCAGTGAGGCATCCTATGCACGTCGTCGAAGCAGGTATGCTCGGAGCTGATGTCTGCACAATACCATTCAAAGTGATCGAGAAGATGTTCAAGCATGATCTGACTGATACCGGACTTGATAAGTTTCTAAAAGACTGGGAATCAGTTCCAAAGAAGAAATGATTGAGTCATACAAAAAAATAAAATTTCTATCAATTACATACTGATTCAAGCATGCTGACCACGTTCCATAACTGTGAACGGGTATATGGTTTGACATTAGAATCATCTGCGATTTCATCAAGGAGCTGCAAAGCCTTGTCGACTCTTAGCTTAAGATCATCCTCTGTCTGAAGGGCATTGCATACCTCATTCAATCTGCTCTTGATATTTTTTGGTACAGTATCATCTTCTTGTAATTCTGATAAAGCAGCAAGGATATTCATCATGTCATCCATTTTAATCTATCCTCCGATAGTAGCATCAGTGAAAAATCATTTTTTGTTCATCTCAGCCATTACCTGGGATTGCAATTCATCGACTTTTGTCTTAATCTTGTCTTCCTGTTTCTCTATAGTCTTCACACGTAGCTCGATTATCTCTTTTTTAGTCTGTAATTCTTTTTTCAAGCTTTCTTTCTCCTGAAGGACCATTATATTACCTATGATACGATATGCTTTTTCTGTCTTTTCCATCTCTTCGAGAGCAGAAGTCACTTCATTTAGCTGTGACTGGAAATTCTGTTTCTGTAACAAGAACGATTGCATATTCTGCTCGAGTTTCTGGAGTTCATTAATCTTTTCTTCAGTTTCTTTTGAAAGTTCCATCATAGATCACATCATAATTTATTTCCTTTTTCGCAGACAGTGAAAAGTTTCGTTATGGCATTCAATGTCGCACGGAGCGCGATTGAATCTGCGGCAGTGACTTCAAATACAAGTCGATCATCATCTTTTTTTATGACGACATCGCATCGTTGTCCCCCAAGTTTTTCCTGCTTGAATGTATCAAGCATCTCGACAAAAGGAGCATTCACGCATACTGAATAATTCATCGTGCCTTGACCTTAGTGAGCTGGGTCCTTGGTTTGAACAATATTTTCGAACCGCAATATGGGCATCTTACTCTCTTTCTCATGAATTCCTGGCTAATCTCTTTTGTGCAGTAGAAGCATTTGTATAGTGCCATATTTTCTCACCTTCTCATTCCATGCTGTAAGCTTTTCCAGTGAATGTGGTATCACATTTTGGGCAGTGCCAGATTCCGACCGCTTTTCTTTTTGTACCCACTTTCTTACAGTATGGGCATTTGTTTTTGCCTTTGTATTGCCTTTCTACAGTGCCTGCTTTCAAACGTATAAGCCTACCGTATCTTGCGCCGTAACGTTTTGCTGATCCAATATCTTTTTTCTTTGATGCCATCTCGCTCACTTCGCTTAAATTCCCATCTTTACCCAAAAATGAATGGGGCTACCCGGACTTTCGGTGTGGTATAGGGTATCGGGTCTGGAGTATGAACCTTTGTTCACACAGCATACCTCACGCCCCACACCCCATTTCGAACCGGGGTCCTCTGGCTTTTTGCTGGCAGTTTCTGCCTGTCCCAAACCAGAAAGGATAGCCAAGCTACCCCATAGCCCCAAGCATGGGTGTTCTGGGCTCATTATTTATATATAAATGATTTTATTGGGAAAACGGGTTGGCTTTATAAACCTTTCTAAATAAGAAAGTGTTTTTCCTAATTGCATCTTCGATCATCGCAACAAAGCCCAGATTCCGGTTCGATAGTAACATGTCTGATCCTATGTTTTTCAAACAGATCTATATGAAGATTATGGATTATTTTCTGGACCGTTGAAAGTGTCATATCATCCACACAGATATGACAAGAGAGTATTGTATATCCTCCGCCTAGGCTCCAGATATGCAGATCATGGACACCTTTGATTTCTTTATGTTTCATGATGGTTTTTTTGACTGCGCAGAGATCAATCCCTTTCGGTGTCCCTTCCATAAGAATATTCACCGCTTCAGTCAACACTCCCCATGCGCCACGCAGGACAAGGAGACCTATCAATATGCTGATCAATGGGTCAACAATATACCATCCGGTGAATATCATTATGACACCTGCTATCAGCACACCGATCCATCCGAGCGCATCTTCTGCCAAGTGCCAGAACGCGCTTCTCAGATTGAGATCTTTGTCTTTGTCTTTCCACATCCTAAGGACAACGATGCCATTGAACACCACACCGAATATAGCTACCCAGAAGACTATAATGGCTTTGATCGGTTCAGGATGCATGATTCTTAGCGCTGCACGATAAAATATGAACAGTGTGAGTATGACAAGCATGACTGCATTCAGTGTCGCAGCGAGTATCGTCGCACGATGGAAACCGAATGATTGTCTTTCTGTCGGTGCAGCCTGCGCTTTTTTTGTCGCAAATAGACTTATCAGCAATGCGATAGTGTCTGAAAGATCGTGCACAGCATCGCTAAGGAGCGCGAGACTGTTAGAAAGAAGTCCCGCGATGAATTCGATTATCGTGAAACTCGCATTCATGATTATCCCAAAGATCAGATGGTTCCCGACATGGTGATGATGGGCGCACATATCACTATGTACATGGCCATGATTTTTTATTTTCTTCTTCTTTGTCATGTTTCACTTTCCATTTTGCATATATATAAAATCTGTGTAGAAAAGCTTATAAATCTGGCATAAACACTAAAATCCACCGTGGCGGCCATGGTGTAGCTTGGTTAGCATAGGGGACTGTGGATCCTCTGGGGCGGGTTCAAATAGCATGCAATGGATGATTGTTTGCCTGAAAGTCCCGCTGGCCGCCCTTGTTTTCTTTTTTCGCCCGGTACATTTCATATCTATCCGACCCCATACCTATTTATACCACGACTCATCACCGACTTGTCATGACAATGAAAGATCTTCAGTTTAGAGCGAAGAAGATGCCTGCGACTATCCAGGTCGGAAAAAGAGGTATCACAGATACTTTGGTAACTGAGATCGCAAAGCAGCTGAAACAGAAAAAACTTGTCAAGATAAAACTTCTTAGGTCATTTCATGAGACTATCGACAAAGACGAGGTCGCACGACTTATCGCAGACAAGACAGACAGTATCCTGGTCTCCCGAAGGGGATTCATAATTGTCCTTTACAAAGGGATATTGTCTGAATGATTTCCTTTATCTCTTTTTAGTGTCAATATTTTCAGTATCTGCTCATATTTCTAATGAAACCTTTATATATCTCATGATTGAGAATCATTTCATAAACAATCTTGGGGTGTTATCAGATGGTAATTGGTATTATTTCAGCAGGTGTTGTAGCAGGGATATTTGTCCTGAGCGGATTGAAAGTGGTCAATGAATATGAACGCGGAGTTAGGTTCAGGCTAGGAAAATTCGCTGGAGAAATCACTCCCGGCTTAAGATTCGTGATTCCTATTATCGAGACATGGAGAAGAGTGGACATGAGGATCAAGGCAGTGGATGTCCCAAGCCAGGAAGCGATAACTAAAGACAATGTCTCTGTGACGGTGAACGCAGTGATATACTACAAAGTCAGCGCTGCTCAATCTGTCATCCTGCAGGTGGAAAAATATAATTATGCAGTCTCACAGCTTGCGCAGACGACCATGCGAAATGTCGTCGGTGAAGTTAGTCTTGACAAATTGCTCGCTAACAGAGATGATGTATCCAAAAGGATAAGGATAATAGTCGACAAAGCGACAGATCCATGGGGGATAAAAGTCGATTCTGTCGAGCTTAAAGATGTCATCGTTCCAGGCGAGATGAAGCGTGTCATGGCAAAAGAAGCTGAAGCAGAGAGAGAGAAACGTGCAGTCATCATCAAGGCAGAAGGAGAAGTCCTATCTGCAACCAACATGTCAAAAGCGGCAGCGATGCTCGCAAAAGCTCCTGGTGCATTGCATCTGAGGACACTTCAGAGCATCAATGATATCAGCGCAGACCAAAGCAATACGATAGTCTATATGTTGCCTATCGAAGCCCTAAGAGCACTCGAAGGGATAAGCACCATGGGTAAGAGAAAGTAAGCTGCATAAAGAGAAAATATTATATATCTGGTTGGCAGAATCCAGCTTAGGAGGCATTTATGATGGAATTCAACACAAAATGTGCCCTGATCGGCAGGAAGAAAGGCAAAGCGCCTGAACAATACATCTGTTTTGTCAATCTGTTTGATATCAATGATCCGCATCTCACAGATACTGTCCCGACAAAGTTCCTTGATTTCGAGGACTTAAACAAGGTCGAGATCAATGGGCTGAAAGCCTGCTATTTCCTGAAAGGGAATGATATAGCGATAAATGATCTCAAGAACATCAGGATCGAGAGGGACGGTAAGAAACTATTGATCAGCGGCGTGCAGGAGTGATGATGTTTGGATCATATAGTCTCT
>PCVE01000046.1:11650-11967 GCA_002762705.1 Candidatus Woesearchaeota archaeon CG11_big_fil_rev_8_21_14_0_20_43_8 | reverse complement strand
GGTGATCCAGGTTACGGTTTCGTTGGCCCAAAGACCCGAGCCAAACTGGCAGAGGTGTTTGAGGGGGGAACAGTACCGGCACAAGTAGAAACCCCAGCAACTCCGCCACCAGCAACAGGAGAACTTCCAGCTCCGGCAGCCTCAACCCCACCTACAACTCAATCTCTTGAAGCACAGTTGTCTGACCTCCTAGAACAGTTAACAGAACTCCAAACCGAACTAGACGCAAAGACAAGTGAGTAAAAATAGTTATATTTTGTAACTATAATATCAACAAAATAACCTCGCCAAATGGCGAGGTTATTTTGTTTTGTTAT
>PCVE01000046.1:0-11624 GCA_002762705.1 Candidatus Woesearchaeota archaeon CG11_big_fil_rev_8_21_14_0_20_43_8 | reverse complement strand
CAGGTAATCCATTATCTATAGGTGGCAGGTTATCTGGAGAAAACATGGCATCCTGGCCTGATACTGCATTCTTGATCATATTTGGATCTTCCATATGGCCACCCTTGAAATGTACTACCCGAAGCTTTTTATATCTCTTAGACCTAAAAGTTCTTTATATTAAATATAACTATATAGTTATAATAAAGTTGTGTAATCTCTGAGGGGTAGTATGGTATTATTCGGAAACAAAAGGGGTGCGTTCACACACCAGATAATAAGAGAAGGAGAAGATGCTATACTCCGGATAAACTATCAGGAAACTCCAAGGGTCCCGTCGATAGAGGACGATAGTTTCTGTATGGCACTGACAATAGACAAACTCACAGAGATACAAAACATAACAAAGATCGTCTTCTATCAGAAGCGTGATATTGAATACGATCAGGGCCAGACAGCCATGCTCATTGAGCTCGCAAGGCTCTACAAGCATCTTGTCAAGCAAAAAGATGTCTTCAATTTTCAAAGCATGTTCCAAAGAGCAGGCGCCGCTGTCAATCCAAAAGATTCTGTTCGTTACATGGAAGTCCAGAACATCATATTCAGAAAACTCAAATCTGATCCAGTTGGTTCATATGTCGAATTGAAGAGGATTCTTAGACGAGAGAAACTGAATCTCCAAAAGATTACAGATATGGAGCTTGCGACTGTGCAGCAGCGTTACATATCTGTTCTGAAATATGTCCTTGATCTTCTTGCGAAAACACAAATAGTCATTCTTGCTCAGACCTATCTCTCTGGATATCGTATAGGGAACAGAGATGTGTATAGAGAGATCTTTCATCCAGTAATAAAACCAGATTTCATGTTCACAAAACTCATGGCTGCATATCCGCCAGATGCAGAAGAGATCGACAACTACATCGTCGGAGATGACATAGAGATCACGATATTCAAATTTCCTGATTCTGTCCAGTATCTCTATCACGTGATGCCGCCAGAGTTTCGTCTCTCAGAAGATCAATATGAGATTCTTGACATGGCAAGGAAGATAATGGCCGAGCATAAGCCTCAAAGAGAAGAATTTGTCGATCCAGAGAGAATGCGTGAGGTCTTCCTCAACGTGAGCACCGACCTGATAGAAGAACTGATAGATTACAAACGTATCAAACTCACCACAAAAGAGACAAAGCAGCTTGCTGAGATACTTGTCAGATATACTGTAGGCTTTGGCCTTGTCGAGGTATTGCTCGCAGATGATAAGATCCAGGATATCTCTATCAATTCGCCGATGGGAAACATCCCGATGTTCATCGTGCATCAAGACTATGATGATTGCTACACGAACATCATCCCGACAAAGACCGAAGCAGAGTCCTGGGCAACAAAACTGCGATTGATGTCCGGACGACCATTAGATGAAGCGAATCCAATCCTTGATACAGACATCGACCTTCCTGTTGCATCCGCGCGAGTGTCGACGATAACAGAACCACTCGATCCGACGGGCCTCGCATTCTCATTTAGGCGGCATCGTGACAGGCCATGGACGTTGCCTCTTTTCATAAAAGTGAAAAGCATAAACAAGATGGCGGCAGGGCTTCTGAGTTTCCTTATCGACGGGACAAGGTCAATGATGGTCGCAGGGACTAGGGGATCAGGAAAATCATCTCTGTTATCTGCTTTATTGATAGAGATAATGCGTCGTTATCGTATCATCACTGTAGAAGATACACTTGAGCTTCCGACAGCTTCGATGAGAAAGCTAGGTTTCAATATCCAGCCGTTGAAGGTAGGGAGCGCATTATCCTTAGGTACGAATGAGGTCGGTGCTGACTTTGGTATAAGGAGCACATTGCGTCTTGGAGATTCATCCTTGATAGTCGGCGAAGTCAGGAGCACAGAAGCGAAAGCGCTCTATGAAGCCATGCGTGTAGGTGCTGCAGCGAACGTGGTTGCAGGGACCATCCATGGTGACAGTCCATATGGTGTTTTTGACAGGGTCGTAAATGACATAGGAGTCCCAAAGACCTCTTTCAAGGCGACAGATGTGATCCTTATCGCGAATCCGATAAAGTCTGTCGATGGACTGAAGAAGCTCAGAAGAGTGATCTCACTTACTGAAGTGAGAAAAGACTGGGAAGAGGATCCGCTCTCTGAGCATGGTTTTGTTGATCTGATGAAGTATGATGCAAAGAAAGACACTCTCCTTCCGACTACTGATCTGATCAATGGGGACATCGATGTGCTTAAAGCGATCGCTGCGAATGTGCGTGAATATGCTGGCAATTGGGATGCAATCTGGGACAACATCAATCTGAGGGGCGAACTGAAACAGATGCAGGTGGATTATTCGTTGAAGCTCAACGACCCTGATATGCTTGAAGCACCTTTCACAATAAAATGCAACGACATGTTCCATCTGATCTCAGGCAAGCTAAGGGATGAAGTCGGTGAGGTCGAGTCAAAACGAATCATCCGCGAATGGGAAGAATGGCTAAAGCGTGAGGCAAAACTTCGACAAGTGAAATGAAAAGAATGGCCGATTATGATAATATCCGCATGAAATTCAAGAACAGGTTGCGTGAGCAGCTTGGCGAAGATATGGCGAGTTTTCAGGAGCGAACTGACCCTGGTGCCAAGAGTGCTGATGAAATCAAGAAGATCACAAGCGAAGAATATAGATTTTTCAAAGAAGAGATGCTTGGTGGTCTGCCAAACATATATGAAAAACTCTGCAATTTTTCAGAAAAGACGCTCAAGATCAAACCAGCACAAGAGAAAAGGAAGCTTCTTGAGAAATATATCTATCAAGCGCATCTTAACATGACACCCGATGGTGCATGGAGCGCTTCATTTGTCCTTCCGCTCGCGACTATGATGTTCCTGCTACTTTTCTCTCAGATGCTGTTCATGATCTTCAAAGGCGATATCTCAATGTTTTTCATATTTTTCTCGATTGTGCTTGCCGCGACCATGATCATGCCTCTTCAGAACATGCCTGAATTCCTTGCGCAGAACTGGAGGCTTAAGGCATCGAACCAGATGGTCCTTTGCATATTCTATATCGTCACTTACATGCGTCATACGTCAAACCTCGAACACGCGATAGATTTCGCGGCAGAGCATCTCAATCCACCATTATCGATAGACTTCAAGAAGGTGCTTTGGGATGTCGAGATGCAGAAATATGATAATATCAAAGTGTCGCTTGATGTGTATCTTGAGAATTGGAAAGAATACAATTTCGAATTTGTCGAAGCTATGCATCTGATCCAATCAAGCCTCTATGAATCGACTGAGCAGAGACGTATCGCACTTCTCGATAAATCTCTTGATGTGATCTTGGAAGAGACATATGAAAAGATGCTTCATTATGCACAGAACCTGAAGTCGCCTATAACAATGCTTCACATGATGGGTGTCATCATGCCGATACTTGGCATGGTGCTTCTGCCATTGGTCGTGACTTTTATGGATAATGTCGGATGGTATCATCTCGCAGCGCTCTATAACATCTTCCTCCCAATAATGGTATATTACATGGGACTCAAGATCCTCGCGACAAGGCCGACAGGGTATGGTGATTCTGATATCTCGAATCTTATGAAGGAACAGGACAAGAAAGGCAAGCAGCATCTGATGAATATCGCTGGCAAGACAATCAATATAACGCCTTATAAAGTGCCAGTGATGATGTTCCTTGTCATGGCGCTCATCGCGTTCTTTCCATTGCTGATACATATGGTCTTAGGCGCTGATTGGGATCTTGCATTAGATGTCCAGGGTGAGTTTCACATGGAAAGGGTCGAGATGTCGAAGATCGCATTCTTAGAATATAGAGAACCAATCGGAGACGGTGTGACTGAAGCAGATATAAGCGGTCCATATGGTCTTGGCGCGACATTGTTCTCTCTTGCGCTTCCTCTTGGTTTCGCGTTCTCACTCGCGTTCTATTATCGTTCGCGTACAGAGAAATTGATGGGACTTAGGGACAAGACAAAGAAGCTTGAACTTGAGTTTGGTTCTGCATTGTTCCAGCTTGGAAACAGAATAGGTGACGGGATACCAGCAGAGATCGCTTTTGGCAAGGTGGCGCAGGTCATGCAGGGGACAGATTCAGGCACATTCTTTGAATACGTGACAAACAACATGAGTAGGATGGGTCTTGGCCTTCATGAAGCTATATTCAATGAGAAAGTCGGTGCCTTGGTATATTATCCATCTACTATGATCAAAAGTTCTATGAAAGTCCTGATCCAGAGCGCTAAGAAAGGACCACAGGTGGCTTCGCTTGCCCTTCTGAATGTGGCAAGATACATAAAAGAGATCCATAGAGTAGATGAAAGATTGAAGGATCTCATGTCAGAAGTCGTGTCTTCTATAAGTTCACAGATCAATTTCCTATCACCAGCGATCGCGGGGATTGTCATTGGCATCACTTCGATGATAAGCGCGATAATCGGAAAGCTTATCCGTGCCATGAGCTGCATCCAGGCAGGACAGGGCGGAAGCGGTGCGACAGGGCTTTTGAGCCTGATGAATGATGGTGTCGCGCCATATTATTTCCAATGGGTAGTGGGTTTCTATGTCGTCCAGATAACAATCATCCTGACTATTCTCATGAGCGGTATACAGAATGGCAATGATGAGCTAGCAAAGCAGGATCTTCTTGCGAGGAATCTTAGGGGAGCGACCCTGAAATACTTTCTGATCGCATTTGCTGTTGTGGCTTTGTTCAACCTGATCGCGGCGAATATAGTCGGTGGGACTTTGGCTAGCTGCTAGGCAAAATATTTATAAATAGACATGACGTACCTAGAAAGGAAAATGGTGTTTGTAATACGTCTTCGACCTCGGCAGATAGAACGATTCATATTTGTTGCGTTAGTGCTCCTGCTTATAGGGACAAACCTTTTCACATATTTTCTATGGAAACCAGACAAATCCTGTGTGAGTGTTATAGACTCAAGTGATTCTCTTGATGCTGAGCTTGATGCAGCCGCAGCCGCACTTGAAGATGAAAATAATGAATACCAAGTCCTGAATCTCTCTGAATTAAGCAAGACTGTCGAAGCAAAGACAGAAGATACAGAAGATGATACTAACTTAGATGATGTCCTAGCAGAGCTTGATGCTGAAGCAGAGCAAGAAGAGACTACGACCACGACGACAACATCGACCGATAGCAAGATAACAACAGGCACAGTGAATCTTATAATCACAAAGATCGATTGGAATGTCGACGATACCAAAGATGATTTTGGACATCTTGAGAAGGTATCGTTCACAGTCGAGAACGGGCTTAATGTCGATCTTCTGAATCCGTCGATCAATATCTATGTCTATGATGCCGATGACGCTCAGGAGATTAAGAATAATTATCACACAATCAATCTGGCAGAGATTCACGGACAGGTAAAAGCGAACAAGAAAGAGGAATTTACGGATATATATGTCTGGAATCCCGTGACAAAGAAAAATATCGCTGGAGATTCCGGGATGATGGGTTTTGATGATGTGACTGAGAAAAAGACTGTCAAGATTGTGCTTAAGGACAAGGCTGCAGGCGTTGATGTAACTGCATACAAATACGGCACACCGAAATCTTAGATGATATTTTAAATATTAATTCTTTTGGATTTAAAAATGGAAGAAGATACAAAAAAAACAGCGAAAGGATCATCCTGGATAAGTATGCAACCAGTGCTTATACTTATAGTCATAGGCGTTGTGGTGATTGCCCTGAGTGCGATTGAGAAGATATCTGATCCGACAGGCCAGGCAGTGAATGACCAGTCCGCGATTGAGAAGATATATGATGATATCCAGAAAAACGCTGCGCCAGAACCAGTAGAAGAGAAGCAAGAGGAACCAGCGCCTGTCATCGATGAAGGACCGAAATATTCTAGTGAGCTTGGATTCTATCTTGATGATGTCAAATATTCTACAAAGAAATCCGGTCATATGGTCGTGGATTCATTGAAATTCACCATTGTGAATGATATAGCTTTCAAAAAGGAATATGATGTCTTGTTCTATCTCTATGATGACACTGATGATTCTGTGATACGGCTAAAGCCGCAGATAACATTCCATGTGGGACCGCTTGATCCTGGAGAAGAGATCCAGATTGAGCAGCCTGTCAATGTCCAAGTGAGCAACAGTGACAATGAGAAGACTCTTAAATTCCGTGTGAAGGATGAATTGGATGTCATAATGGGAGATTATGTGCTTCGTAAAAATTTCACCTCTGAAGCAGTCCATGTCTCGGAAGATTTTTCCGAGATGCTTGAGATCATACCTTTTGACATCGGTTTTGAAAAAGATGATTCTGGAAGAGATTTTGGCACTATCAAGAACATGAGTGTTATCTTCAAGAACGACATGATTTCTCCATTGGATTTCACATTATATGTATATCTTTTCGATGAAGATGATGAAAGCCTGATAAGGAACCAAGTCAGACGTAAAGTGACAATCGCAGGTCTACAGCCTGGCGTGGACCATGAAGAAGTCTTTCCTGTGCATATAAGCTTCAACCAGCTTGATAAATTGAAGACCATAAGATTCAAGGCTGTGAGCCAGTCAAAGGTCATAATCGCCGATGTCGAGTACAAAAAGATGTTTTCTTGAGTAAAATTTAAAAGAAATATGCCCTTCTCATCTAGAATGGTGGATCCATTCAAAAGACCGAAGAAAGATTCGAATACGATATTGGTGATATTTCTCATACTGGCAGGTCTTGGATTGATAATTGCAAGGCCAAGCATCTTCGGTAACACAGTACTCGATGGAGACACAGATGAAGCGGCGGCTGTCAACAGTTACAAAGAGACAGTCATAATCAAAGACGACCCGGCGAAGGCAGATCTCAATTCACGATTGCTTGTGGCAGACACAAATCTGTCAAGTTGCATATCTGTAAAAGATGATCTGATCTCATTTCTGGAAAAGGCGAATGAGAAGCTTTCGTTATGCAATGCTGAATTATCTTCTCTGAAGACCAATATCTCTATGTCAAATAAGATATCAGGGATATCTCTATCAGATCTACAGGCAAAACTCAAGACCCAGCAGGCAGAATGCAAGAAAGATCTCGAAGAGAAAGAGAGCGAACTAGAGGATCTCGATAGCATATATGATAAGAAATTCACATCTTTCAAAGATGATATCATTGATCTCAAACGTGATATCACTGATCTTGAGAACAACTACAATGCGCTCGCGAACAACACAGCCAACAACATCTGCTGCAAGGCCCGCGTCGACAATCCAAAGATATCCGCATTCAAGATATCTGATGATCGGGTTGTCTGTTTGGAAGAAGGAAATAATAGATTAAATTGTTAATATATCTTATTTGATCACAAGTCTCATGAGTTCTTCAGCATGTTTCATCAACCTGCCAATCACAGGTATCCTGACAACCTCATAATGGGTGATATAATCATTATATGATTTCAAAGCTTTTGCATCTGGGTTCCCACCGGATATCTTTTTGATATATTCATCCCGCAGATCAAGATGGCCATGATAATATGATTGCTCATTATTGTATATCTTGAATATATCTTTATGCAACTGTCTAAGCCTGCCTATACGGTAGACCCCACTGTCTAAGATATTATCAAGCAGCTTTGAGAGCATCTCAAACGCTGCGAATGTGTTGGATTCATCATAAAGCAGCCGTTTCTTGAATATCTTATCCATCATACCGATCCATGACTTGGTCTCCAGATGGTCTCTTAGCATCTTGTCCACTTCTGATTTCATCGGAAGAAGTACTGTTCTGACTGAGAGATTCTTGCTTGGATTGATCGGGTCATTATCAGATGATGTCATTATATTCTATTTTTAGTGATGGGGATTAATAAATTTTTGCAGCAGAAACTTATTTAAACTCATCAAAAATCCCATCGTCCATGAAATGGCCCTGGAAAAAGAAGGATATTGTCGCTGGAACGATAGAGGCTCCAAGAGTCTCTGATGTTGTCATAGTCTCTGTACCCAGAATGAAAGAGCCAGCCTTATCAATGCCTCTCGAAGAGACTAAACAACTATCACAAGAAGGTACATTGTTGTCTCGTGTGGAACTGGTCGAGAATATGCACGACATTGATTATTCAGCAGAATTTCTGTGGAGATATTTCAATGAAATGGGTGAGATCATAAATATCGGTAAAGACAAGTCATATGATGGCGAATTCAAAGGCTCTCCAGAGATGAAGACTGCATCTGATGGAAGTCTCTACCCAATAAAGGCAGTATTTGAAGTGAAAGTCTCAGATTCCACATATAAAGTCTGTTTTGATTCATCAAGATTACGTGATGGTCTTGAGGCTAAAATCGACTGTCCAAAAGAACGCTTAGAAGAGTTAAGGGCGCTTTTTGCGACTGCTAGACGTGATTTTGTACATGTCGAGAAGCAATATAAACATTATGGATCATTGAAGAAGCTATATGATTTCATCAAGGACAAAGGGACCGATGTCAAGCTCTCCTCGACAAATAACCATTCTGTCCCGAAGATGATTGTGATGGATGAACAAGGTCTGCTTCCGATCGATGCGAATATATCTACTTTCATAGATGGGATAAAATACGTATTCACATTTTCAAAAGGCTATGGTGAATTGTCTGTGACAGTCGAATCTCCGATGGACAAAGTGGAATATATCGATAAATTGCTTGATCAGATGACCATAAAAGAGAGCGAGGACGGAAAGAAAGAGATAAGGACACTTGACTTCTCAGTCTCTGTCGAGAATTATGGGTGGGATATGATAAAGGGCCTTGATTGTGTGAAAGATGAGCTTTTCCAATACATCGAAGGTCCTATGAGAAATCCTGCATTGTTTGAAAGACTGAGGCTTCCTATGCCAAAAGGCATCTTGTTCCATGGCCCGCCAGGCAATGGAAAGACAACACTCGCCAAGATACTTGCGAATACCACTGATTCGTCGTTTTATTGTGTCTCCCCAAAAGATATAAATTCAAGGTATGTCGGCGGCACAGAAGACAATTGGGGCAGGCTGTTCGACTATGCAAGAAAAGATTCAAAGAAAGGAAGATCTGTAATAATATTCATCGATGAGCTTGATGGTTTCTTCACAAACCGCGATGATATGGACAAATACACTCGGATCTCTTTTGGGCAGTTCTGCCAGGAGATGGATGGGTTTTCAGACACAAAGAATGTCTTGATACTCGCAGCGACAAATAAGCTTGATATACTTGATGAGGCATTGTTGAGACCTGGTAGATTCACAAAGAAGATCTATATCGGAAACCCGGATGATGCAGGAAGAAAAGATATATTTGGATTGTATCTTGCAAATCGTCCTTTGATGGGTGATATCGGAATGGATGATTTGATGTCAAAGACAGGTGATTTCTCTAGCGCAAAGATAGAAGAATTGTGCAATTCTGCGATGTACTGTGCTCTCACAAGATTTTCCAGGCAGAACAAGGTCGAGATAGTCGATATCACGACAGAGATGGCAGATGATATCAGGATCGGCCAGTCAGATTTCAATACCGCCATGGAAAATATGAAAGAACCTCAGAAATAATTCTTCAATTTATCAGATTCAGCCTTCACCTGCTTTAGGAGTGGTATCCTAAAATCACGGTAATGCCTCTTGAACTCTTCATTTTTGCTTCTGAAAAGCTCTTTTCCCATGGCATGTTCTATATGATATAGATTGAAGACATAATCATGGACCATCTTCACTGTCCTTTTTCTTATTTTTGTCTGCGCAAGTATCTTCTTTAGTTCATACAACAATAATCTGTATTTCTCAAGGATGTTCCTTTCGATTTTCAGTTCGTGATGTGCATCATGAAGCATCTGGATATCTTCTTCATTCATATGGAGTATCGTATCTATCTCTTCTGCGATCCTGATAAATATCTGCTTGACTTGATCATTTTTAACTTCATCCAGATTTCCGCCATAAAAAGCCATGAGTCCCATAATTCTGTTGATGGCTAGGATCAAATATAAATCTTTGCAGGATTTTTCTGCCAGGGAGAATAGTGTTCTATCTTCTTGATAGTTGTGCTATTTATCTTCTTTTGTCAGATAATATCTTCTGTTCGATTATATAATAAAAAACCCAGATATATGTCAAAAACAGATTTCTATACTAGAATATTATTAAGGGGCTGCTGTCCGCGGACCGATAGTGAAGATGAACAAGAATAGCGGCAGCTCTACAAAAAATGTGATACGTATGGGATTGAAAAATCCGGCTACGTCCGGACATAGGCAGTTCTCTCTATCTTGGTTATTTATCATAATGCTATTTTTGGTGTTTCTTAGCGTTTTTGCCCATGCGACAGAATGCGATGACGGGATAGATAATGATCTGGATGGGGATATCGACCTTGCCGATGCAGATTGCATGGATATAACTGATGATAGCGAAGCCACGATCACACAATGCAACGATGGTGATGATAATGATATGGATGGTAACACCGACATGGATGACCTTGGTTGCTCAGACCCTAGCGATGACGATGAATCTGACGATCCTCCTCAATGTAATGACGGTGTAGATAATGATATGGATGGCAATATCGATCTTGCTGATGCCGGCTGCGAAGATGACCTTGATAATGATGAATCGGACGATCCTGCCCAGTGCGCTGATGGTGTCGATAATGACATGGATGGCAATACTGATATGGCCGATCTTGGCTGCTCTGATCCAAGCGATGATGACGAATCGGACGACCCCCCTCAGTGTGCTGATGGCGTCGACAATGACCTTGATGGTAATATCGATCTTGCTGATGCTGGCTGCGAAGATGACCTTGACAATGACGAATCTGATGATCCTGTGTACCAATGCAATGACGGTATAGATAATGACCTTGATGGCAATATCGATCTTGCTGATGCCGGGTGCGATGATGATCTTGATGATGATGAATCAGATGAACCAGTGTATCAATGCAATGATGGTGTGGATAATGACCTTGATGGCGATATCGATCTTGCTGATAGCGGATGCAACAATGCGACTGATGACGATGAAGGTGATGGCCCACCATTGCCCCCTTTGTTTTTGAACAATAGTGTCACAGTGACGAATGAGGGCGCATTGATCAATGCTTCTTTCAACGATAGTGTGACGATAATCATCTTCTATGGATTGAATCACACATTGATCTGGAATGTCTCAAATAGCACCTATTCCTTCAATCATACCATATCTCTAACCGGATTATCGAATTCCACTCTGTATTTCTATCAGATCAACTACACAGATATCCTGGATGGTTCGAATACTTCTGCTATCTTAAATTTCACCACTTTAGAATCTCCACCTTCGATCCCAAACATCATAGATTTCACAGTAGAACCTACAGATGAAGCTGCCTGGATAAATGTGACATCAAATGAAGATGTTAAAGTCCGGATTAATTATGGCCTGAACTCTACTTTGACATGGACAGAGACAAGTGGTGGTTACGCAAATTATAGTTCACTTCTCCTGTCAGGGCTCCAGAATTCCACAGTCCATTTCTTTAAGATAAATATCACTAATATCCACGATGGATCTAATGTGTCTATCCTTTATAATTTCACTACATATCCCGTAGGATGGCCATTTCCAGATCCACCGCCTGCT
>PCVE01000135.1 GCA_002762705.1 Candidatus Woesearchaeota archaeon CG11_big_fil_rev_8_21_14_0_20_43_8 | reverse complement strand
AGCATAATCACCCTAAAAGACGGACGCGTGCTAGTCGTAGGTGGGACAGATGGTTCAGGACCGGTATCCAGTTCAGAGATATACAATCCCATCGCTAACAATTTCACGCTTGTGTCCGGCCAGGGATGCACCATGCATATCGAACGTAAAGGACAGACAATGACGCTGCTTGACAATGGCAAGGTGCTGGTCGCTGGTGGTTATTATGATGGCGGCACATTGCGAAGCGCAGAACTCTTTGATCCGGCCACTAACTGTTTCACATATACAGGAGACATGACTGAATTCAGGGGAGATCATCAGGCAGTGAAGCTAAAAGACGGCCGTGTATTCCTTATCGGCGCAGCTATAGCTAAAAGCGGAGATGTATATGATCCTGCGACAGGTACATTCAGAGCGACCAAAGGCAACATGACAGTGAGAAGGACAAGACCAGCGGCGACATTGCTTGATGATGGACGTGTCCTCATTGTTGGCGGGTATGGATCAAGCAGTCCTCTTGACACAGCAGAGATATACGATCCAACCACCGATACATTCACCATGGTGTCAGATACATTATCCGTCCCAAGATCCTCTGCCATCGCGCATGTTGTCGAGAACGGAAAAGTCATTATTGTCGCTGGCTTTACAGGCACGGGCGATGCAGTGAAGCAGGTAGATATCTATGACCCTGCGACAGACACTTTTGAGCTTGGCACGATAAGCCTTCTTTACACCAACCATAGGTTCGGTTATGCTTCCGCAGTCTTCCCAGATGGGAGATTATTCATCTCTGGCGGAGACCAGGCAGGGACATACAATAATGAAATGTATTATCCACCAGGCGGAAGTAGCTCATGGTCTTCTGACACGATAGAGCTGATCGATGATGTGGCAGATGTCTCTGCTGTCGCGTACCGTGACACAGGACTTATCTCTGACAAGACATATCATTACGCCGTGACCGCATATGATATCAATGACAACGAGAACAAGGATGTCATCTCTGTTGCTGGCACAGTCATCGATATCACCGGACCGATGATCATGATCACATCACCGTCTGCTTCAAAGACATACACCTCGACTGATGTCGCATTGTCATTCAGCACAGATGAGCCTGCGCAATGCACGTATTCACTGAACTTTGCAGGACCGCTGCCAGCGACAGATGGAATCATATTGCATGGTCAGGAAGGAATCAACGTAGTGTCTCTCACATGCACAGATAGTGATGGAAATGCTGAAGGCACACAAGTGACTTATACAATTGATCTAAGGACACAGCTGGAATTTGATATCAACGCGATCGATGGGGCGCGCAATATATATATCACATGGGAACAGAGCACTGATGAAGATACCACACATTATAATATCTATTCAGAAGAAGAAGATTTCACAAATGTATCTCTCCTTGATCCTGCGTTCACCATTTATGAATCTGGCAGGCTGGATTATACATTATCATATCTGACGCCAGGGACGAGATATTATATCGCTGTAACCGCCGCTGATGGTGATGATGATCAACTAGAGATAGTCCAGACAAAAAACGCTGTCGTGTGGGACGCAGAAGCCCATAAGCCATCGATGCCGAAAGTATTGTATCCAAATGGGGGAGAAGACATATATCCGCCAGAGGACAAAGCGATTGACATAAGGTGGGAAGCATCAATCGATCCTGATGGAGACCCTATCACATATATGGTCCAGGCCGAATACAACGACGGTGTTGTGTTCATCGCGGGCAATGTAAGCGGGACACATCATATCTGGAACAGCGAAAATTACAACGCAGGACAATACAAGATATCGATAAAGGCCATCGATGCAGGCACGATATACAGCGATCCTGATCAGAGCGATGATTTCTTTACCTTGTCGCACATAGAACCACAAGAACCAGAACCGCTAGCATTCGACGTGCATGCTATAGACAAGACACGAGATATCTATGTCAATTGGTCAAAGACCAAAGACACATCATTCGACCATTATAATGTCTATATCCAGCTTGCGAACTTCACAGATATCTCTGGCATCGAACCGATGTATAGATTCTATCTGGAAGATAAGCTCGATGTGACTCTTGGCTTCCTTTTACCAAATACAAGATATTTCATCGCGGTGACTGAGACAGACATCGATGGTAAAGGTATAACTTCAGTCGATACCAAGAGCGCGGTAGTATGGGACGCAGAAGCTCATAAACCATCCATGCCGAAGATACTGTATCCAAATGGGGGAGAGTTCTTCGCTCCGCCGCTTGACAGGATGATCAATATCACATGGGAACCAGCGGTCGATCCTGATGGCGATGCAGTCACTTACATGTTACATGCGACCAATGGTACAGATCTTCTCTATATCGACATGGATATAACTGGAACGGACTATATGTGGGACTGCGCAGATTTCAATAACGGAAGATATAAAGTCGGTGTGAAAGCGATCGACATCGGTGGTACTAATTATACAAATATAGATTTCAGCGATGATTATTTCATATTGACACATATACCTGATCTTGGGGAACCAAGAGTGATCGCGTTTGATGTAGAATCGGTTGTGGGATCACCAGGGATCTATGTCAATTGGACAAAGACAACTGACCAGCTCTGGCACCATTACAATGTGTATTCTGAATTATTTGAATATACAGATGTCTCAGACCTGGAAGCTGTCTTCGCGACCACAGAGATCGACAGGCAGAACCTTACTCTTGGACTTCCAAGCCCAGGCAAAGATTATGCCCCTGGGGAAACCTATTATGTCGCTGTCACTGAAGTCGATATGTTTGGGAAAGAGAATATGGTTGTACAGACAAAAGCGGCGACGATCTGGGATACTGAAGCCCATAAACCATCCAAACCAAGAATCATATATCCAAACGGAGGAGAATATATTGAACCACCATATGATGAGCTAATCAATATCAGTTGGGAAGAAGCGGTTGATCCTGATGGCGACCCAGTGACATATGTATTGGAATACACAGATGACATGACATCACATCCAATTTTATCAGATATAATTGGAACTAATTATGCATGGCCTACATGGAACCTTCCAGAAGGGCAATATAAAATAGGGATCAAGGCCATCGACGAGTGTGGTCTCAATTACACAGATATCGATCTAAGCGATGATTTCTTCGTGCTTGCGCATTCAACGGATTATCCGCCTGGAATTGTGCAGGGATTAGCTGTGTATAAAATAACTGGCACACATCACCTCAATATTTCCTGGGATGAGATAGATATAACGGATTTCAAAGAATATGACATCTATCGTTCGGATACGCGATTCGATAATATAAGCGACATGTATCCTATCATGAGCATAAACAAAAAAACGAAAACATACTATGAAGATATGACAACAGACATTTACAGCAGATATTATTATGCGATCACTGCGACAGACATGCGCAACCAGGAAAGCCATAATTTCACGATAGTATCCATGATCTCCGCAGATGATGTGCTTCCGCAGATCATCTTCACGACAAGCATTCCAAAATACCTGCTAGGTGAGATCACATTGTCTGCTGAAGTTACCGATGTGCACAGCGGCCTAAGAGGATGCGAAATATGTATCACAGACGATGATTCATGTGATACATGGACCCCTGCGATTATGGATAATGATGAAGATGGAAAAGTCGGCACATGCAGCTATATTTGGGACACAGACGGACTGCCGCTCGACACATATCTGGTGAGATTCAGGGTCTCAGACAACGAGGGAAATCTTATGGAATCATCATCTAAGAACACCACAGTCATCGACCAGACATCTGCTCTTGAAGCGCAGATACAATTATACCAGGGATGGAACATGTTCTCGGTCCCATTCATCCCAGAGAGCAACACATTGACATACATCATGAGAGATATCATCAACAAGTACGACAAGATATATCACTATGACGCAGAGAGCGGAACATGGATGATCTTCAATCCAAGACGTTCTGTGTTCGATCCGAAGAACTCGCTGTTCAGGCTCGAGCCAGGCAAAGGATACTGGATAAAGATGAATGATGATGCCATACTGACCGTCCGTGGATATGAACTGCCTGAATTCAGCATGACTTTATATCCAGGATGGAATTATATCGGATATCCATACAATGAACAAGTGACGGTCAAGAATGCTCTTGGTGATGTGCTTGACTCGACGAATATCATGTATGAATACATCTCGCTTGAGAAGAGATATCTGGTCTATGAACCACAGGGATCATTCAATACACTCACCTACATCAGTGGAGGAAAAGGTTATGCGATCGAGATGCTCATGACAGATGAATGGGTTGTTGAAAGATGATCTCAAGAAGAATTTTGATCTTTATTGTATTCGTGCTGGCATTGTGTTCTGTCGATGCGCTTCAGCCAGCATTGCCAACTTCATTCTATGGTCCTGTGATATACGAAGATGGGACACCTGCAGAAGGGATAAAGATTATCGCCTCATGGACAGATAATGAAGGCAACAGCCACACAAAAGAGACATTGACACTTAGCCAGGAAGAAGCCAACAGAAAAGCGCAGGCTGAAAAAGCGGGTTATTATTTCTTCACGCAAGGATATATCCTTGCTGCGCCGGCAACGCAGATCATCATCACTGCTCCAGATTCAGGAGATAGTTTCATTGTGCATGCGGATCCTGGCACAAGACCATTCGAGATACCAGACAAGATCACAATACACAAAGGAAAGGGAAGCTCATCTGGTGATTGGATCCAGATCACAAATATCAAAGTCACGCCATCATACGATTCAGCCATCATTGAATGGATGACCAACACACCGACAAATCCGTTGATATCATATGGTCAACGGACCACAACAAATAAAGTCTCAAGCAGAAGGCTCAGTTCAGCACATGCGCTCATGCTATGGGGATTATCAGGATCAACACAATATATCTATGTGATCAATTCAACATTATCAGATGGAACAGTATCAGTCACAAAATCAGGAAAGCTGATCACATATCAAAGACCAGATAAAAAACCATTTTTGATCACAGATGTAAGCGCAGAGCCAGACAAGAGATCAGCTAGGATAATATGGAAGACGGATGAAGGATGTGAAGGGGCTGTCGTATACAGTGATGAAAGCACTCCTTCACTTGTGAAAAAAGAAGGACGATGGACAAAGAGCCATGACATCACAATCAATGAGCTTGAGTATGCTACTACTTATGATTACGGTGTCATATGCATCGACAAAGAATTGGGCGAGACTGACATAAATGGCGGGACATTCTATTCTTTCACGACAAGTGGCTCGACCAACCAACCTCAGCTGCCGACGGTCATATATGGAAAAATCATATCAGATGGCGTTCCAGTAGAAGGAACAGAAGTGAAAGCTATGTGGTTTAGCAACGATGGGACACTCAAGAGCACGACCACAAAGACACTCACAAAGAAAGAGGCAGAGAAGCTTGGCGATGTGACATTGGCAGGCCAGTTCACTTTCAAAGACACACAGATAATAACACAGCAGAATTCTCTTGTCAAGGTGTTTCCAGTGGAATATGATACAATCTATACCGAAGTCAAAGCGAAACCAGGGGAATATGTTTCGATCACAGCGCCGCTTGATATCACAAGGACCGATGAAAAAGATGATGCGCAGCAGAATCAGATAATCATGGTACCTAAAGAGAAAGGATATGGCTTCACATTCAAAAGATCGCATCTGATAATCATATCGATATTCGCCGTGATGATCTGCGGTGTGCTTATCACCATGCTTGTCCGTCATATGCAGATGAGAAAGATGAAAAGTTTCATCTACAAGATGGTAGACAAGAGCATCGAGAGACAGATAGGTATCGGATCATTGGAAGATGAGAATAAGAAAAGCAAATTACTCACATATCTGAAGACAAAGATGGGTCTCTTCCTCATGGGTGTGATGCTGCATTCAAGCATAAGAAAAGAGCAGTTTGTCGCTGCTCACGATACTCGTGTGCTGCTCCTTTTGAAGAAGGGAGAGACAAAGTCGATCGAATTCGTGTATGAGATGAATCACAGACCACTGACAATCGACGTGAAAGAAATATACGGTGACACAGCGACATTGAAGATAGATGATGTGCCAATCGATGTCATGCTTCGGATGCATCAACCAGAAGAGATCATGTTCGAGATAGGTCCAGTGAGACAGATTGTGTTCACGCTCACAGCGATAAGGATAAGAAGCGGAGGATTCCTCGCAGCGCAGATAATGATCCGGATGGAATAGATTTCCAAAAAAAGCAAAAAAAAGAAGAGATGTTAAAAAAATTATCTATGTCTTGAATTATAAGGAATCTGCTTCTGCTGTACATATGGCTGCCCTTTTTGGTCGGCGTTGTACTGCATCTGCTTTATCCTCTGCTCTAGCAACTTCTGCGATTTTGGAATCATCTGGTCTGCTTCCTTGTTTGAAAGCATTTTGTCTGGCCCTGCAGCTTCGACTAGCATCTCAAGGAATCCAGGGACTTCTACGATCGCTTTCTCGATGATGTCTTTAGCATCATATGTCTTCTGCTCGCCATCCCAATTATAGGCTTTATCCATGAGATGGTTCATGGCTTCCCTTGCCACTTTTGGCTTTGTGCAGTCCATATTGCTGACATCGACGTTCTGGCCGTTTCTTGTATCAAGATTATCGTTATCGTTGTATTTGCTCTCGCAACCCTCTATCTTTGGTACTTCAAGAATCGGGTATTGTATGACTTTTATCACTGGTTTATAAGCTTCATCCTTGACCTGGGTACCTGCGCACCCGACTAGTGCTAAGATGACTGGAACACCGTATAATGCATTTTTCATGTTTTTCATAGGAAATCACCCTTTTTTGAGTTTGATATCTATATTATGTGGGTTGAAGTATATAAACTTGACGTTTATTTACCACTTTTAAGTGACATAATTGTCCCAGATTATTGTGCTTTATAGATTACATTGATGATCGAAATCAAGAATTCTCACTACTTTTGCACATTCATCAACATCATATGTCAGAACAAACGACTTATTTATGTGGACTCGGCGAGTCCCGTACATATCGCCACGCAGAGGTTTGAAATGCAACGGATTCTTTTGAATTTGTTTCACTTTCTTTTTTACAATATCCATCTGTTTCTTATTCTTCTTAGCCAACTTCAAAAACGTCTTATTTACCTCTTCCGTAACCTCCACCGAATAGATCATAATTATTACCCATATCGTTTTGCAAAATTCTCTACTCGAATGAACCGGCCTTTCCTGAGTCTCTCAAGCTTTTCAAGATAATCTTCCCTTACTTCCGGATCCTCTTCAACCATTGTCTGCATAAACATATCCACCTGTTTGCTCATACTAAGGCCATGGGCCTTGCAGAACCCTGAAAATTTCTTGTATACTTCTTCATGCACATTGAATGTCTTCAATACCATTTTATCACCAAGTTATTTAATATTAAATAAGGTTATTTAATCCTATTTAATACTTTCCCTGATGATCGCCAGATCCTCAGCGGCTCGCGGTATCAGCTGTTTAAATAACTCCGAATGCGGGTTATTCGTCGCTACCAGGCCCTGCCCAGTCATGATTATATAATTCAATGCATCTGTCCTTGACCTGGCCATCCTAAAACCAGCAAGCTTTCTATTGACTTCAAGATATCCGCTCTCGATGATCTCTCTTAAATTGAAATGGTCATCGATCGATGCCCCTAACAAAGCAAGTCTCATCTCGTTCTCCTGCGAACGCAGCTGTTTCTTGCGATGACCATCCAATGACTCCGGGCCATCCAGCCCATCGAATACATCGGTAGTTTGATAGATCACTCTCTGCTCTGAATCAGTCCGTTCTCTCACCTCGCTGTCAAGTCGCATCTTCTTTGCTGAATGATTGATTGTCGCAGCCATCTGCTCGAGGATACTTTCCGCGACAAAGATGTTACTCGAAAGAATCTTCTGAAAACCTATTATCCCAATCCTGTATCTATCAAATATCTCTGGCAGTCGATATGGCGTATACAGAAAAGAGACAGGTATCTTTTTCCACCTAAGCCATCTTTCAAGTGACTTCTGCGACTCTGCTAGATCTTCGACATGGCTTTTCATCGGCCTGTATCCAGACCGTTTTGTCCTCGCTGCGATAGATCGCAGTGCATCGTAGTTAGATTTCATCTTTATCAACTTGGACTTGTTTCCAATTCATCTCCCAATCACCCGAAGCAGATTACTGATATTCATTATACGTTTCTTGATATCATTCTTCGCAGCTTCATATCCACCTTTCAATAGATATTTGTCATCTCCGACATACATACCTTCTCTTATCGGATGTCTTATGCATCGTCTCTTGTCGATAAGGTATATCTCAAGCTCTCCACCGACATTCTCTCTGACAATCTGAAGATCGCCAGGATAACGATAGAACCCATCGCGCACCTTGACAGTCTCTTGCACTGGTCTTTTATCTTTCATCACATAAGTCCCACCAACAACGCCGCCCACCAAAGCGACGATGCCACCGACAAACAATGTTTTTTTCATCAATCCCATCTTCACACCCCATGATCAACAGGCAGCTGTTTTTTTTAGGATTTGCCTGACTGCTGCCGATCGGCTGACACAATCAGAGCGACAAAACAGCCACCCTTGATGAAAGGGATAGCAGAGGTGCTTAAAGTAACGTGAGGGTATGTTTTACGGAAGAAAAATGGAAAACGTGGAATGTTTTTTGGTTAAGCCGGAAATATCACAGGAAATTTAGGATACATTGAAAAGACTACGCACTTTCCGGAAGAATTAGGTAACATTTTATCAACAATACAAGAATAATGTTTTTGAAAAGTGAATACACAGATGATTTTAAACGAAAATATTTATATGCCCAGTTACCCACCCTGAAGGTATACTTTACAAAGGGGGTTTTTGAGATGGAACAGGAATATTCAATTATTAATTCTTATGAAACACAGGTTAATACAGAAGCAGATGGGACTAGTTACCTGTTAGACATAGTCACACAAGAAGGAGCAAAAGAAGTCAGGTGTGATGACAGCCTGGAAAGAAGGATCGTTGACAAAAAACTAGAAATAAAAATTCTGCTTGCTGGAGTTTCAGATAAAACACCTCTTCTGAGCAAGCTCGTAGGATATGCGAGGTCAGAACTATGGCAATCAGAAAGAAACACAATGCGAGAACCCAAAGGTTATTCTGAACTTGTGCACAATGATCTTGTCAGATCAGTCATAAGCCTGCCTGATCCATATCTGAAAAATGTGAAAAAAGCGATCTCTGAATCCCACCTCAAAGCAGTCAAATCAGAACTAAATAGAGCGACAAGCATCATGGTCGACCGACTATCTTGGGGTTTCAAGTATTCTGGATCAGTATCAACAAAATATGGTCATGGGGCAGAGATTGATACTTACTTCAAAGCAGGAATAAAAAATCTCAATACCATCGAAGAGTTGATTGCGAATGGAATAGTGCCGCATGTCGAAGCAGGATCCAGATCACAAGGCAGCGCTGCATATTCAACAGTTTTCTCGTTTGATGCATATGTAAATGCGGGAATTACAAAGCCAACTCTGATGCTTAGACTTGCCAAAGAAGGTATAACACCCCATGATATAGAGAAAACAAAAGAGATGCAAAAGACGGGCATAAACCTGGCAGAGATGACCAACACACAAATAGTCCGCACTGTAAAGCAAGTACTTGGGGGTAAGTTCAAACCTTCAAAGTTTGATTTATGGTGAATGAAACAGAATAACTGGGGATCAATACCCCAATTTATTTTCATATTCTTTGTGATGCATCCAATCAACAACAATAGTAAACACGATGATTTCTTTTGTCGATCAGCTCTTCTTTGTCCTGATCCTGAAGTTGAGTTCGATACATGATGATTTTTCCAGAACCACCCTCACCAAACCCGTAGATCCCTCAATTGTTATTGAAGAAGCAGATAATGTCAATATTTCTATACTAGAGTATATAGATCAGCTAAACAAATACCAAAAAACTTAATCGAGATGATAAGATGAATCAAAATCTCTAAAGCGGCAAATAATTTTTCTCTTCTTGCAGAAAATAAATAAATGTTTTTTTAATGAAATGTGTTTTTGGTATGGCTAGCCCACATGCAAAAGATAGAGGAGGTAAAAAAATTGAAGATTCTCGTCGTATATCATTCGGTGTATGGACATGTACATAAGATGGCGGAGGCTATCGTGAAAGGCGCTCTGAAAGTCGAAGGCGCGAAAGTGATACTTCGCAGGGTTGATGAGACTCTGTCAGATGAGGCCCTGAAGAAGATGGGAGCATTGGAGATAAAGAAGCAATTATCAAAGATCCCGATCTGCACACTGGAAGATCTTTCTGAAGCAGATGCGATTGTATTCGGAACCCCTACGCGTTATGGGAATATGTCTGGACAGATGCGGCAGTTTTTGGATTCAACAGCGAAATTGTGGTTGGAAGGCTCTCTTATCGGAAAGCCAGGGGGAGTCTTCACAAGCACAGCGACACAGCATGGAGGACAGGAATCGACTATATTGGGTTTTCATGTGACACTGCTTCATTTAGGTATGGTGATTGTCGGTCTCCCATATTCATTTCCTGGGCAGATGAGGACTGATGAGATAACTGGTGGTTCGCCATATGGCGCTTCGACAATCGCCGGGACAAAGGGCGAACGGATGCCTAGCGAAAATGAGCTAGATGCAGCGATGTTCCAGGGAGAGCATATCGCGAAGATAGCTGCAAAGCTAAAGGAGAGGAAAACATGAGATCCATCAATTTCTTGATTTTGCTCCTTGTGATGCTTGCGATAGTTCCAGGAATCAACGCGCATGTAACTGGACCTGCTAATGTATATGTGCGTGTTGTCTCAGCAGATCCGGCTACAAGAACATACACATTCAGTTGTAAAATGGATCCGGAGAACAGCTTGCTTAGAGACTGGTTCATACGATCGGACGATGGTGATATCGCAGATGATCCAAATGAGGCAGAGATCCTCGACCAGACTGGAAACACTCTAACATACACATTCACAACTAATTCATTCTATCACATTGGTTGTCAGATATATAATGATCAAATTGCTGAGCTATATAGGGGAGATCTGCATATCGACCTTAGAAATTCAGCGTGGAATCCAGAGGTGATCCCTATTGTTGGTAATGGACTTACAGGGACATATCAATGCGCATTCGCCGGATTACCTTACACTGTGGGCTGGGAAGTTGTCGATGCGACAACAGGCATAAGAAACGACATAGGCACTGGTCAGACAATCACACATACTGTTGCTGGCCATGGATTATATGATTATGTCTGTCATGCAAGCACAGACACTGGCCTGAAAAGCACTGGTTTTCCGGTAGAATATTTCGACCAAGGTGATCCATATTTCCCTGATGACCAAGGTATTCCTGACGGAGTGACTAATATCTGGATTCGTGATGGGAACAGCAATGAATATGAATTGCAACCAGGAGATCCAATTCCTACGCTCGACCTACAGGCTACAGTGGACAATAGCGATGTATCGCTGGTATTGCTGACGACTAATTTTATCTTCACAAGCCCAGGCATCCATGTGCCTGGCGAAGGCCATACACATATATATCTTGATGGCATCGACATAGTGCACACCCCTCAAAATACTTATACCCTGACCAGCCTACCTGATGGCCAGCATACTTTGACAGCATACCTCATGACAGGTGATCATCGGTTCTATACTTTGAATGGAAACCGGATAAGCGATACTGTGGATATGAACATCGACACAAGTTCAGGCGGTGGAAACCAGACTATATACATCAACTTGCAAGATATCCCCTCCACATGCGACGGAGGATCGATAGTAAGCGACACATTCGACGGAGGTAGACATGTCACATGCGAAGGCAACGGGAGCACGCTCACAATCACGGCATGGGATAAGCCAGGCAGCTATGATCCGCAGTATTTCGAGATGTACCAGACGCAAAAGACTGGATCTGGGCTGAAGATATGCCTGCTTGCGACATGCATATCAGACAACGGATTCCAGAATAGCGAAAACTATCCTTTAGAAGGACCCGGGGACGGAAGTGGCACTGGATCAATTAGTGTTACTACCATTCCGACGGAATCTTTGGTCTTTCTCGACGACATCTTAGTAGGTATAAGTGATGTGAATGGTATGTATATGATATCAGATGTCGCGGCCAAAACGCATGCAGTGAAGATAACAAAGATAGGTTTCATCGATCTCACCCAGAACGTTGTCGTGACCACTGGGCAACAATCGAACATGCAAGCTACGCTCGTGCCTTCAGGAGGATCTGGTGGGGGGACGCAATATGTAAGCATTCAGGATATCCCCTCCACATGCGACGGAGGATCGATAGTAAGCGACACATTCGACGGAGGTAGACATGTCACAT
>PCVE01000138.1:2663-12049 GCA_002762705.1 Candidatus Woesearchaeota archaeon CG11_big_fil_rev_8_21_14_0_20_43_8 | reverse complement strand
GCAAACTTATAATTCGCTTTGCGAATTATGCCACTGGTCTGTGACCAGGGGGTGGTCGTTTTCGATTGACTAAATAAAATAGGGCGACTTATACGCAATGCTCATCAGGTCCATTTTTCCCGCTCGCTTTAGTAACATTTAAAAAAAGCAGGCAATTCATATAATAATATTATATCTGGGGGTTTTTGGATGGAAGAAGGGGTGCGGCTGAGAAAATATTATCTGCTTTCTCATATAATTTTGGCGTTGATAGTCCTCTCTATCGCAGTATGCATCAGTGTGAATGCGGCCGGGGCGACTGAGGATTTTGTGCTTATCAATTCGAAGGACTGGCGTGATGTATATTCTGGTATGCTCTATTCCAAGATGACTGGTTCTCAGTCAAGTTTTTTTGTGAGCCAAAAACATGGTATCATATTTCTACAGACTTTGGAGAAAAACAAGGATTATCTTCTTGTGGAATCTGGTCAGGTCTATTACGCTGGTTTTGAAGGCAGTATGAGAGCCGCAGGTTTCAATGTCGAACGACTGCAGAGCGCAAATGTCAATCTTGAACTTGCAAAAAGAATAGTCGAGGATAAAGGCATCGATGACTTTCTGATCGTCGATGATTCATATGGATATCTTGCTATCGCCGCAGCATCGTATGCTGTCGTATCTGATTCGTATGTCCTGTTCGCTGATGAATTGAATATAGATGATCTCGTGGATTTCCTTGGAAGCACGACCGTCGACAAAGTGACTATCATTGGTCACGTTGATCGCGCAGTGAGAGATGTGTTATCAGGGTATGATCCTGAGACCATCGATGAAGGCAACAGGTTCGCGACAAATATAGAGATCGTGAAAAAATATAGGGGGATCAATCCCCATACACAGATCGTGATCACGAATGGCGAGTTCATCGAAGATGAGATCATGAGTGGGCTTGAGCCAGTGGTGTTCATCGGAAAGGACAATATCCCAGATGTCACCAAGACATATATTACCGGAAGCGATATCAAAGTGGCAGTGCTTGTCGGGAACGATCTTGTCAGGACAGCGACGACCATCAAGAGAGAGCTTGGCGTGACGACATATATCAAATTCGCAAGAAGCGCGCGTGTTCCGACTGGTGCGATGTCGAAGGTCGAAGGCCTTGATCTTTTCTATCTGCCGAAGTATGATCTGTCTATCACAGTCGCATCTGTCCGGTATAATGAACTCAACAGGAACCTTGAAGTGACCTATCGTAACAGTGTCGAGGTCGGGGCATATCTCAAATCGACTATATCTGTCTATGATACCACGACAAATCTCACTGTCGGCGACACAGAACCTATATTCATAGAAGGCGGTGCGACAAAGACCATAACATATCTGCTTGATGAGCAGATCGCATCTGGCGCGAAGGCGCATTTTTTTGTCGTCTATGGAGAATCATCTGGCTCTCTTGAAAAGCTCCTTGACATCACGACAGAGATAGAATTCACACGGATACTTGATAATTCGCAAGTGAAGATCGCTTCGGTCCATTATGATAAGAAGAACAGCGCGTTCGGAGTGGTTGTCGAGAACACTGGTGGGGTAGATGCCTTTGTCTCTGCAGAGATTGTCGATGTGATGATCGATGAGGCGAAGCAAACTGTGGGTTCGAAGAAAGGCACTGTCGTGCCATCGGGTGAGACAAAGACAGTCTATGTCCGTCAGGCGATGACTGATCTTGATCTTGCCGATAATCCTAAAGTTAAAGCCAAGGCATACTACGGGCAGAGAGAAGACGCGCTCTTCAAATTGACGAGCGGTGAGTTCATCCTCGAGATTAAAGGGTTCGATCTGATAATCCCACTTGTGATCGCGGCTGTCGTCCTTTTGATAGTCATCTTCCTCTTGCTTAGGAAGAAAAAGAAGAAAAAGAAAGGCTATGTCCATGTGCACCATGTGCACAATCCACTTCATTGATCATATTCGTTTTTTTGATTTTTATTTAAAATGTGCGTAGGGGAACTGTATTGAAAAAGAGGTATCGAGTTAGAAGTAGATCGACAACGATTCTGTCATTATCTGTTATAGTTATCGCTATATTCTCTGTCTTTGTCTTTGGAAACAGCGTACCTGTGCAGCTTAACAAGGACACTTTCCTGATGGGCGAGACAGTCTCTTTATCTTTTCCAGACTTAAGATCGCTTGATTCTACAGAGCTCATGATCTCTTCTGATAAAGAGGAGTTCCGTTTTCTTGGTATAGTCGAGGACAGGATCAAGTTCATCCCAAGGGAGCCAGGGTTATATCTCGTCCAGCTGTATAAGAAAGGCACCGATGAATTGCTCTATGAGACATCATTCGCAGTCAATGAACGTCTGGTACGGATCATCACAGACCGCCCGATGTATGATCTTGGTGAAGAGGTCCAGTTGAGATCTTCTGATGGCGGATCATATCGTGTCCGTCTGAGTATCGGCAAGGATTCGATCGTGCTCGGGCCTGGTCCGAATCTGCGGATCACACCAAAGAAGACAGGCACATATCTGGCCGAGCTTCTTGATGGCGATGATGTGCTCTCTTCACTTAATTTTTTTGTAGGTAGCAGACAGAAAGATGATTTCTTAGTGGACGTGAAGACCAAAAGCATCACCCAATGGCCCGCACGGATAAACCAACGCGTGGCATGGTGTGAAGAGATAAGCGCATTTTGTCTCGGAGCATGTGATGCCTCACAGATATCACTGAAACTGCCGGGAAGCTCAGAGAATCTTGTCATCACCGATGACCATGGCATTGTTGTCCATGATGATGCAATCTATATCAATGATGAAAGACTTACCGATATAAAGCGCAGCAGGATCTTTCGTCATGCTTCGCTCGATCTTCCGATGGAAGCCGAGAAGACTGTCAGATTCACATATGATCTCACTGACAATCGTGATCTTTCTATCTGTTATGACACTGCAGCGCCGTCGCTTGTCATCCAGCCGGATGGCGATGATTATATTGTCTGGATAGACAGCGACATGGCTTATTCTGACCTGCGTCTCGATGTCGAGATCGCGCCAGTGCTGAAAAGCCAGCTGAAGATATATTGGATGATAGATGGGCTTGAATACGATATCACGAATAGAGATGATTACAACGTCACATTTTCCGTTAACAATGACGGGCGTGTCGGCAACTTATCCTGGAATGTCCCCTACGCACAAAACAAGACATTTCGGATAGGTGTCGGCGCTCCCGTCAATGTTAATTCTTTGTCTGGAGAGAGATTGTTCCCGAAGATAGATAAAGTCGGGACTGGTGCTAGGTTAATCCATCAGATGATCAGTCAGATCAATGCACCTATTGATATCAAACTAGTGCTCGAAAATATTTCGATGCGAAAAGGTCCAGCCGAGATCGAAGTTGTCGACCCACAAGGTTTCAGATATCTTCTGCTTGCTGAAGAGACTGCAGATGGATTTGCCGCGTTGTTCTATCCTACACAAGAAGGGTCACATTCAGTGGAAGCCACATACGAAGATGGACTAAACACATATCTCATCCGCTCGGAATTCAATGTGACTGCTGAAGCATCAGCCGCTCCGGATATAATCGCACCCTTAGACCCCAAAAAAATCATCAAAGCATCTCATCTGAATGTCCCATCTGAACTCAAGAGACTAGCATTCCTTGGACATTTCTCAGTAAAAGACCAAAAGGGAAACGCGATCGGGATGGACTTGTCTGGAGTAGACGACATGACTGGTGATGCTGAGATAGTCATCGATGGCCTTCCAGTGAAGAAGATGGTCTTCCGTAACCTCTCAGACAAGACCGCTTCGCTTAGGATCGGGTCGCTTGAAGATGACAAAAGATGGACACAAGGATATGCGATAGATCCAGAAGATCTGGAATTCGATTCTGCTGTAGTCACTGCTGTCGCGAAAGGCACAGAATTGTATAAATGCAAAGAATGGGATTTCTTGTCTGAGATATGTATGGGTTCATGGGATTTCATGATGGACATAACACCTGGAGAAGAATATTCTTTTGTCCTTACCAGAGATGACCCCGGTTTTGGTGAGAGTGTCGGATGGTGGAACACAAGTTGGGAATATCGCAGAGGTGTCTACCTGAACAATAGTTTCAACCAGATGGTCCCTGCGAATTATACATTCAATATTTCTCTTGATACAGCGACATTGATATCACAGAGCAAGATGAAGAGCGACTGTTCTGATCTTCGTGTAGTCTGGTGGGATGGGTCTGCCAACGTGCCGATTGAATGGTATAATTCTTCTTCTTGCGATGGTTCCGCAACGCGTATATTGTTTCGTTGTCCACGAAAGATAAAGCCGAATTCAGCATATGATAATATCACTTTATATTATGGCAATCCTGATGCGCCTACGCCAACAAAGAATCTCTCGCAGATATATCTTTTCTATGATGATTTTGAAAGCTACGCTGTCGGTTCGACAGGATCACCCAGGTGGCAGATATATCAGCAGCCTGGCGAGTGGAAAGTAGTAAGTCTCTCTGGAAATAAAGTGTACAAAGGAAATCCCGGTGTTGGCGACTATGGTTCTTCGTACATAAACGGTATCATCTTCAACAACATCACGATGCGCATGCGCATGTATGTCAACCTGACATTGAGCGGCACGCCGCCAAGGGATGATTTCATTGGTATCTTCGCAAGGTCTCAAAGTATGTCATCTGAATGGGGTAGCACTGGATATCTGATCTTCAAGAGACTCCAGACAACTTCAGATGTCTCCATATTCGAGAATGGCGGGACGCAATGGACCGCGAGCAGCAGTGTGCTGAAATATCAGCAATGGATCAATTTTTATCTGCGGATGTATGGGGGAAATTTTGTCTATCGGCTTGATGGCACGACATATCATAATGTGACTGACGCGTCTCCCACCCGATCTGGTTATCTTGCGCTTCATCCAGGAAGGGTCGATGCATTCTATGATGATATCAAGATACAGCAGACTGTGCCGACCGAGCCTGGTTTCTATCTTGCATCTGAAGAGATCAATGATGATCCGCCTGTGATTGAGTTATTATCTCCATCTGGGAATCTTGTCGATAACAATGTCAGTTTCACATACGTTGTCACTGATGATAATGGTGTCGTTAATTGCAGTCTCTTTGGCGATTTCTCCGGTTCATTCCTTAGGAACATGACAAATACAAGTATAGATAATGGTTTCATCAATTGGTTTAACTTATCCTTGCTTCCCGATGGTGATTATGGATGGAATGTCGAATGCACCGATAATCAGAACCAAAGTTCGATGGCATCTGCGAACAACACTTTTCATCTTGATACGTCTCTTGTCGGTGTTATCATAAATCTGCCGACCAATACATTCTATGGTTCCATAGAACGTCTGCTGGATGTCACGTTTTCAGAAAGCTATGATTCCTGGTGGTTTGATGCAGATGGGACAAATATCACTGTCTGTTCCGGAGGCTCATGCCCTCTCCATGATTCGACATTGTTCAATGCGACAGAAGGCGTCAACACTGTGATTGTATATGTGAATGATTCTATCCCGCAACTTAATTTCAATCAGCGAAGTTTCACTGTGGATACGACTGAACCATCAGTGTCGCTTTCATATCCTGATGGACACTACTTGACATCGACTGTGAATGTGAGATATGTGCCTTCAGACAGTTCACCTTTCAAGAATTGTTCTCTTTACACAAATATCACTGGCGCATGGACCATAAACCAGACCAATAGCTCTATAACTTCCTCTACCACAAATAATTTCTACATCTTCAATGTGCCTGAAGGGAGATACGCATATAATGTAAGGTGTTCTGATATAGTCGGGAACAGCAATCTCTCGTATATGAATAAGACATTCATCGTCGACATGACATCACCTGTCATTGCCGTAGACTGGAATCAGGCAGACGGTTCTTTGGACAATGATTATGAACTGACTGACTTTTTCAATTGGAGCGCATCAGATGCATCTGGAATACAATCTGTCGATTGGAGGATATGGAAAAATGGAGGATCACTCTGGGCGACTGACTGGTCATCTGATATCGGCACATCAGGGACTGGTTATGATGTGACAACTTCTGATGCTGATGTCACAGATAGCACGCAAAGTTACATCTTGTATGTGCGCGCGACTGATAATACCGGCAACAAGGTCAATCAAAGCATAACTTTCAAGATAGATCGCACTGCTCCTATATTGAATATCACTATCGATGAATCATCATTGTATGGCGCATCTGTGGATATCAGCGGCAACTGTTCTGATTCTGTCTCAGGTATCGATAGTAGCAGCATAGAAATATCTTATGATACAAACTCCACTATGAATATCACCTGGGGGGAATTTTCTGTAGTCGATTCACCGGGTCTTGACTGGAGCGACACGCATATCTTCCAGAAGACTGGAAACTACGCTATCCGAGCACGCGTGTCTGACATTGCTGGAAATACATATGAAGGCAGTATCGGTGTGATCGAGGATTTCAGTGTCGATATAGGTGATATAATCGCTGTTGGACAATGGGTTGAAGGTGGGATAAGCTCTGCCTGGCGGACTGGACAGCATAGCGGCACTAATTATCATTATACTCATGATGGGATAGTGCGCAGCGGACAGGAGTTAGCGCTCAATGTGACTACCCTGGGGAGTTCAGACGGTTGGATGAGACGAGAAGGCCTTGCTATCTCAAACGATAATGACATATTCTCCGCATGGGTGTATCCAGTAAGCAGCTGTGAGATATTTGGTATGGAGATCAGCGACGGGACAAGTCAGCTCGTGCTGAAATTTGGCGGGACACAGTCTGGGTTTGGCGAGACTAAAAATCTGGCCACTTCTCTTGTGATCGGCGCATGGAACCATATTATGCTGGATCTGGATCATGAATGGGCCACTTATGGATTGGGTGCGAGAGGAGACACTGACGGCATCAGCATCATCGCAGATTGCGAGAGCACTCCAGCAGGGAAAGTAGAGGCATATTTGGATGATATCTTTGTCTATTCTATTGATTCGTCACGTCAGATAGATGTCGAAGCTGACAAGCCGTCGATCTCTCTTGTTATCGAACCAGCATCGGGGGATTATGGGGTCGACAGCTTTGATATCAATTGGACCGTCACGGATACTAATTATGATCATTCATATGCGAATGTCACAGATCCGATTGGAGGCCTATTATTCACACTCACAGAAAATACCTCATTGACACCGGAGAATATTTCTCTTGCAGGGATATATTCAATCACTGCGTATGCAGAAGATACAATAGGCAATAGCAATGTGACTTTCTTGACATTCACGATCTTCAACTACCAGCCATCTATCTCTTTGATGATCGAACCTCTGTCTGGATACTATGGTGTCGATAGCTTTGATCTCAACTGGACTATCACAGACGTGAATCTCGATAGTACATATGCAAATATCTCTTATCCAAATGGGAGCCTCATGTACACACTTTTAGAAAATACCACCTTGACGTCTGAGAATCTCTCTGTCGCAGGGATATACTCTGTTGTTGTGTATGCGAATGATACCCTTGGTTTGGACAATATCACTTCGTCGACTTTCACGGTGACTGACCAGCCACCCTCGATAACTCTTCTCTCTCCCATGAACAATTCAGGTGATATCGATGGCGATGTGATCTTCAGTTTCAGAGTCGATGATTTCACTGGCATCAGGAACTGCTCGCTTGCGGTCGATAGGACAGTCGTACGCACAAACGATAGTGTCTCTGTCGGAGCCCAGATGAACATGAGCATGGCTTCACTTGGTCTCGGCCGGCACAATTGGAGCATAGGTTGCTATGATCTCGCTGATTTGATGAATACATCTGCGCAGAGGACATTGAGTGTCATCAAAGCGATATCTTTTGGTGGTGATCTCACTGATCTATCTACTGTCGATATGCAGAACATCCCAAATTTTTTCATCCGGAGAGTGGGTTATGGAATGATAAATTTCACAGCAGCGATCGATCTCAGCGAAGGGCTGAATCTCGATGGAGCCTTGACAATAATTGCGAATGCGGTGTCTCTTGATTCCATATCGGCTCCTGCGTTGAACCACTCAGCGGACATCACACTGTACGGGCTTGGTTTCATCGAATGGCCGCTTGTCGAAAAAGACGGAACACTCTGCCTCCCGCCGGCATGCAACCTGCTTGATTATTCAGCAGGCACACTTCTGTTCAACGTGAGCGGTTTCTCGAATTATTCAGCTTCGGATAACTCAGAGCTTGTCATCTTTGATGCCAATGGGCCCATGGGCGGCGACACGAACAGGACGACTGGCAAGCAGCTGAAATTCTTCGCCAACTACACAAACAGGATAAGCGGAAATCCAGTCGAAGGCGCAGGCGACTGGTGCAATATAAGCTTCAATCCAGGCGTCACGCTATCCATGCCGTATAATTCGACATCAGAGATGTATGAATACAACCGAAGCTTCATGCTCTCTGGGAATTATTCCTACAATGTCTCCTGCGACGGCACGTCGTCAGGTCATGAGCCGCTGAACGGGACAGACTATGCCGAAGTCCCTGACAACCAGCTGTATATCGACGTGTCTACGAGCGCTCCTGCGTTTGAGCAGGGTGAGGCCGGTACGATCACGACCAGCATCGAGACTTCTCTAGGCCGGCCGATCGGCGCGACAGTATATTCCGATGCTATTTTCATAAACGAGACCAATATCTTTGGAAGCGGCTACCTTGTCAGATGGTGGGATCCATCCTGGGGAATAAGAGAGCCATACTTGATAACAGAGAACGGATTCGACGATCTTTCAGAGTTTCAGATTAATGTGACTCTTGACACCGCAGCGGCGATCGCAGATGGCAGGATGAGATCTGACTGCGCAGATATCCGCGTGGTCAACAGCACAAACGACGAGATACCTTTCTATCTGGAAGACTCACTTTCGGTCGGATGCGGAAGCGAGAGGGCCATTCTTTGGGTGCAGGTCCCTTCTGTTCCATCTGGTTCGACTGAGATGATCTATGTCTATTATAATAACAGCGCGGCATCGACGCCTGCAAGCGACAAGATGGAGACTTTCAATTACAGCGTACTCACGCCGACACAATATATTGTCTCACAGCGGATGGACACTATCGGTAATCTGGATGTGGTCAGCATGGTGGATGGAAACACAGTATCGATACTGACTGATTTCGATCTGCTCAATAACGCGAGCACAGCGTCATACGGCAACGTGCAATACGCGCAGAACGCTTCGGTCTGGTCGTATGGTCCATTCATGGGAGTCGGTGATGGAACAGTGACAGACGCTCTGACGCCGATCAGCTATGCGTCTGATACATTCATCTATTCTATCGGACGATACGAAGATGAATGGCATGTGTTCGCGCCGTATTGTGACGCAACAGTG
>PCVE01000138.1:0-2598 GCA_002762705.1 Candidatus Woesearchaeota archaeon CG11_big_fil_rev_8_21_14_0_20_43_8 | reverse complement strand
CCAGACGACCACAGTCACAAGAGATATCGCCGGGACCGGAAACGTAGTCGACGCTCCAAATGCAGTATGGGTAGATGCAACATGTCCTGTCCTTGTCGTGCATGACAACACTAACCCGGGAGATTCATTCGTCATGCATCCACCCGCCAATGACTGGTGGGGTGTCCCTGGCACAAGGATGGATATAGGCGCGTTATATGACAATACAAATGTGACATATTACAGGAGCGATGGCACATCTTCTTCGACCATACTTAATGCAGGACAGGATGACCATTGGTCTGGTCTTGGGAACACAGGTAATGAAGACGCGTTCCATATAGTATCAGACAAGCCGGTCGGTGTCACGCAGATCGCTGATGGGGATGGCGGTGAGTCAGTGACTTTCCTGCCGGAATATGAGCTTGACACGAGATATTATATCCCGAATTATTATCAGTACATCGCGATCGCGACGACACAGCCAAATACCAGATGCTGGAGATACGATGCAAGCCACACGCAGATAGGATTGGCTGTTGATTCAACCGGGAGTGGTGATCCATATCCATTCCCTGGCAAAGTCTACTTTGGCTCAAGAAACGCGAATGGCGACTATGTCGTCTGCAACAACACATTCTATGCGTATTACGAGCCGACGAACAACGACGAATCCAATCTCTGGGGCGTCAAAGCCATCAGGAAACACGCATACCCTGGACCGACTATCACAAGCTACCACAAGGAGACTCTTGTCGTGAGCGACATACAGACGACTCCAACTGGCAGCGCGTCATATGATTTCGATTCCACAGGCCAGCCTTTCGGCTGGTATTATGCATATTCGCTTGCGCAGAAATCAGATTATATAGATGATTCAGACTATACAGTATTCAATGTAACTGGCAGCGGTATGCCGCAGGTGTTCGGGATAGAAATCTATCCAGATCCAAACTCAATAGGATCATATACTTATTTCAATGCGACTATCGTCGATAACATAGGGATTGATACTGCTATCGCCATGGTGACTTTCCCTAACGGCACGCACATGAATGTGACGATGTCATGGTCCGGAACAGGCAGCACCTACAGCGGCAATTTCAACAACATAACTGTCCGCGGAACATATAATGTCACGATATTCGCAAACGATACGACTGGCAACATAAATGATACAGAGAAGTTATCATTTTCAGTGACATATGCTTCGCTTGCGTTAGATACTGATAAAGATGATTATGTCGAAGGCGAGACCGTCCATATCTTCGGAGGAGGATTTGATGCATACACAAATGTGACTCTTATCGTATTCAATCCATCTATGGATCCTGCGAACGGCACTGTGTTCCCCGCAATAGTCATGTCAAATTCCACTGGCGGAATCAATCTTTCCTGGACAATTCATCCTGGCCCAGACCTTGGCATGTATCTGATGAATGCGACTGAAGACATCAATTCATCCAGGAGCATCGAGGGCATATTCAACGTGATCTCCGCCATCATACAGACAGATTCATCATCTTATACACAAGGCGACACAGTCATCATCACAGGCCTTCAATGGGACTATCCGGGGAACGTGAGCTACAATATCACTGATCCATACGGCGTGCTGCTTGCTGGATACCCTGTGCTTCTGGAAGTGAATTCGACCGGCGGAATCAACGACACATTCTTCGTCGATTACAATGCGACGACAGGGAACTATGGCATCAATGCGACCCAGCCGGAGAATCCAGGCAAATCAGATGGCGCTGTGTTCACTGTGATCGCAAAGGAAGCAGATACATGGGTGGATCATCCTTGGTACAAGGAAGGTGAGACCGTCGGTCTTGAAGGCTATGGCTTCTCACCATTAGAAAATATATCTGTCGATGTCAAAGACAGCGATGATGTATCGATCGCCGGCTATCCGCTTTATGTACTGTCGAATTCCACTGGCGGTTTCAACAAATCAATCTATCTGAGCGGGATATCATATGATAATTACACGATCCTATCTATCGATTCATCATATCCGAATCTAAATGATACAGAATCTTTCGAATTCGTAAAAGAGATCATCATGGCTGACAGCCGAAACTATAATGATGGTGATACTGTTTATATTATCGGCCGTTTCTTTGATCGCGGAGCGACAGTCATCGTGAACATAACGAATTCTACTGGCCAGGTCGTGTTCTCTGAGAGCCATATCACGAACAGCACTGGCGGCATCAATACTACGACGATAGCGGATGTCGGAAATGATAACATCACTAATTATGATATCATCGCTTATCTGCGATCTGATCCGACCAAGAACAGTTCGACAAACTATACAGTCACACTGCAGGCCACACTCTCGACAGATCTTTTAGTATATGGCAATTATGATCTTATCAATATAACCGGCACAAGGTTCACGGCCGGTAAGTACGTGCGGCTGTATATAGAAGACATGACACGCGGCGGGCATGCATATGATTATCCAAAGAGCGTGCTTGCTGATGGTTCTGGAAATATAGTCAACAATTACAATTCCACAAATGACTGCGCAGGAGATTATCTTGTCACCGCGATAGACCTCACAAGGCCGGATGTGCTTTTCGCGAACACGACATACAGCATAAGCCA
>PCVE01000128.1 GCA_002762705.1 Candidatus Woesearchaeota archaeon CG11_big_fil_rev_8_21_14_0_20_43_8 | reverse complement strand
AGGGTTATTGCGTATAATATTGACCGGCTCATCAGGATGAGCCAATCGGCAATCCTGATATTCATCAGGATTGCTAGGGTTTCACATTAGCCTCTTCAACACAAATATTTATAAATCAGTATCGAGACTCCTAAAAAGGTATTACTATATATTATATCGAGGGGTTAGATGGCAAGAAACAAGGGAGTTCAGAAACGATTGCATAATAAGCTTGAACATCAGGCAAAAGAGCAACCAACTGAAAAAATACATGAGCATAAATCTGAAGATAAAGTAAATAATAAAAAACAGATTTATAACATGACTGGACTCAAAGGTTTTTATATCAAGTACCTCAAATATATGATGGTCTTACCAATCATCCTGCTCGTGCTCGCTGTCGCGCAGATAGGATATCAATATTCGACGACAGGCGAATTCTTCGCAAAAGATGTTAGCCTTGCTGGTGGACTTTCTATAACTATCCATGGCGAAGAGATCATCGATATCCCACAGCTTGAATCTCTGCTTGGCAATCAATTCGGAAAGAATGAGATTACGATAAGAGAACTCAGAAAGCAAGGAGTCCAGTTCGGAGCGATCATCGAAGCTTCATCTCACATCGATGAGAGATCTTTGATTGATGTTATAGAACAGGTGACTGGTGAACTCAAGAAAGATGATTATTCTATCGAACAGACTGGTTCATCCTTAGGAGAGAGCTTTCTTAGGCAATTGGTCACTGCACTTGTGCTCGCATTTGTCTTCATGGGTATCGTCGTCTTGTTATATTTCAGGACTTTTGTGCCATCTTTCGCAGTCATATTGGCAGCGGTATCTGATATAATCGAGACTCTTGCCATCGTGAACTTGCTAGGTATGAAACTTTCGTCTGCAGGGATCGCGGCTTTCCTTATGCTTATAGGTTATTCAGTCGACACAGATATCTTGCTCTCGACAAGAGTGCTGAAGAACAAAGAAGGCAATGTATACACAAGATTATTTTCATCCATGAAACCAGGAATGCTCATGTCAATGACAACATTGACTGTTGTCACTATCGGGCTTTTCCTTAGCCAGTCAGATACATTAAAGCAGATCATGATGATAATATTCATCGGGCTTCTACTTGATCTTGTAAACACATGGATACAGAATGCTGGCATACTCGCAATGTATGCAGAAAAGAAAGAGAGAGAATTAAGATGAATCCAAAACTCAAGAAAGCCCTCACAAATTGGAGGATCATACTCGCATTGATATTTATCGTCCTTGCTGTCTTAGCCATCCATCCAGTTCTCGAAGCCGATGGAGTGACGATAAGGACTATCTCCAGAAATTCTTCTGCAGAGATCGCAGGCATGACCAGTCCAAAACCGACTGCACCACCAGTGAGCAAAGAAAAGATACTTGCTATAAATCAGATACCAATAAAATCCGTCGAGGATTTCTACAAGGTGACAGCTGGTCTGATAGTGAATGACACAGTAACTATAAGGACCAATAAAGCAAGCGCACCATATATCCTTTTTGTCAAAGAGAAAACAGAAGTTGTTTATCTAAATGAAACTGAGATAGTCAATGTAACTGAAGAGATATTCGATGAAGAATTGAACGCGACTGTAAACAAGACCATCCAAAAAGAGGTCCAGAAAACAAGGATCGAATCACTTGGGCCTGAAGATATCGGCATAACTGTTTTTGAGGCGCCAAGAAGCAATCTGAGGAAGGGACTTGATCTGCAAGGCGGTACAAGGGTCATGCTTGAACCAAAAGAAGAGATTTCAATTGCAGATATGCAACTTGTGATAGATAATATGAAACAGAGGCTCAATGTCTATGGCATCAGTGATGTCATCGTCAAGACAAGCAAAGATCTTGAAGGAAAGACATTTGTCGTAGTCGAGATTGCTGGCGCGAATGAAGAAGAAGTAAAAGAGCTGCTCTCAAAACAAGGAAAATTCGAAGCGAAGATAGGAAACACCAGCGTATTTAGGGGTGGACAGGATATCACTTATGTCTGCATGACAGCAGACTGCGCAGGGATAGATCCACATAGCGGCTGCGGTGCCGTGAGCGGCGGAGGACAGATATGTAAGTTCCGTTTCGCGATAAGCCTCACAGCAGAAGCAGCGAAGCGACAGGCAGATACAACCGAACCACTTGAGATTGTCGAAGATAATGGACAGAAATATCTCAGCAAACCATTGGATCTTTATATGGATGATGAACTCGTTGATACTTTGAATATAGGATCAGAGCTGCGCGGAAAACCGACGACAGATATAATGATCTCAGGTCCTGGATCTGGAATAGATCGACAGGCAGCTATGACTGACGCTCTGAAGAACATGAGAAAACTTCAGACAATACTAAAGACAGGAAGCCTTCCGGTCAGCCTTGACATCGTGAAAGCAGATAATATCTCTCCGGTTTTGGGAAAAGAATTTCTCGACAATGCGATTATGATCGTACTTTTTGCTGTCATAGGGGTCCTTGTCGTTGTGTTCCTTGGATACAGGAAAATCAAAGTCATCGCAGCCATGATACTTACGATGCTTACAGAGATAATATTATTGCTTGGACTTGCAGGACTTATAGGTTGGAATCTTGATATCGCAGCGATTGCAGGTATAATTATCGCTGTCGGCACAGGAGTCGATCATCAGATAGTTATAATTGATGAGACCCTTCGAGGAGAAAAAACTGCAAGCACATGGAAACAACGGATCAAAAGCGCATTCTTCATCATATTCGGTGCATATTTCACCACTGTAGTTGCGATGTTCCCGCTGCTGTTCGCTGGTGCTGGTCTTTTGAAAGGTTTTGCGTTGACAACGATACTTGGAGTGACAATCGGAGTTCTCATCACAAGACCGGCTTTCGCCATAATTGTTGAGATACTCCTAAAAGAGTAGATCTGAAATGGCAAAGAAGAAAGAGAGGAAGACACAGACATGGGCAATCATCCTTATCCTTATATGCACTCTTGTGACTGCGAGCGGACAATTGTTCTTAAAACTTGGCGCAGACAGGATGGTCTTTGATATCATCGGATTACTCAAAAATTATTTTCTTATAATTGGATGCATCATATATGCGATCGCGGCAATCATGATGATTGTTGCCCTGCGTGGTGGTGAAGTCTCTGTGCTTTATCCACTCTTTGCGACAAGTTATGTATGGGTGACAATCATAGCGAAATATTTTTTGGATGAGACGATCGGCGTATGGCGATGGCTTGGAGTAGGAACACTTGTCATCGGAGTCATATTCATAAGCATGGGGAGTGAATGAAGATCACGATAAGACTGCTCACTGTCGGACTTGCTGTGCTTGCTACATTCATAGGCAGCATCGGTGCGATCATACTAAAGAAAGGCTCAGATAGGATAAAGCTGAATATAAAAGCGCTGATCACAAATTATCACCTTATTTTAGGCATTGTGACTTATGTGATATCCGCAGCTATATTCATATTGGCCCTTCGGATAGGCGATCTCTCTTTTGTATATCCGCTGGTCGCGACAAGCTATATCTGGGCGAGCCTGTTTTCAGTCAGGTTCCTTGGAGAGAAGATGAACAAGTTGAAATGGATCGGCATAGGCATAATCATCATAGGAGTCACATTCATAGGCATGGGAAGTTAGGGGGTGTATTTTAATGGTACGAGATATCGCAGTCATTTCTCTTGGTGGATCGATGGTGGTGCCAAAAGATATCGATGTAGATTTTTTAAAGCATTTTAGAGAGATAGCTTGTTCTCTTATCGTAGACCACAAATTGATAATAGTATGTGGGGGCGGCATGACTGCAAGGAATTATCAGACGGCAGCAAGAACACTTGATGTACAATCTGATCCAGAGCTCGACTGGATCGGCATAAAAGCAACATACCTGAATGCAGAATTAGTAAGAGCGATGATAGGATCAGATATTACAGAAGCTAAAGTCGTGACTGATCCGACTGCTGATCTTGACTTCAAAAAAGATATCATCGTCGCTGCAGGATGGAAACCTGGATGCTCTACTGATTTCGATGCAGTTCTACTCGCAGAGAGATTCGGCGCGAAGAGGCTTGTGAATATGAGCAATGTCGATTATGTCTATGACAAGGATCCAAAGAAATTTTCTGACGCGAAGAAGATCGAGAAGATGACTTGGTCGGAACTCAGAAAGATAGTCGGAGATGAATGGTCTCCGGGATTGAACGCGCCGTTCGATCCGATAGCTGCGAAAAAAGCCCAGAAACTCGGATTGGTCGTCGGGATGATAAAAGGCGATGATCTAAAGGGTCTTGCCAATTTCATAAAAGGCGAAGAATTCAAAGGGACCATCATATCATGAGATTGATTTTATTTTTTGCATGATCAAAAAGTATTCCCGACATCTTAGATATATTTATATATGCAAAAATAATATGTTACAGATATGGCACGTAATAGATATGTCGATATATCAATCATTTTCATCGGCATAGTCCTGTTCGCGATAGTTCTAAAGACATTCCAATCATTCATGCGGCCATTTGCTATCGCGATTCTTCTGACGATGTTCCTGATGCCTGTCATAAGATTATGCAGTAAATTCAAGATACCTTATCCAGTCATCCTTGTGGTGCTTGTGTTCCTCACATTTGTCGGGATATATGTGATCGGAACACTTGTCGCGACTGAGAAGATCGTGTTTGAGAAAAAGCTTCCAGATTATCAGGAAAGCCTGAAAGAAAGCATACAGTTGTTCAATGACAAGACCGGGATAAACATTGAATTATCATCAATCAAAAACATATTCAGTGCAGATAAAATCACAAAATATGTCACTACATTTGTGCAGGGCCTGCTATCTTTAGTCGGAGAATTCTTTGTAGCACTCATGTTTACCATCTTTTTATTGCCATTTCACAACAAGACAATCGATAATCTGAAGAAGCAGCTCAATCGTACAAAGATGAAGAAATTCACATCTGCACTCTCTGATATCGAGAAGAGCATACAGAATTATCTTTATATCAAGATATTGATAAGCCTTGGCACAGCGCTTGTCAGCGCAGGGATACTTTACTTGTTCAGAGTGGATTTTGTCATAATCCTTGCAGTGTTCATCTTCATACTTAATTTCATACCAAATATAGGTTCATTCGTCGCAGTAGGAATCGCTATCTCCACTTATCTGTTGAAGTATGGGATTGGATTCGATGTGATATGGCTGCTTGCTGCATTGACATTAGTACAGATAATCTTTGGAAACATATTAGAACCGATGATCGCTGGTGACAGGCTCAACATCTCACCGATATGGATAATCATCAGCCTGTTCGTCTGGTACTGGATATGGGGAATAGTGGGTATGATAATGGCAATACCACTTATGGCAGTGATAAAGATAATACTTAGCCATTCAAGTTCAACAAAGGAACTATCAGAATTCTTCAGCTGATCTAAGAGAAATGTCGCACATAAGCCAGATTATGGGCTTTTATGTAATTATCTATGAAATCTTTCCAATCTGTCACAGCGGCCAGCTTTTTCGCATTTATTTTATTGATCACACGGTCTGATCTCTTTCGAAGAGCATAATTATGCAATATCTCATACAGTTTCTCAGTCACTTCTTTATGCTCTTTGTTCATCCTTTCAAGGATGAATATTCCTTCATCTTCTGGTTTTTCAGATAAGAGATGTCCCGAGATATATCTGCCGAAACCCGCCTGATCTGTCGTGACAGCAGGAACGCCAAAGGACATGCATTCAAGGGGAGTATAACCCCACGGTTCATAGTATGATGGGAATATTCCCATGTGACAGCCGGCGAGCGCATCATAATAATTCAGATTTATAAGACCATCGGCACCATCAAGATATATAGGATTATATATTACTTTCACTGGATCGTCAGCAGAATTGTCAAGCCCGTTCGCTTTCAATGAATTGAGTATCTCATCATTGTATTCATCAGATACATAATGGGTGAGTATTGGTGGATTTCCTTCTCTCTTGAAATGCATAAACAGCTTCTTGTTCAGCATCTTGAATTCATCTGGCATAAGATTGTCGAGCTTCAATTTGTTCTGTGATAAAATCGAGCTGATGATCTTCTTTTTTATATGCGGCGCAAAAGAATCCACTGAATATTCAATTTGACGATAGAAAGTCTTGTTCTCAAGAAGCTCTATCCTTATGCCGAATGTCTGCCTTGGGATCCAGAAAAAGACAACTACAGTCCTGTTTGTCTTCTCTTCTTTCATCTTCTGATTCATCTTAGCAAGAGCTTCGATCATGACATCAAGGCCTTTGTTCTTAAATTCATTACGTGCGACTATGAAATATATCAAAGAATGATCGATCTCAAAAAAGTAATATGGAAAGAAATGATAAGTTATGTATTCTCGTATAATCTCACGAGATATCCTATGTCGGATCATGGCTTCTTCAAAAGAAGGGAATTTATTCTGATCAAGACCGTTATAGACAAGCACATCTGGCTTCTTGCCAAACATCTTCTCTGCTTCTAGTCCTGTTATCTCTGACACTGTCGTGAAGACATCTGCATTGTTCGCACACGCTCTTTCAGTCGAGAATTTGTCGATGACCTTAAGTGCCCTTGCCTGCGGTTCAGGATCGAGCTTCTCAAGATTTTCATATAAATTCATGCCAGAACCACACATCGAACGTCCAAGCATTGTCGCATGTGTGGTGAAAACAGTAGCAATCTTCGCTTCCATCATCTTCAGGTAGAGTATCGCATTTCCTGCAAGCCATTCGTGGAAATGCGCCACTGCATTTGGATATGCATCCTGCAGATTCAGGAGCAATTCGCCGACAGCCATAGACCAGACCATAGGTTCATCATAATCATAGCCCGCAAGAAGCGTATCGACCTTGAAATACTCCCAAAGATTTTTCCGAAATTCATCTCTTCGCTTGAACCAGGCAGCGCTCTCAATCAATATGCAATTTGGATCGCCTTTTATAAGCCATCTGCCATAATGACATTTGATGCCTTGCTCTTCCATCTTCTTGAATGCATCTTTGAACGCTTGAGGAGGGCTTGTCTCTTCAAAACCAAGCTGGGCTTTGTCTTTGAAATATGGCCCGATGGCGAAATAATTCTTATAATTGCTCTTCATAAGCTCGGCTTTCGATACTATGACAGTATAGATACCGCCGACTTTATTACATATCTCCCAGGATACTTCAAATACAGTCTCTGCCTTTGGCTGCAAGATGTCACCTCTTTATAAATAACACTGATGGAAATATTCATACGACAGCTACTATATTACCTTTTCCAAAATGAAATCTATTTTACCAGAAGATATAAAACTCACTCCCCAGGAGTGAAAAACAAGGTTTAAATACAATCTGTATTTTATTAGTTGGGAAAGCAACCATTTTTTTTTAGCTGAAAAATAAGGAACCTGAAAAAAGAAATGGTAAAGTCCCATTGTTTTATGAATAACAAGATTTATATTGACAAATATTAGTTTATTTTTGAATAGTCAGATTTATATTTGACTTAAAGATAGTTAAGACAGAGGTGTTTATACTTTGCAAAAAAAGAAGGTGACAAAGAATAGCAGTACATCCTTCTCAGATATATATCTTGATCCAGAGCATTATTTCTATGCATGCAACGGGGCTATACTGAAAGACCTCAGAGACTTATCCAGGTTCCTAAACATGGTCGATGAAGAGACTTTCAGACACCACGTGATACGTGGCAAGAAAAACGATTTCAGCAAATGGGTAATAGATGCATACGCAGATGAATCTCTCGCAAAGAAGATCGATAGATGCGAATCGACAGAAGCTATGCGAAGAGCGATAGAAAATAAATTGAGCAAATATGCGATAACATGAAAGTACTGATGTTCGGTTGGGAGTTTCCTCCATTCAAATCTGGAGGACTCGGCACTGCGTGCCATGGTCTGACTAGTGGTCTTAGCAATAACGATGTCAAAGTCACATTCGTCATGCCATTCTGTCCTGAGAATTCAGATTCTGGTATAAAGAATGTCAAAGTGATGTCTTCAGACATGAAATATATCCCGAAAAATGTCGATATCAAAAAGATAAATTCTCTTATGCAAAGCTATGATACCTCATCAAGCTATGAAGAAAGATACAGAAAATGCGATGTCGAAGTGAAAAAGGGCGATGGCAAGGAATTCATGCTCTATGGCAGAAATCTTTTCTCAGAAGTCCATCGGTATGCGGAGAACGCACGGGATATCGCAAGATATGAAAACTGCGACATTATCCATGCTCATGACTGGATGACTTACAAGGCTGGTATCGCAGCAAAGGAAGTCTCTGGAAAACCACTTGTCGTCCATATACACGCCACCGAATTCGACAGGACTGGTGGAAATCCGAACCAATATGTCTATGATATAGAAAGAGAAGGGTTCCATAAAGCTGACAAAGTCATCGCCGTAAGTAATTACACAAAAGGCATGGTCGTGAAACATTATGGTATCCCTGAAAACAAAGTGTCTGTCGTGCACAATGCATGTCAGATGGACAGGGCATGGCATAGCCATAGAAAACCGTTCGATGATGGATCGAAGATCGTCCTCTTCCTTGGAAGGATAACATTACAGAAAGGACCGGAATATTTCCTGCATGCTGCGAAACGTGTCCTTGAACAGATGAAAGATGTGAAGTTCATAATGGCTGGGTCTGGCGACATGATGAACAGGATGATCGATCTTTCGACACATCTTGGGATCTCGCGGAATGTACTTTTCAGTGGATTTCTTAGCGGTTCCGATATAGACAGAGCATATTCGATGGCTGATTTATATGTGATGCCATCAGTATCAGAACCATTCGGTATCACGCCACTTGAGGCGATAAAGAACGGCACTCCAACGCTAATCTCAAAACAGTCTGGAGTCAGCGAAGTCATAACAAACGCATTGAAAGTCGATTTTTGGGATATCGATGATATGGCGAACAAGATCCTTGCGACGCTCAAATACTCATCTCTTCATTCCACACTTCTTGAAAATAGTACAAGAGAACTCGGAAAGTTGAGCTGGGACAAAGCGGCGTTCAACTGTTTAAACATCTATCGTGATATAATCCGTGAACATCTGAATTAGACGGGGGGTTTTAATGGTAAGCGTATGTTTTTATTTTCAGGTACATCAACCATATCGATTGAGAAAATATTCTATTTTCGAGATTAATGAGAACCATGATTATTTTGACAAGGTCAAGAACGAGGAAGTATTTCATAAAGTTGCGAAGAAATGCTATCTTCCGACGAACCAGTTGCTTTTAGACCAACTTAACCATGTGCCTGAATTCAAGATAAGCTATTCATTATCGGGCGTGTTCCTAGATCAAGCGAAAAAATTTGACCCATCAGTCATCGATTCATTCAGGAAACTCGTCGACACCGGTCGGACCGAGATACTTGATGAAACATATTATCATTCGTTGTCTTTTCTGTATTCAAAAAAAGAGTTCATAGAGCAGGTGAAGATGCACAGAGAACTTGTATGGGATCTCTTTGCGTATAAACCGAAAGTTTTCAGGAACACTGAGCTCATCTATTCGAATGAGGTCGCATATTATGCAGAGAAAATGGGATACAAAGGCATCCTCGCCGAGGGAGTAGATCATGTTCTTGGATGGAGATCACCTAATTTTGTCTATCGTCCGCGGACTGCTGAGAGCATAGCGCTTCTATTGAAAAACTACAAATTATCAGATGACATCGCTTTTCGTTTCTCGAACAAGAACTGGACTGAATGGCCACTCACTGCAGACAAGTTCGCGCATTGGGTCAATAACGTGAATGGTTCAGGAAACACAGTTAATCTTTTCATGGATTATGAGACATTTGGCGAACATCAATGGGAAGACACAGGCATATTCGATTTCATGCGCGCGATGCCAAGGAAGATTCTTGAGCATCCAGACAATGATTTCAAGACGCCAAGCGAAGTCATCGACTGTTATGAACCGATGGACACTCTTGATATCCATAATATAATATCATGGGCGGATCTTGAACGTGATCTCTCAGCATGGCTTGGGAACAAGATGCAACATGAATCTATCCATGAGCTGTATGCGATCGAAGAGGCTGTCAAGAAGACAAATGACAAAAATATCATCGAAGACTGGAGAAAACTGACCACTAGCGATCATTTCTATTATATGTGCACAAAGTATTTCTCAGATGGCGACGTACACAAGTATTTCAACCCATACGACAGCCCGTATGATGCTTTCATCGCGTTCATGAACGCGATGACTGATCTAGTGCAGCGAGTCAAGAAAGTGAGCGGGAAGCTTGATCCAAAAGAAGTTAAGATACTTGGAAAATAGAATTGTTTTATTATGATTTGTCTATGAATATTATTTTTCTTGCCAGAGCACAAATGTTACGCAGCGTGCAATCCCAAAAGAGAAAGCATAAAAAACAAGTATTGCAGCAACAAAACATTAAAAAACAGTCAGAATTATTATAGATTGAAAATCAATAAAAAATACACATTTTAATTATTTGATGCATACATCCACTGTGATTTTTATTCATAGCTATAAAATCCAGATCTGCTTTTCCGACCTAATTTTCCGTCTGCAACCATTTGTTCAAGCAATCTACATGGTTTGTATTTATCATCGCCAAAAGCTTTATGTAACGCTTTCATTATCTCAAGGCAGACATCAAGTCCGATCAGATCAGCGAGCGCAAGCGGGCCGATCTGATTGTTCGCACCATTTATCATCACTTTATCTATGTCTTCGACAGACGCAGTGCCTTCTTCAAATATGCATATCGCCTCATTGATCATCGGAATAAGTATCCTGTTCAATACAAATCCCGGGCGATCTTTCACGATCGCTGAGACTTTTCCAAGATTATTCACATGTTCAAGAACCTGCCCATATACTTCTTCGCTTGTCTTTTCTCCTCTGATGATTTCGACAAGATTAATCACAGGCGCAGGATTCATGAAATGCATGCCAATCACCCTTTTTTGGGCATTGACACTTTCAGTTATCCTCGCTATTGACAATGAAGATGTATTTGAGGCAAGGATCACATCTGTCGGAAATGTGCTATCGAGCTTGTTGAAAACCATCTGTTTCGTATTAAGGTCTTCAGGAACCGCTTCGATGACAAGTTTTGCTTCTTTACAGCTTTCAAAATCATGCACAGCGTGGACAGAAGCAGAGATGCTATCTAAATCCAACCTGGTGATCCTGCCTTTTTGGACTTCCTCATCGAGTGAATCAAGTATTCTTTGCACCCCTTTCCTTGCAAGCTCGATATTCAGATCCAACAAAAAGACTTTGTACCCACTTTGGGCAAACGCTTGTGCGATACCAGAACCCATCGTTCCTGCGCCCACTATACAGACAGCATCCATTTATAACACCCCTTCTATATGCTTTTTTGACAGTAAATTTATGGATCGTCCTATTCAGATCCTTGATGAAAGATATCACTATGATCGTAATCTTTTCAAAAATTCGGCTCCCGTTTATCAAAAAAAGCGCGTATGCCTTCTTTTGGCTCTCCAGAAGCAAAACATCTTGAGAAGAGGCCACGCTCTTGTTTTACGTCTTCTTCGATATCTCTAAGATCGAACTTGGTGTTCTCTTTTGAAAACGAGATCCCAGATGGCGCATTCCTAGCTATATTCAGAGCGAAATCTATCGTTTTTTGATACAATTCTTCTGGAGTCACCAAAAAATCTATCAGATTGATTTGCAATGCTTCTTCAGCAGACAAAGACCTTCCAGAATATAGCAATTCCCTAGCTCTTGATATGCCTACAAGCCTGGGCAGCAATACAGTCCCACCAAAACCAGGCATCAGACCAAGCTTTGTCTCAGGCTGTGAAAATTTTGTCCCACTCGCTGCGATCCTCAGATCACAAACCATAGAAAGCTCATTACCACTTCCTATCGCGAATCCATGCAAAGATGCTATAACTGGTTTCTTGCTTTTCAATATGCTAGAAAACACCCCCCAACCATGAAGGGCGAAACCTTTTGCGGTCTCTTCATTTAGTACCATAAGTTCATTTAAGTCGGCACCTGCACAGAATCCTCGTCCTTCCCCCATTATGATTATCACTTTGACATCAGATTGGGATTCAAGTATCTTTAGGGCCTCGCTGATATCTTCTAGCATCTGGCGGGATAACGCATTGAGCTTGCTTTGATTGTCCATGACCAATATCCCTATTGGTCCTACTGTCTTGATATTCACATATTCCATTCTAATCTCTTTTGAGGTAAATATTCCTATATATAAATAAATATATAAAGGTTCGCTGCTGATAATATCATTACTTGTTTTAGCAAAGCAAAAAGAGGT
>PCVE01000126.1 GCA_002762705.1 Candidatus Woesearchaeota archaeon CG11_big_fil_rev_8_21_14_0_20_43_8 | reverse complement strand
CAAGAAGAATCTCGGTCTCGGAAGGATCGCTGATATCGATAGGGTAGATACATCATCGTTGTTAATAGATCCAAATGACATGATCTATCAGATAATGTCACGTGAGATCGAGTTCGAATCGCAGGCTCTTGTATTGTTCCTTAGAGATTATTCTGGATCGATGTGGGGCTCTCCGACCGAGATTGTTGTGCATCAGCATCTTTATCTATATAGCTGGCTTATGTATCAATATAAAGAGCTTGTCGAGACAAGGTTCGCTGTCCATGACATGATGGCAAAGGAAGTGCCGGATTTCTACACTTATTATAATATCCAAGCAGCAGGTGGAACAAAGATAGTCTCGGGGATAGAATTCCTAAATGATATTGTTGAAAAAGAGAATCTTGCCAAAGATTATAATATCTATGTCTTCTATGGAACTGACGGGGACGATTGGCCTGATGGGTCCAATAAATTGGTGACTGAACTAGAGAGGATGCTTGGCTATGTCAATAGGCTTGGTGTGACTGTCGTTGGCAATGGTTTTAACAATGATAGTGATACTGAATTTGAGAAGCAGGTGAATGACGCTAAGCTTATTGAAACTTATCCGAATCTGATGAAATTGAATAAGATCGGTCACGATGGTGGAGAAGATGCGATAATCGAAGGTATCAAACACCTGGTGTCTGAAGATGGAAAAGGTGTCTGAAAATGGAAACAATTGATCAGCATACTAAGGGGATAATGGAAGAATGCAAGAAACGCGCGGCTGACGCTGGTCTGAATGCATCAGATGAGACGCTGGAATATCTTGTCACAAACCAAGATCTACTCAAGCTTAGTCCGAAGATAATGATTCCAACATTGTATGATTATTGGGTGCACGATATCCAGGTACATCAGGAGAACGCGAGATATAAACTATATCCGAACAATCCGTATGAGACTGTGATAAATTCAAGACCACCGATATCTTTTTATAATGATAATAATCCAGATTGGTTCAATATCATGATCTTCTATCATGTGATGGCCCATATAGATTTCTTCCAGAACAATGCCATGTTCAAGAACACCTGGAATGAAGATTTTGTCGGAAAAGCTCTAGCCGATAAAAGACGCATAGCCGGACTTCGTGATGAGCACGGACGCATGGTGGATTATGTGATCGAATTCACAAGAGGTCTTGATAATATAGTGGGTTATTATGATGAATTGGCCGACCTTAATTTTCCGAATGAAGTGAATGTCGATCCGAAGATGAAATTCTATTTTGATGTGTTTTTACAGGATGTAAAAGAAGTAACATCTAGTGAATTCTTCAAAGAGAGCGAGAGATACAATGATCTTGTAAGAAGAAATCCTGATGTGGCAAGAAGCATATTCTTTGCAGAGATACAGACTAAATATCCTGAGTTCGACGCTTTATACGAGAAGAGAGAAGAAAAGAAGTACAAGAATCTTGATGTGATCCAGTTCATAATGGAGAACTCAAAGAAACTTAATTTCGAAGAGAATAGATGGATGAAATCTGTCATGCAGATTGTCAGGGACACATCCATGTATTTCCAGCCCCAGCTCAGGACAAAGATAATGAATGAGGGTTGGGCGAGCTACTGGCATGAGAATCTGATACTCAAGGATGAACGGATAAAAGGGCATGAAGTCGATATAGCAAGGATGCATGCGAGAGTCACCGCGATCCCAAGAGTCGGCCTGAATCCTTATGCAATCGGGATGCGTCTTTTCGAGTATATCAAGATGATCGGGGATACTGGCAGGAATTCATTTGAATTCATGAAATTAAAAGATATTGATGAACGCAAAAAATTCGATCTCAAAACCGGAAAAGGAGATGAGCTCATATTCAAGGTCCGTTCTGACCTGACAGATTATCTTTTCATACAGGAGTATATCGATCAGGATTTTGTGAACCAGCATAAACTTTTTGTTGTGGGCAGAAAACCTGATTATGAACGGATGGTGTGGAAATATTATGTCAAGAGCAGGAAAGCAGAAGATTACAAGAAGATGATCCTCGGTGCGCTTGCGCATCCGCCAGACATCCAGGTCAACAGGAAAAGGACGACAAAGAACATACTTTATCTTGAGCATAATTATGAGGGGAAACCTTTGAAGGAAGATTGGATACATAATACCATGCTCGGCGCAGAATTCCTCTGGGATGGACCTGTCGTTCTTAAGACAAATGATGTGTCTATGCCGCAAAGTGGGGTCGAACCGGTCATTACACCTGTAATATATAAGATGCATAAACGGACATTAGTCAAAAAAGAACTGTGATCATGATGGAAGAAATAGATAAGATTGTCGGAAAACTCGCGAGCAAGCTTGAGAAAGATGACCTTATGGAACCCCGCCCTTTTGTTGAATTCCTCGATGGGCTGTCTAAGGACCCAAAACCGATTCTTAGAAATATCTTCCAGATGTTCTACGATATGGTCCATCATTATGTGAAATACAATGATAATGAAAAAAGGGGCAATTTTACCAATTATGATTTCAATGGTCTTTTTGTCGAAGATGTAGAAGAGCCTTATTTCGCTGACCTGATCCTTGGGAACAGGATAATGCGGATGACTGATCATTTAAAGCAAGGCGCACAGCAGAATAAGATGTATCTTCTTGGGGGACCACATGGAAGCGGAAAATCAACTCTTCTCAATATACTTCTGACAAAGATGGAGCAGTATACTCGCCTTGATGCCGGGATGATGTTTGAGACGATATGGCAACTTGACACAAAGCGTTTCATCCATCTGCAGGATGAGAACTGCAGTGGCGTCTGCAACCAGGAAAAGCTTGCTGAGATTGGCGATGTTCTTAGTATCCCTTGTCCAAGCCATGATCACCCGATACTTCAGATACCAAAGAATTATCGAAAAGAGTTCCTTGATGAGATAATAAAAGATGGTGATCTCAAAAGGAAGATCTTTGAAGAGAAAGAATTCGAATGGATTTTCAAGAGCAACGCATGCACTATCTGTAATTCTGTATACAGTGCTATCGCAGACAAATTGAAGTCACCAAAAGATGTTTTTGACATGCTTTTTGTGAGAAGATTTGTCTTTGATCGCAGGATCGGGCGTGGTATTAATGTGTTCAATGCGAGTGATATGGAATCAAGATACCCATATCATGAAAACCCCGAATTGCAGAAGAACATCAATGCTGTATTCAAAGATAGCAATCTGATCAATTATATTTTTTCTCAGCTTGCCATGACAAACAATGGTGTGCTCGCTCTTATGGATATAAAGGAGGCGAATGTCCCAAGATTTCGGAAATTGCATGGTATCATAAGCGATGGCGTACACAAAGTAGGGAGCCTTGAAGAAAGCATAAACAGCCTGTTCATCGCGACGATCAATCCTGAAGACAAGGAGAATTACAAAGACCTTGTATCATTTGAAGACAGGATTGTCAATCTGGATGTGCCTTATGTCCTTGATTATGATGCAGAAGTCAATATATATAAAAGCAAGTTCGGGGAAAATATCACAAAAAGATTTCTTCCAAGAGTGCTTAAGAACTTTGCGAAGATAATTGTGTCTACAAGACTTGAAACCAGATCATATGCTCTGAAATCATGGATCAAAGATCCATCTGATTATAAAAATAATTGTGATCAGGAGCTTCATCTACTTAAAATGGAGATCTATTCAGGCAGACTTCCTGAATGGCTCACTGAATCTGACAAAAAAAGATTCACAGAAACTGTCCGTCTAGAAGTGCTTGCAGAATCTGAATCCGAAGGTTCAAGCGGCATATCCGGAAGGAAATCCATAGAACTTTTCCAGGATTTCTGCAGAGAATATGTCTCTGAAGACAGATTGGTAGATATGAAGATGCTCAATGATTTCTTTGAGAATCTTGGGATAAGTTATGAAGACATGATTCCAGATGATTTTCTTCAAGATCTGACAAAATTATATGATTATAACCTTATCGAAGAGATGAAAGAATCTATTTATTATTACAATGAAGCGCAGATATCAAAAGATATCATGAACTACATGTATGCCATCAGCTTCGATTATGGGGCGAACATAAAATGTCCTTTCACCGGTGATGAGTTTGAAGTCACTGAAGAATATTTCAATCATATAGAAAGCAAGATATTTAGTCTGCCGGGTAGCAATAAACAAGAGTATCGTGATAAAATCCAGGGGATATATGTCGGTGGTACGCTCACACAAGAGATCATGTTCCAGGGAAAACCTGTGACAGAGACAAAGATGTTCAATCATTATTTTAAGAATTATGTGTCAAATATCAAAAAAAATGTCCTTGCGCCGCTTGCGATGAATCCTAATTTTGAGATCGCTATCAAGGATTTTGGGACTGAAAATTATAATTCCCATGATTCACGTCTAAAAAAGGATATTGATTTTCTAATGCAGAATATGCAGCAGAAATTCGGATATACTTTGGATGGTGCCAGAGATGTCTGTCTATATGCGATCGGCAAGGGTCTTTGCCGATAGATTATGATATTTCTTTTGTGCCAGAAGATTATGGATAAGGTTTATATATTACTAAAGGCAATTTCTATACTATAGGATAGCTGATAGGCTAAAAAAAGAGGTCATGATGTCAAAAGAGCTTCTTGCAAAATTCGGATTCACAGAACAAGACATAATAGCTGATGCTCCAAATGGCATGACCATACCGACAAATTATCCAAAACCAGAAGAGCGTTTCAGGCTGGTCTTTGAGGATTATTCTGCATCTATCGAAGAGGCGTATTTCTGGCATCTGAACCATTTTCGAACAGGATTAAGTTTCCAGAGGGTAGAGAAGATAACTGATGTATTCTCTGCAAGCGAACAGAGCGCATTCTGGGCCGCAGGGCAACAGAGACTAGGACTCCAGCAGCAGAACGCATCGACATATATGAGGGGAGTGAGCGAGCTTCTTAAGGCCCTGTTCCAGCTTGTAAGAGAACTTAGGGACCTTGATATGAGGATCAAATATTATACAGACACCCATAACAAAGAAAAAGGCTGGGAAAGCTCTGAGATCACCCTCAAAGGTCTATGGGTAGATCTTGTGGAAGGGGGTGCGAAGTCACCTGCTTCAGTATATGGCATGGCACAGCAGCTTGGTTTCACGATACTTCCAGATCTTTTCTTCCGTGTGCATATAGATGATGCCAAAGATATCCACGAGAAAGTCCAACGGCTTGAATTCAATCCGAAAGTCAAGGAAGTGCTCGAACGAAAACTTCGGCAGTTCATGGAATGGAAGATCCAGTCATATAAGGAACTCAACGCGCGAAGGAGCTGGACGCTGAAATATCTAAGGCAACATTATAACACAATCAGACTATACACATCATGGATAAAGCCTTACCTGAAGAATGCGAAAAGGCTTTCTATGAGTGGAGATGGCGGAAGTAGCCCTGACTTGATCGCCGCGTTCGAGACCAGCCTGACCGAGATCGAGATCCTTGCGATACTTCCTAGGGGGAAAGTGAATATCGTAGTGAACATGAATTTTCTCCATAAGACAAAGCCATCCATGGATTATCAGAAAGACGGCTATCAGCATCGCGGTCCTCTGCATGTCGGAGAGATCACTATGGAATTCCGAGGATACTTGTGGACTGACAAAGAGATCGAGAATTTCAAGATGATGCGTGAAGAAGAAGATATGCAATTGATCGGCGATTATGATAAATCGATAGCCGATGCGATGGACTCTCTTGGCGATGATTTGAAGGATTATCTGAAAGAAGCTGGAGAAAAGTTCCCAGAACCAAATAAACCGATCGAAAAGAAGAAAAAAACAGATTGGACCAAGGTTGTTCCGATCGCAGAACCTTTCATCGCTGTCGCTGGCGGATTGAAAGAATTATTTGGCAATTTCATCCCAAAGATCGAGATGACAAAGAAAGATGATTCAAAAGAGAAATGGAAATTAAATAAAGATAGATCCGGCGCTAAAGGTCTCTTGCTTGTGCTTCTCTGGCTGACATATAAGAACTATAAAAAAGCGCATCGGATGATCACTTGGTAAGTTTGCGAAATATCTGTTCTGCAATGATATTGCGATATGATTGTCTTGTTCTGTTCGTGATTGGTAATGTTGATTACTTGGGTGTGGGCTGTGATATTGCGATGTGGTTGTCTTATTCTGTTTGGTTTTAACAGGATTGTTGATTTGGGTGAGAGTTATAGACCCATATCCCTCGCCCCATTCCCAAATAGACAATCCATATATCACAGATAAAACGAAATAGCTCGTATGCAATGCTTGTCCCATACCCCATATCGCAGACATGATATGGCAATCGATACACAATGCCTGACTTATCCGTCTCACATTTATAAACCATTTTTCCTATATGCTTATATATTACTAAACCCTTTTTCTATATACTATGAGCGTGAATGACGACTATTATCATGCACTTGATCGAGGATATTCTCCTATAGGTGACATATATGGTAGTTTACCCAGTGACAAGACGCATCAGAGCGGTGATATAGCTTCTGATTCATTCGCAGGTCTAAGCCCAAAACTCATAGGTATTTCTGCTCCTCCGATGAAAGACCAACTCGAGAGCCTGAAATCACGTATCTTCCAGGGCGCAAGCAAAGTAGAGCTTGGTTTCTGGGGGAAAGGGAAAGGCAGCATGGGGCAGGGGTCGACAAATCCTGAGATGTATGATAAAGAGATGAGACAGGCGATTAAAGAGCTTGCCACTATAAACGAGATCAATACATCGACACACGTCGCGCCAGCGATTGGGAATTGGTCTGGTCTTGGTCAGGATAGGTTCTCAGAAGCAGAGAGAGAATCAAATCTTAGGGAAGCCAAGAAGACGATAGATTTCGCGGCCGATGTGACAAGCGGCGGTGCTGTTGTCATACATACCGGCGAGTTCCCACGATCGATCTGGGAAAATTTCAAAGATGAAAATTTCCAGATGTATGGAAAGGAGAAAGATGAGAGCATCCATTATCTTGTCGACCCAAGGACCGGCCAGATAATATCTGGAGTCAAGAACAACGAAGTCGTATACATGCCTGAGATCGAGAAAGAAGCCGATGGTTCTGTGAAATATCTAAAAGATGTCGATGGGAATTATGTCAAGAATGAATATGGAGAAAATATCGGGATCTACAAAGTCGATAAAAGCAGCAACATGATCCAGGTGAATCCGATTACATTCGCGAAATACGCAGAGCAGAAAAGGGCGGAAGGCTGGGAGAAGACAGACGATATCGTCAAAGAGTTCTTCAAGGAACAACAGATGGTACAGGTTGACCATGCGACTGGTCAGGCGAAATATTTCGGTGATGGATACCATCGTGGTATGAAAGATTGGGAAGAGCTCAAAGAGAATATAGAAGATCTTCGTTATATGCAAGAGAAGCTCTCACCTGAGCAGTTCAAGCATTTCGCAAGGGATTTCGCTGCCCAGAAACTGCATCATAGGCTTGAAGAAGATGAAGACGTATTCAAGATAATCGATGAGAGAAGCGATCAAGTCAAGAGGACGTTCGCTTATGGAAGAGAATCTCTTCTGTCTGGCGTGAAACAGGCAAAGGAGATTATCGACAGGGTGAATCGTGCTCAGTCTATCAAGGAATTCGCGCTTGATAGGAGCACAGATTCTATATCCGAATTAGGTATGTATGTCTGGACGAAGACAATGGCGAAGAAAAAAGTCGAGCCAGGATTCCATGATCTCTTCATCTCGCCAGAGAACATCTTCCCTGAATCATTCGGCGCTCATCCAAGAGAGCTAAAAGAGATCGTCCTTAAGTCCAGAGAGAAGATGGTCGAGCAGTTGAAAGCGAGAAAGATATCTGAAGGCGAGGCGAAGAAGCTCGCTGAGAAGCATATCAAAGCGACATTCGATATCGGCCATGCATATATCTGGCGAAAATATTATCAAGGCAAGGATGAAGATTTCAATGACTGGTTGATGGACCAGGTCGATGATCTCACCAAGGATAAGATAATCGGCCATGTCCATGTCTCAGATAATTTCGGCTATGAAGATGAGCACGTGACTCCTGGTCTAGGTAAGGTCCCGATAAAAGAGTTCATAGACAAGATGAAGAAAGCCGGCGTGACCGACCTTGTTGTCGAACCAGCGCATCAGGATTATAAGGCTATGCTCGGCGGATGGAGAAGTTTCGGCTCTTCGATCTATTCTGTGTCAAAACCAGGGATTACCCGCGATCGCTGGACAGATATCGAGAACTCTTATTTCGGACATGTCGGGCCGCCGCAATACATCGTCGGTGATTATTCCCCATCACAGGATTTCAGGGGCGCTCCGTTCTATAGTGGCGTGCCGTTTGAATGATCAGAACAACTTGCTCAATATATCTGACTTAGATATCAATCCCTTGACCTCGCCATGCGAGCTCACTAATATTATCGGGTAATATTTCAAAAGATTCGCGACCACATCTGTCGGGGTGTCTTCTGGCACTGTCGGAGGTACTTCTTCCATAAGGTCTTTCACTTTCATCGATGCGACGTCTTTTCCTTCTGATAATGTGTTTATGATGATATTTTCCGAGATTATCCCTGAGATCTGGTCGTTTGCAAAGACAGGCATCTGCGATATGCCGTGCTTTTTCATGTCTTTTATTATCTTTAAGACGTTGTCGATGGTCTTTGCAGGTATTATCCTTCTGCACATGACATCTTTTGCCGGTGTCTGTTTTTTCTGGCCAAAAGAATGCAGCGAATCAAGGATCTTCTTTGCCCTGGAATATGCAGGATCCATGTTTCCTGCCTCTATCTTAGCTATAAGGCTCTGCGATACCCCTGATAGTTTTGCAAGATGCGACTGCGTCAGGCCAAGCCTCTTTCTCAACTGCTTTATCTCTGTTATCTCTGATATCATCAGTCTCTTAGGTTGGCACCAACCTATAAAAAGCTATTCAGTAACATTTAAAAACCCCTCAAACGCACCATATAATACTCAGGCCTTCCAAGCGGGAGCGCGGGCCAATCTGACGATTGCCGAGCTTTGATGCTCCCATCAAAGTGCCGGAGTGGAATTAATATTGTACCCAATTATTGCGGGGGTGCCGGAGTGGCCAATGAAAATCGGAGATTTTCAAGCTCGAAAACTCCGTTTTCGACCAAACGGGACGGACTCAAGAGTGCGCATCATGGCACACTGATAAATCCGTTGGCTTAGTGCCTACGAGGGTTCAAATCCCTTCCCCCGCATTTATTCTTTTCATCCTAGTTGTATCAGAAAAGGGATGCACTCCAATCTCATGAATGAAGTCAATGCGAAGCTTGATGAGCAAGATTGATTCCCGATCACAACCCATATCTCTTCTTGAGGTCTTCCATCTGGCGTTCAGTCCAGTTAGGGAACTCCACTCTCTTTTCAGGTCTGGGTTTTTGGGGATGCATCTCAAGATATAGTTCAAGCACACGGTCTACCCACGGGCCTGGTATGTATGTCTCAGCTGAATGATAGTATCTGAATACTTCCTTTCCATCGACATAGGCGTGATATGATTCGTAATCGACATCGCTCCAGCCATCTAATGTGTAATGATATTCCAAAAACAAGCCATCTTCTTCATATTCTGATCCATTGCCATCTCCTCTTCTGTTTGTCAGGTTCCTGCCTTTTTTCTTTGTGATCTCTTCGATCTTATACCAGAGACCTTTTGATTTCGCATCCGCTTTCCTTGCTTCTATCCTCTCCTGCAATTCAAGCTGCTCTTTTATGCCTGTCCATCTAGAATCATCCATCGATCCCACCTCTTTTTGTCAGACTTTGATCAAATGATGATATATAATATGGGTTTAACAGAAATAATAACAAAAAGTTGATACTGTAAACTTTGGGGTTTATGCTTGAGATTATTCTGTCCTATGTTGTCAGGAATATGTGGGTTGTATATCAGGCTGTGAGCTATGGGCTATGGGACAAGCATTGCATACGAGCTATTTCATTTTATCTGTGATATATGGATTGTCTATTTGGGAATGGGGCGAGGGATATGGGTCCACAGCTCACACCCCACACCCAAGTAAGCAACATTCCAAATCACAAACAGAATAAGACAACAATATCGCAAAAGCCAAGATACAATCGAAGCCTTTATATCGTACTTTCAGCAGTCATTATCATATGGCATCCATAAGAGAATTCATACGTGTCTTCCGTTCATTGACAGAAGAGGAGAAGCGCAGGCTCGCATGCGTAGAAGAACGTCTGGACAAGTCTGAGAATGCCTATCTGAAAAAACTGCTCAAACTAAAAAGAGTGAAATTGATCGAGAAGACGATAAATCTGCTTTACAAGAAGATATTATATATCCACCTAGACATTATCTCTGAAGCACACAAAGAGCAGATAGATAAGCTCAACAAGAAGATCTGGGATAAAGAGAAGCAGATGATCCTAGATGATCTTAAGAAGAACGCGTACGATTTGTTGCCGTCTTACATTGCGCCGAATATAGTCGGGCTTGATCCTGTCAAACAGGCTGCTGTTCTGCAATTATTTTCAAAAGAGGGTTTACATATCCTTTTGCTTGGCGATCCTGGAACAGGGAAGACTGATATCCTTAGATCATTGAATGATCTCTCTCCAATTGCAACCATGGGTCTTGGTTCAGGCACAAGCGGTGCCGGTCTTGCTGTCACCACCCAAGGCAACACCATCATGAAAGGTCTGCTCCCTCTAGCGGACCAAGGAATAGCATGCATCGACGAACTGAACCTTATGGAGAAGAAAGATGCAGCATCGCTCTACAATGCCATGGAAAAAAGTTTTGTGAGTTATGATAAAGGTGGGAAACATTTCAAATTCGACGCAAGGGTCCGTGTTATCGCGACAGCGAATCCAAAAGGAGACAGCTTCAAAGGGGACAAGTTCGATCAACTGAAATCACAGATGCCTTTTGATTCAGCTCTCATGAGCAGATTCCATCTCGTGTTCATCATAAGAAGGCCAGATGAAAAGAAATTGAGGCTGATCTCTGAGAGGATACTAAAAGGTGTGAAGACAAAACTGAATGAAGAGATCATCTCGCTTGTCAAGGAATACCTAAGCGACGTGAAAGACATAGATCCGGTGATCCCTGCAGAGCTTTCAAAAGAGATCACTGATTTTGTCGCATGGCTGAAAAAAGATGAAAGCAGATTGCTAGTCGAGATATCTCCTCGGACAGTCCTTGGTTTCATGCGGCTCGCAAAAGCATCCGCGCGCATGGAAATGAGGGATAAAGTGATCAAGTCAGACATCAAGCGGGTGAAACAGCTTTTCCTAGACAGCCTTGAGGTCATCTGATGACAAGATGGTTGATACTGATCATCATATGCCTATTGTTTCTTGGATGCGATAAAAGAGAAGATATCCGATTCGTACCCAACGTCGATTTGAATACATTATGCAATAGTTCTGATGTCACACACATCAACAATGTTGTCGAGCAGCACATAAAATACACAAGGTCAATAAACGAGACCATAATCTGGTTGGATGAACAGCCATGTGTTCAGACAGTTGTAAAGAAAGGCGAAGATTCTATAGAGGTCCGTTTTGATTTCGATGGTGAGAAGATTTTCTTACGAGTAAAAGTCGTCGAACAGGAGACTTCACATCTTTCTTAATCTCTGAGAATATAAAGATACTAGTTCCAAAGCTTTCATGAGCTTTACTCCGGTTGATGTGTTGTGCTGCCTGTCTGTGCCTTTAAGAAAACCTATGAGCTCTGCTTCCTGCCCGATGATGACGCTGCCTGAATTACCTTTCGCAGTCAGCATGGTCATCTCGAATTGTTCCCTGTTTTGGGATTTGTATCCGCCTCTTTCAAGCGTCGAACCAGTATCCCATGCTCTTTGGAAGAAACCATAATTTGTCACTAATTCGCCATTCTCTCTAGATTTGAGAGCAAGCGGCATCCCTCTTTGTGGATCGTAGTTGAATAATCGATATTTAGCTGGTCTACATTTCCCTTGGATGGGGGCTTTTGCGAGAGCTATATCATCATCGCCCGCTATCTCGCATATCTCTTCGATGGCATATATCTTTCCATCATGCAATTTGACCAGCTTTGTGGCAGTATCATCTTCTATGCAATGTTTTGGTGTCAGGAAGTATCCATTCTGAGTCACCAGAAGTCCATTGGCACAGTGTCCACCATCATTATATATGATCTCTACAAGTCCATGATCAAGATTCTCCCTAGCCTGATCAGTATCCAGATCATCTCCCCAGTATAGATGTTGTATGAATCGTTCAAGAGCGCGTGAAGTCTCTTTTGGATCATTTTCTGGTGGTCTTGCGTATGCCATGTGGAGTCTGTAATCCACTCGATTTAAAAATTTATTGGAATAAATGGCTAATGTGAAACCCTAGCAATCCTGATGAATATCAGGATTGCCGATTGGCTCATCCTGATGAGCCGGTCAATATTATACGCAATAACCCTGGTA
>PCVE01000017.1 GCA_002762705.1 Candidatus Woesearchaeota archaeon CG11_big_fil_rev_8_21_14_0_20_43_8 | reverse complement strand
TTTAAAACTGCTTTGCAGTTTTAAGCAAACTTATAATTCGCTTTGCGAATTATGCCACTGGTCTGTGACCAGGGGTGGTCGTTTTCGATTGACAAAAAGCAAAAAACACTTATACAATCCAATCTGCAGAATATATATGCCACGCTATCCACGTATCTCAGACACACCTGACAGATTAGATCATCAGGGGAATAAGCTCTGCAGGAATTGCGATAATCCAACAGCAAAAGGAAGAAGACATTACTGCTCTCAGAAATGCATGACAGAATTCAATCGTAATAATTCCTGGTATTGGGTGAGAAAAGACATTCTTAGGAGAGACAATTATAGGTGCAGCATCTGCAAAAAGAGATCCAGAAAAGCGCAGCTGGATGTCGATCACATAATCCCTGTCCAGATGGGCGGGCAGCTGTTTGAAAAAGCTAATTTACGAACACTTTGCAAAGAGTGTCATAGGGCGAAGAGCCGGCTTGACCGCGAAGCTTTGGCTGACTGAGGACTATCTCTTTTTTTCTATTCTCGCATTATATTCCCTTATCGCTTTCTGTGTCCTGCCTTCTATCGAGTGTGGTGCTAGCCGTCCGCAGAGTCCGATGTTGTTCTCATCATACTTGCAGACACCACGGCACCATGGAGTCCTGCTTTTAGTGACTACGCAACCGATGTTTCTTCTGTAATGGAGATCTTTCTTATGATGCTTTGTATCTTTTTGGCTTATCAACATCAAAAGATCTTCAGCAGTCAATTTTTGCTCTCCTTCGTGAGCATCTTCACTTGATCTGTATCCTTCTACGACCTTCACCAGGTTCGAGAACATCTCTTTTTGCTGTTCTGCTGAAAGGTAGTCTAGTCCCGGCGACAGCATCTGCCAGGTTCTTATATGGCTCATCTGGTCTGTATATTGTCATTTGATTCTCCTCATACCTGAAACAGTGATATGGTTTTAATAACTTTTTTTAGAACCTATGATAAAGTCATCATATATGAAGTACTGGAAAAAGGGTCCTGTTTTTTTTAGATGGTGGGGGATAGCTGCAATCAGTGATCTTCTTATTCTTCGGTTCTTCTAAGCCCCATTGTTATCTCGAATTCCCGCATCTCAAGGAGCTTTTCAAGTATCCTCCTGCCATTGTCTGTGATTTCTATCAATTGCTTTTCATTGTTTTCGATCTTCTTTATCCAGCTCTTTTTTATCATCTCTTCAGTATAGAGCTTCATCTGCTTATGTGATAAATTCGACCCGTACATGAGTCTTGTCGGCTTTATCGATCCGCCTTTCTTTGAGATTATCTGAAGAACATCACAGATTATGTCTGTCTTGTCTCTTGCCATTTTTCTTCATGATTGCAAAAGTGATCAATAACAATCCATATCCGACCATCTGGATCATCTTTGCGGCTGCATAGAACCGCACATCCACCCCTTTCAATGATAGGACCAACTGTGTGATCGCAAGGATTATAAAACTTACTGTGATCATCTTTGTCGATCTGCATTTGTATCTTGTCATATTCTGTATGTGATGGACTGTGATGCCTGCAAGGAACATGAATGCAGTGAGATTGTATACAAATGGCTCAAGAAAGCTAAGATAAAGTGATACGAGTATCAGGTACCAGATGAGCAATTTCGTCATGAGGTCAAGTCTTCTGAAGTACAGCAGAAAAAGAAGGTAGAAACCAGACAATGCGAGGAATCTGAACAAAAGGACGCTTGAATAGAACAAGGCGTGATTAGATGCGATGATATCTGTCGTCACTAGGATAGATTCAATCTTATTCTGTTCAAATGCTGTGAAATAGACAAAATAATATGTTATTGTCCTGATAAGATAAGACATTGAAAGCAGAAGAAAAGCAGTACTTGTTGTGATGTAGCGTTTCCTGCCATCCATATCCACCTTATGGAACGAAAAGGCATATAATGCAATCAAAAATAAGATGGCTGTGCTGATCGCATCGATCACTAGATCTTTACCTATGAACCACGGTGGGCTGAATATAAAATCCCTTGCACTGAACAAAAATTCCATTGTTCTATTGATCTGATGTCCCTTTATAATCTTTGTGGAGCGGGATTCTATATTTTGGTTCTTGATATCGCTTGCATAATGTATTCATATAGGGCATCCTTACTAAAACCAACAAAAACAGTGAGGTGTTTGCGGATGGATATCGAACAATGTATGGGACTTGAGGATCTGTATGATCTGAAAGAGGAAGAAAGGGCGTTTTTGAGGACAAGAAGCGGCTGGGACATCAGTGAAGGGATTGAATGGAGCGGATCTGACCTGATTGATAGATGCAGACGAGGAAGGTCCTTGATGATCTAAGGGGTGATGCCTGATGGAAAATTACAATGAACAGATATACAATATGGATGAAGAAGAGGAGGGCTTTCTAAAAGCCCTTGACAGGTGGCGCGTTGAATATGAGAACGAATGGAGCAATGCAAGAGCATCAAGAAAAGGAATCAACATGAAAAAAGTGGTGGTTTAGGGCAAAAGGAACAAGGTGGGCCGCGATTGAAAAGACCCTTGAGAGGCACATAGCGGTCGCCTGCTCTCCTTTTTTTTGATGTATTATCTTGCTAAATCTTTATAAACTTACTAGCATTAATCAGGCCATCATGAAAAAAGCGGATCCAGAACTGCCAAGATTGACAAAGAACGATCAGGAAGTGCTAAAGAGCATAATCAAGCATGCGAAGATGCCTGACACTGAGATTGCGAAGAAGATGAATCTCTCTCCGCAGGCAGTCTTCAAGATCAGAAAAAAGCTTGAGGAATGTGGGATCATAAAAGGGTATCAGCCGATCATCGACTTAAAGAAGATCGGGATCGATGTCATGGTGAATCTGGTCATCAGATTGAAGCCAGTGGTCTGGGACACATATTCAGATAATCAGATCTCTGAACGAATCAAGCAGCTACCACATGTCATCAATGCTTATCGAGTGCTTGAGGCAAGAGCGAGCCATGTCATACTGATGGGGTTCAAAGATCTTGCACAGATGGATAAGTATCTTGCTAAGATCCAGACAAAATTCGCAAAGGAGATCGATATACTTGCGATATATCCATTCGCGACAGATAAGATCATAACTGAATCTCGGGTTGGTCTTCTGTATGAGATCATAGACAAGAAAGAATTTCCATTAGATGAATTTTTCATTAAAAAAGAATGATTCTGTTGAAATCTTAAATCAATTCCACCTAGCTTGGTTTTTTGATTCTACCAAAGACTTTTAAATCTTTCAATCCATGTGGACAGCATCACTTAATAAGTGATTGATCTATGGGGACTGCGATGGGAGAGCCTGGTTCTCAAGAAATACTTCAAGGAGGTATGGAAAAGATGAGCGGAAAAGATTATGAAGACGACGATTTCGAAGACAATGACTTCGAAGAAGACTCTGACGAAGAAGATTGATCATGTATCCACATACAGGTCTGATGTCAAGAAGCATAGTGAATCAATTATTCTTATCAGGCGCACAGGGTGACTGTGCGCCTATTTTTAGAACCAATCGATTGGGATTCTGACTTTTCTTGCTTTTTTGCCAGCGCCAAAAAAGGCGAAGGTTTAAATCCTGGGTCAAAGAGACATCTTTCAATGGGAAAGATAAAGAGAAGTTTCACAAAGGCATCCATAAGTGAGCCGGCTTTTGTGGCACTTGTGTCGGCGGCACTTGAGGCATACGACAAAGAGACCCTAGGTGCGATAATGGGCACTGTGTACAAGAAGAAGATACTGATCAAGCACGCAGTCGCATATCAATGTGCTATCCGAAAGCTAGAAGAAGTGAGCATCTGGCCGGCAAAAGAGAAGAAGATCAGGGATGCTATCAACGCGCTTACCGGCTATAAGATCCTCGGTGATTTCCATTCTCATCCCGATTGGACATGCGTCCTTAGTAAACATGATAAAGCAGATATGATCGAGAACGGGACACGGATTTCGGTCCTTATCAGTGTCGGGCAAGCTGATGGCAATAAGATCCCTTGGGGATACGATAAGGACGAAAAATTCCTGTATGGGACTTTGAGGGGAGATTTTTTACTGAATATACGGGTGTATGCACGGGAACTTAATTCTAAGAGGATATACAAAGTGCCGATCGACTGCCCTTTTGTTACTAGTATGAACAAGAAAGCTCTCTATTGAATTTGTTTCTTGCTTTGGAAAGTAATATATAATCCTGATCACAAAAGAGATATAAGATGGGGTTTGGTACTGGATTCGCTTGGTTCATGCTTGGGATCGTCGTCATCATGTTCTTTGCAGGCATGGTTGTTGTGTATGGGGATCGTATCATCAAGACCACTAGTGGCCTTGTATCTAAAGGTGATTCGATAGAAGGGCGTATGAATACTGCTATGGATATAACAAAAGTATTCAACAACTGTGGTCTTATCACGATCTTTGCAGAGAACATGGGAAGCGAGCAGCTTGATCTGACGAAAGTGGATCTCTTTGTGAATAATATTTTCATAGCGCGGGATACCACGGTCAGGACTTTTGAGCTGAACAGCTCTCTGGATATACGGAATCAGGGATTATGGGGACCTGGAGAAGTGCTCATGATCAATGTGACTTCTGTCGCTCCAAAAGTCGATACAGTTGTGAAGCTCATCAATCAATATGGCAGTTCTGTGAATGCTACCCTTCTTGATGCCACTCTTATCTGCAGTTAGAACAAAATTATTCACTAGTTATCAAGAATCAAGAGAAAAAAAGAGGCAACAGGTTTTGGTGATTCGTGGGGAGGGGGGATATCAAAAGAATAGATTCACCAACCCTTGTCGCCTCTTTAGAGTATGATTTTGATTTCTAGGGTGGAGTATTGAGTTCCTTTATAAACCTTTCGGTATGTCACTACTCAAAAGAAACAAAGCAAATTTCTCTCATGTTGTCACGAGTTGGAAAATATCACGAAGATTCATCACAAGGAACCCGATCATAAGCATCACTATATAGACTGCCTTGTTCCACATGAGGACCTTTTTTCCATCAAGATTGAGTATCGGGATGAGATTGAATAATCCTAGCCAGGAATTTATAAGATAACCATATGTGGCGACGACAGTCAGTACTCCACTTACGTGGGGTAGCAGCAGAAGAAAAAGCACTGCTATCACAAAATTGACTGCGGGCCCGGCAAGTGATATGATACCGTTCTGTCTCTTGTCTATATGGCCATATATCATCACTGCGCCAGGTGCTGCGAACACGATCCCGAAGAGAGATGTCACGAGGGCAAAGACAAGCATCTGATTATTAGCCTGGAATTCTGCATGGCAGCCGTATCTTTGAGCAGCTATCTTATGGCCAAGTTCATGGAATATAAAACCAAGCCCGACAGATAACGATGCCACCAGGAATGAGCCGACGATATTCCCTAGACCTCCGAGCACGATAGCGAAAGCTAGCGAGATGACAAACCAGGCTTTCAAGAGCTCACGGAGCTCATTCTCCGACATAGTGAACTTATGCGAATTGCGATCGATATGTCGCTTGTAATCTACAGATCCGATCCTTAATGGTGTCTTCAACTTCTTTCTCACCTAGATGATCTTTTTCAGACGGATATCGCTTATCATCAGGAATGCGCTGACAAGATATACAACTATTGTCGGTGTCCCTAATTTCGCGAAGAAAAGCAATGGGAACATGATACCATTTAAAGTTATCGGGATACCGATGTAATGCTTCAATTTTGTCACATTGAATCTGGCAAGTCTGAGCATCCCACAGACCACAAAAAAGATCAGTATCGCTGTGCTGATTGGATCATTGAATCCTCTACAGAACGCAAAAATCGCAGGCGCGACACCAAAAGAGACAACATCGGCAAGAGAATCGAGCTCTTTTCCAAAATCATCGCAGACATTGAGATAACGTGCGACTTTTCCATCTAGGAAATCGAATATCACCGCGATAAGCATCATGATGGCTGCCCATGTGAACCTGCCATTTATCGCAAGGAATATGCTTATCAGCCCGCTGATCAGATTGCCTGATGTGACAACATCCGCAAGCGATATGTCTTTGAGTATTTTCATATCAGTAGATGTCACACTTATAGTTTAAATATTTTAGTACCTGGCGATGCTGCTGCTTCCTGATTTCACTCTGTCGCCTTCTTTTACTATGGGTCTGATCTTATTTGGCAGGATCAGTGTCACTTGGCTTCCCAGATTGATAAGCCCGTATCTCTCCCCTTTTTTGAGTCTATCTCCCTTCTTCACAAAACATTCGATCCGTCGTGCCAGAAATCCTGCGATCTGTATGACTTTTATCTTTCCTATGGCTGTGTCAAGGATCATCTCATTTTTTTCGTTAGTGAGCGAGTCTTCAAAATGTGAAGCGTTGAAGAAATTACCTTTTGAATGTCGCGTAGAAATCACTTTTCCATCAAGCGGCGCTCTGTTGACGTGCACATCAAAAGGTGACATGAAGATGGAGATCAACCAACCATCTGGACTGATATCAGAAGCCAATGTGCTTATCTTGCCAAACAGCCCTTTCTTAATCTTCAGCTTCGATCTGTCGAACTGGATCACCTTCAGTATCCTGCCGTCCGCTGGTGACACAAGGATCTTGCCTGTCGGGATATCTCTTTCAGGATCACGCAGGAAATGGATCCGCCAGAACGCGATTGTCAGGATGAAAGCTGCTGCGAATACGCTCAGGATGATTTTCAGGTACATTATCATTATGTGCTATGGTGGATTATCCATTATTTAAATCATTCTATCATATCATCTGGCACCATCTTTCTGATGACGCTGCCAAGCAAGAAGAATGTGATCCCCATCGCAAGTAGTACTGTCGGAAACATATTTGTCAATACAAGTGGCAATACTATCTCGAGGTGCTGTCCAAGGACATCAAGTCCATTTGCCATGATTATATTATTCATCAAATATGATGTGTTCACTGGATAGAAAATCGTGAACACTTTGACGCCTAATGGGAGGATTGTGAAATGGACTCCTACATATGTGAAGACAAAAGAGAATTGATACATGAATTGGATGATGTCTTTTGCATGAAGCATGTACAATGAAAGTAGAAGTGATATAAGAAGCAAGAAAAGAAATCCCAATATAATCAGACGATACTTGTCGAATGTGAGCAGTCTGCTGTTTGATATAGTGAGATCTTCATATGAATAGATCTCAAGAAAAAGACGCACGAACGCATCTTTTCCCTTTGTCAAACCAGTCACGAAATGTACACATGGCCTTTCATGGATAGTCTTTCTTGGATAATGCTCTGGTCTCAATAATTCTGAGCAGGTGTCCATGATTGCTGCCATGGCCGCTTTTTGAGAATTCTGATCACTGTGATCATATATGTCTGTGAAGATATCTTCCATGAAAGTAGAGAACGAAAGGTCCTGTACGATCAGATAAAGTATGAAAAAGAACACTAAAGCTGTAAGTGATACAATGATTGATCGCATGAGTCTTTTGAAGCGCATATCAAGTTTTTTGTAATGGATTTATGTTTATATATTTATGCGAGGAAAAAAATCATGACTGGCAATAACAAGCATCCCATGGCATGGCTTCTCTTGACGCCGACAGTCGGCGCTATTGTGCCTAGCGCTGTCGCAGTGAGCGTTATGATCAATCCGATCCATCCTGAGAAGATGATGACAAGCAGGATGATAAGTCCGATGACACTCAGGACCATTGCTTTATAGTTCAATCTTGTGATCAATCGTGAAAAGATATCAGTTATCCTAAATGCTAGCCATGTGACGATTCCACTAGTGATGAGCGCGGCAAGAAGGAGTATCAACAATCCTTGTGTGTCGATTGTTCCCGCGATCTGCTGCACAGCGACGATGGCTCCGTTCCTTGCTTTGTCAAGGGTATAGAATGTTACTAGCGAGAAAAGGAAATTGACAGTGTTTATCCCTCCGACTAATATCATGAACGCATGGTCGCTTATCTTCCCGACAAGTTGCATGCCGATGATCGATGCTTGCGCGGCACCAAGACCTGGGAAAAGTCCTGTGAGACTTCCTGCGATCGTGCCGCCGAATAATGCTTTTATTGTATGCCATCTTCTTGTTTTTATCGGATCTGACTTTGTCTGCTGTGGTATGCCTGTTGTCTGATCTAAAGATAAAAGTAACGTGCTCACTCCAAAAAGTCCCGAGAGCATCGGCAGCAATGGTTGGGCTATATTCTCTGCGTTCAACACAATCAATCCCAAGGTTCCCGAAAGCGCGAAGATAAAAAGGCCCCATGCTCTTTTTTTCATATCATTTTCTTTTATTATCATGAAAAGCACGACGGCCACCAAGATGTATCCAATGTATGGTTTAAGGAAATCATATATCCTCGGTGCTACGGGTATCATGAGCGGGAACAATGCAGCAGTGAGTATCAGGCACATGAGGCTTCCTATGACTGTGAGTCGTACTGCGTCGTAACCTTTTCCCTGCAGTAATAATCTATGTCCGGGTAGCACGCCCATCACCATGTCCGGGTCAGGCGCTCCGAGGAAGATGGATGGGATCGAATCAAGGAATGTGTGCGTTATTGCCATCGCGACTATGAATGATCCGAGCACGATCGGTGATGTATATGCAAGAAGGAACGGTGATATCGACACGCACATGATAGAGACTAAATTGATGTGGATGCCAGGGATGAGGCCTGTGAAAGTCCCGGCAGTCACACCAAGGGCGATTGCGATGATTATCTCAAGAAACATTGATTATGCACCCAATTTATCTAGCATTTCCATCGCTTTTCGATCAAATCTTGAGAATGCGAACCATCTTTTCCCTAGATCTTTTAGTGATGCGCCGATATGATAGACATCTTTTTCATCGATGATCATGAATCTATCGTGAGATTCATTAAACTCTTTTAGGGTTATGGGGCCATATTGGGAATTGAATTTCTCCAAGTCTAATTTCAACTGTTTTGAGATATTCTTTGTGAATAAAGTTATTTTAACATCTTTTTTCTTCTTTGAAAATAATGTCAATACAGAATCATCAATATAATTATCAACTAAAATTATTGATTTTTTAGCGCATCTAATCAAGTCAGAGATAAATCTGTGCGCATCGAATACCTGGCCGTTGTAGAATATCCCTTGTTTCTTGATCAATTCCTTGCTTTCAATAGCATCGAATATTTCTTCGAACTTTCCATCGTATTCAATGTGTTTTCTTTCAATGCTATCTAATCTTCTAAACAGGTCTACATTTTTTGAGATAAAATGTCGCATCGCCACGAATGCATCCATTATCTGGATGCTAACTATAATTGCTGTTTTACTTCTTAATATTCCAGAAAGCATTGAAACTCCTTGTTCAGTGAATACGTGGGGTAGATTTCTTCTACCTCCATGTCCTAAACTTGAGGTGCCATTTTGGTACCTCAAGTATTCATTTTTCTCTAAGATGCCATTTTGGAACCATAAAGCATCAGACTCTAAATCAGTTAATTTAAACATAAAATGTTCTGGAAATCGTCCAATATTTCTTTTTACTGCTCGATTTAATGTTTTGGTTTCAATACCATATAATTCAGCTAAGTCACTATCAAGCATGACTTGTTGATCTCTGATTGTGTGAATTTTATTCTTTATTTTTTCATCTGATTTTGCTATTTCTTTTCCCATACCAATTTGCTAAAATGCCAGAATTTAAATGTTTTAGCCCTTCTCCTCGGATTTCTTTCGAAGACTTCGGAAGCTTTCCGATTTATAAATCAAACATCCGTTTTGATGGATACTTGGATTACTTTGAGTCACCCAAACAAGTATTTCGTTTGGATGCCTGTTATTCTGGGAATGCGTGTTCGTTTAAGAAAGTTAACCAGAAATCCCATAGGTCAGTCCCCGGGGAACTGGGCGTGCCTTTAGGCTTGGGAGGATGTCAATGTTTGTAATGTACTTGTCATACCTTTGAAGAAATTGAGAAAAAGGAAGCCTTTTATATCGCTTGCGTCAGGACTATCAACATCTATCGTCGTGATTCATACTGCTTAAATAGCTGCTTGAATAAGGCAGGTACTTTCTTCATCTCTTCAGGCGGTGCGACATATGCGATCCGCATCTGCGTCCTCCCTGGGTTCTCTTTGCCGTCGCTGATTGAATAGAAGCCTGCCATCGGAGAGACGAGCAAAGTCATCTCTCTCCCATCAAGTATCACTTTTCCTTTCTGCGCACAATACAACACAAAATCAAGTGCGTTAAATCCAGGTTTAGCTATCCTTCTGACATCGACAACAGAATAGATCGACGCGTCAGGGTTTGAGACGATGATGCCTTCCATGTTTTGTCTAAGTTCTGAAGTCAGGCTTTCCATCATCCTGTGGTAATATTCTCTCAGCTTGCCATACCATGATTTTAGTTTCTCATGAGGCTCATCTGCGAGTCCGCCTATGATGTATTGTCCGATCACATTCGAACATAAATCTGCTGTGTTCTCAGCCACAGCTTTCTCATGGAATATTTTATTGTCGGTGACAAGCGCGCCTATCCGAAGACCGCATGCGTTCCAGACTTTTGACGCAGTCTCGATACTTATCCTTCTTCCTTCGATACCCGGGACATCAGAATCATCTATTCCCCAGATGCTCACAGTCGCATGATCGACATAGTACAATTCTCTATAAGCTTCATCACTGACCATCCACAGATTATGCTTCACACAGAGTTTCGCATACTCGATCATGGTCTTTCTGTCGTAGAAATCACCTGTCGGGTTGTCATATGGTATCACGACCATAGCGCCAGGCCTTCTCCTCTCGATCACTTTCTCGATCTGTTTTATATCAGGTCGCACAAACACGCCATCGTGATCAAGGTGCCGTGAGACAGAGATCGTCGACCTTCCAAGTCTTTCTGCCATCGCTTTGTAATTTGTATACGCCGGATCGATCATGAGAAGCGGTCTCTCTATTGTCCCTGCTTTTCCGCAGATGCCAAGTGTGATTAGCTCCATGGCCTGGCTTCCGCCATTCGTGATCTGGGAAAATAATCTGGATGTGTCGAATCCACTTGAAGATATTATATTCAGAAATGCGGCGTTCGCCTCTTTCTCGCCGACTGTGGCAGAGTATTTGACGATGCCCCCAGAAAATGGGCTGCCTTTCGCATATAGATCCTTCATCCTCTTCTGCATCGCTTCATGCATGGGCAAAGATACATTCCCTATCGCGACATTGATGGCATTGACGCCATCGGTTCTTTTGCTGAATTCGATCTGCGCCAACCTTATCGCTGACGGCATCCTTGATATAAAATGTTCGGACATCTCAGGTTTCATTGTATTTCCCTCGGATTATATCATCTGAAATCAATAACTCGATTATAAATCTGTCTATTCGAATGGTTTTGTATAAACTCGTGTTTTGATTATCTGTGCCTTTTCTGTTTTTATATTCTCCATTAGGTATAGTCCCGACCGCCTAAGCGGTCCGGACACTGTCTGCCCTTGCTATATTTTATTTCCCATACCATTGAAACCCGTCTCGGTGGGGCATGAAGCGCAAGCTGACCTGAAGGCTTGGTCAGTGTGCCCAGCTAAAAATAATATTTCCAGACAAAGCGACTTTTTACAGAACTTATCAGAATCTAAAACTATTAATACTCTTCAGGAAACCATGATACCATGACACTTCCTCTCTATGCAGCACCGATGAACTATCTCTCTAATTGTCTCTATAGGCATATCGTGCTCTCTCATGGTGCTGATTTCGCATTCTCTGAGCTCATGCGGATGGATCGGGTGGATCGTGAACTCGAGAATCAGAAATTGAGACTCTTTGAAGAGGATCTCTTAAGAACAATATTTCAGATTGGGGTCGGCACGAAAGAAGAAGTAGACGATGCTGTCGTGACAATAAAAGAGCATGTGGGGCTGCCAAAAGAGATAAACCTCAACATGGGCTGTCCTCATTCAAGCATGAAGAAAAAAAAGATCTGTGGCGGGATACTTTTCGACCAGGAATTGATGCATGAATTATCTTCTCGTTTGGTTGATGATTGCAAAGGTATAATCCCAAGCGTCAAACTGCGTATCGGGCTAGATCCTCAGAAGATCCAGATCGATGAGTACCTTGATGTATTGCATGATGCAGGAATCAGGAAAGTGTACATCCATGCGAGGTCTCTACGCCATCCTTATGCTCGTCCAGCTACGTATGGGTCCCTAAGCGAGGCAAAGCGACAGTTCCCTGATATGATGCTCATCTTCAATGGCGATATAGATTCATGGCACGCGTATCAGGACATAGTGGATGATTTTCTTTGTGATGGCGTGATGATCGGAAGGACCGCGATACAGAATCCTTTGATTTTCCAGCAGATAAAGAACAAAGAGAAGACATACAAGGGCCCATTCAATCCAGAGCAGAAAGACACAAGCCTCGTCCACTATGATGGCTTCACATACCTGTCAAAAGAGAAGGCAGCGGTCATAATCGAGTTGGTCGATCTTTG
>PCVE01000127.1 GCA_002762705.1 Candidatus Woesearchaeota archaeon CG11_big_fil_rev_8_21_14_0_20_43_8 | reverse complement strand
TTTTTTTGTTCAAATTAAAGATAGTTTACATTGTTCTTAAGCCTTACGGCTTAAGGACTCTATATTTTGAACTTTTCTACAAAGCCGGATGAAGTACTCGATTGTTGAGTCACGTCTAATATATAAAAATCATTTATTATCTTTCTATTTAACAGTGCACCATGACTTCTGTCAGCGTGCGCCACATTTCCTCTTCTGCCTCATCTGCATCCCAAATACAGTGATCTAAAAAGGGAGGAAGAAGTTTGACTGACAAATCGTTCGGGCCGAAGTATTCGGCCGGAACTCTGCAACCCCGAAAATTCAGACTAGTCTAAATATTAAATGTCAAACCTGCAACGAAGTCGGGTCAATAGAGTTTGATGACCATGAGGAGTTGACCAATGCTTTATCATCCATTCATCTAAGTATCTGTGCGCTTGCTGAATCATTTGATCCTTCTGAATACCTGGTGCCTGTGTCTTTGGCTTTAGCGAGCGCAGCCTTCGCGAGGTCATCACGGCCGATCTGTTTGTATGCGACGGCGAGATTATAGTAACCGCGCGTATAGTTCGGCGCAAGAGTGATCGCCTTAATATAATACTTGATCGCCTCTGTGAAGTTGCCAGAGAGCGCATATGCGATACCGACATTGTTCAGGGTCTTTGGCGAATCTGGATTCAGTTCAAGAGCTTTATTATAATATAGGAATGCATCAGCGAGATCTTTTTTCTCCATGTATGACACGCCCAAATTATTATATGCTTCCTGCGAACCAGGTGATTTTTCTACAGTGTCAGACCAAAGCGCGACCGGATCTTTCCATACTGCGTTCCTTTGATATGTCATAGCGCCGAAGAAAAGAGTCACCACCAACAGCAATGCGATGCCGAAAGGTTGATACTTTCTCTTCTTCATCAGAAGAAAGATGCAATATCCCAAGATAGCGCATGTACCTATCGAAGAGACAAACACATATCGTTCCGACATCAATTGAGCGAGAGGTATTATCTGCGACACTGGCGCAAGACCCACAAGGAATATCCCTGCTCCAAAAGTTATGAGCGGATGTTTTTTCCGTGCACAGAATGCAAGTATGAAAAGAACACCCATGATCAGGAGTGGGATGATTATGTTCAGATCAAAAATCGACTGAGAAAGTATCGCTTTTGGCAGACTTTCTTTTTGGAACGCGAAGATGCCTTCTGAGATTGTGTGGTTGTGATTGAGTCCAAAAGGCACAAAAAGAAGCTGGATATATCTGAAGAACACTTTCACCATGGCAAGCATTGTCAGATAGAAGCTCCCTTCAAGATATCCAGCACGAGAAGGTGTCGCAAGCAGGACAAATCGGATAAATAAGTATGTGAAAGCAAATATAAAATAAGGGATGATCTGCTTGACTATTTTTGGATATTTCTTCCTCGCGAACAACATATCGTGCAGGATCATCATCAATGGCAATACGATAGTCAATTCATCTGTGAAGAATGCGATTGCTGCGCTCGCCCATGAGAGATACTTCCACATCTTGCCATCCCGCAGATAAGCATAGAAAGATAACAGCATGAATGCGATACCGATCGTATCGAAAGACGGAGTCATGTGTGTTATCGCTTCGACATGCAGGGGCTGGACACTGAAGAACAACGCGGATGGTCCTGCGATCCAGTGCTTCTGCGTGATCTGGAAGATTATGAGATAGACAAGCAGTACACAAACCAGATTGACAATTATCGATTGCACATGATAGCCAATCGGATCAAGTCCGAAAAGACCATAGCTGATGGTATAGAATATGCTTCTCAATGGACGATATACACCCCAATGGTTCGCAGGCACGTTGCCTTCGAAGAACTTGCCGACATTTGCGAACGATCTTGTCTCTTCCCAACCGACTATGAAATCAAGATCATCTCCAACGAATTCATTCTTATAGATGTTTGAGTAAGCGAGCAGAGAGACTATAATGATTGGTATGAGCCACATCAGATGTTTTTTGTGTCGCATAGAATATTTCGAGTGATCAGGGCGTTATATATTTTGCTCCCTCAGTCTTTCGACAGCATCCATATATTCTTTCGCGCGACCGATTATCGACGGCAGTAGAAACCGTTCTATCCTGTCTTCGAATATCTCTACCAAAGGCGCGTCTTCATTGATGCGATAAAGATTGCCGACACGTTCAAGGATGAATATATCGCGCAGCCGTTTCAGTTGACGACGGATGTTTGATGACGCTACCCCGTTCATCATCAGATTGTTCTCTCTTCTGATAGAGATCACAGAATCTTCGACTGCTTTTGAAGAAGGATGCTTAAGCTTGATCACAGAAAGCAATATATCAACAATGACATCCCGCGAATCCCCTGGCTGCAGAAGACCAAGACTGAGACAGAGCTTCTTCACCAGCTCACGGTCAGACTGGCCGTTAGGTTTCTCATACTTTCGGAGAGTGATCTCAGCAAGTGGAGTGTCTTTGAACGCTTTCATGGAAAAGAATGAAGAGATTATATAATATATACCCTACCCAAGCATGTCCAGTGAGTCCAGTGGGATCACATCTGATCCATCATATCGATGCAATCGCTGATGAATGGAAGTTTGTCTTTTATATGCAAAAAACCGCCCCAAAGGCTGTTCCATGCAAGCAATTTGCATTGATACCTGTTCAGTTCGAATATGTTTGCGAAATGCATGTACTCCTGTATAAGATCAGTATTATCCATCGTCGTATTATCAGTGCATGGAACCACTTTTGCGCCTGCATCGAGATACATCCCAGCAGGGGTCACGCTCCGTCTTGTGGTTGTGTTTGTATGTGCATTGCTTGACAGACACACTTCAAGTGCGATGCTGTTTGCGACGATATAATCAAGAAGGCTCTGATGGAAATATAATTTAGTACCATGTCCAATCCTGTTCGCGCTGAGATCATAGATCGCTGCTGATATCGCCGCATGGTTCGCGCTTTCGCCGGCATGGATAGTCCTCTGCATCTTCGCGTCATCGATTTTATATAAGTAATGTTTGAATGCCTTAAGAGGGAAATCTTCTGCGCCACAGAGATCGAAACCGATCGGGAAATGATGTTCCTGATAATATTTCTTCGCGACAGTGGCTATGTCGACTGTCTCTCGCAGATTGAACTGTGCCTGCTTGATCTTCTGCCTTTCGATAGGATCGGCTATCGTCTCTGGATCGACCATGCTGCATTTCATGCCGCTGATTATAAGACCTGTCCTGAATCCATATTTCACGACATGTCTTTTATAACCACGCCAGTCTGGTTCCATCTTTTCATGCTTGAATGGATCCTCTGCGCTGCAAAGCCCTTCGACCACAGCTTCTATTATCTTCTTTGACCAAAGACCATCGCAGATATAATTAGTAGGTGAGAAACGAAGCTCAAGATACCTGACACCTTCATTCTCTACTGCGCTCCGTGCTATCTCTTCAGAAGTCTCCCGCAGAGCCTGTCTATCCATGAGCACTCTTTCAGTGAGCTTGAAACGCGTCAGATATGGACCTAATGTCTCGAATTGGCCAGGATCGCAGATGATTGTATGCAACTTATCCTTGTCATAAGCATCCATCTGAAAACCGTTCTCACCTGCTATCCTGACAATCTCAGACTCAAGTCCCTGTCTTCTTACTTCATGATCGAAACGCTCAAAAGACATGCTACCACCAAGATGCCTGTGCAGATCGCCTTTTGGCATAGCTCGCAGATAATCCTCATTAGGTTTTTGGCAGTCTCCACGCTTTTTTTTAGGAAGCCTGTGTTTCTGTTCCATGATACTTGTGAATGACATCAATTGGAAAGAATGGACATCCAAATATAAAGTTTCCGATTAAGCACCGCTAAGTGGTGACGGAAGCCCATTACTTCGTGTATTATATTAATACTCTCGAAGCACACCAAAATAACTACCACTCCAGAATCGGAACATTTATATAGCATCAAATTTTCCCATCGACACCTTTATCATAATCGATAAAGGACAAACATCCACGATTTTTGTCGACAAAGGTGGTAAATAATGATGAAAAAAACAATATTATGCACTATTGCAATGATGTTCTTGCTTGTGCTTGGTGTCAGTGCGGCTGATCTTCAGTTCACAAGTCAGTCCATAAGCCCAAGCCTAGCAGACGTTGGAGCAAACGTGCAGTTCCAGTATGCTGTTGATAACACAGCAGCAGCAACAGACTATACTGGACTGCAAGTAGAATGGACCAACTTTACGCACAGTGACACGGTCACTATCATGGGCGGATTTTCGCCAGGAAAGAGCTCACTCTTCAGCCTCAATGCTGGGGAAACGACAGCCCTTACCAATGGCATATTCACTGTACCATCGACACAGAAGGCAGGTGTCTACAAGTCTACATTCAGCGTAATGAATGGAGCTACAGTAGAAGATACACATGAGTTCCAGGTCGAAGTCAAGGAGAAACCAAGCCTGACTGTGACCGCGACAAGCCCGACAGTGATCCAGGGCAAGACAGGAACAATGACACTGACTTTCCAAAATACAGGAAACAAGGATCTTGCTATCTCTTATAGTTCTACACCATTCATACTCGGAGGAGATACACTCTCTTCAAGTGGAACATCAGGAAGCATAAATCTTGGACTTGGTCAGACTGTGACTAAGACCATCACACTAAGTTCAGTATTGACACAGACTGTCGGCGCATACAACGCAACAATGAATGTTGTAGTCGCAGGTCATTCTTCTTTGAACACAGCAAAGCAAGTACAGGCTAATGTGAAATCCCCAACACAGAAACTGGAGATCACAGAAGGCACAATCGACTTTGGCGAAGAAGATAGAGAACTTCAGGTCTCACAGACATTCACTGTGAAGAACACAGGAGACGTGACACTGAACAATCTGACAGTTACACACACAATCAACAACGCATATAATGTTGTCATGAGCAATACAAATCTTGGAAACCTTGCTCCTGGCGCGACATCTACAGTAACCATGTCACTTGAACTTCCAGATGACGAGGATGCTGGTGATCTCACCCTTGGCACAGTCACTGTAAGATCAGCAGAAGCAGTGGCAACAAGCGCATCAGTCAAAGTGACTGTCGCAAACAAGCTCAAGATCAGCAACATCGAAGTCAAAGTCTCAAGCGATAAGAAGAAATCGTATGATGACGGCGACACAATCAGCAAAGTTATGCCGCTTGATCAAGTTGAATTCATGGTTGAAGTAGAGAACCTATTCAATAACAAAGGCGACTTCGATTACGATATCGAGGATATCACAATCGAGCTCACTATCAAAGACATCGATGATGGAAGCGATCTTGAAGAACAGTCATCCACATTTGACGTCAAAGCCGATGACAAAGAGACCGAGACCCTCACAATCGATGTGCCTATGGAAGTAGACCACGACGATGAGTTCGATGTCGAGATCTATGTCGAAGGCGAAGATGAGAATGGCGCGCTTCACACAGCGACCGCAAATCTGAAGCTCAAGATCGAGAAAGAGAAGCATCAGTTGATCTTTAAGAATGCCGATCTATCTCCAGACACAATCACCTGCGAGAAGAGCGTCATCCTAAGTATCGATGTCGTCAACCTTGGAAGAGACCAGGAAGATGATGTTGTGCTAAAGATCAAGAACTCTGATCTTGATGTCAACATCTTAGAAAATATAGGCGATATGTCTGAAGACTATGACGATGATGAATTTGAGTTCCAGAAATTCTACACTTTCCAGGTCCCAAGCGGACTCAAAGCGGGTAGTTATGACTTGAAGCTCGAGCTCTACACAGACAAGACAGATTTAGACGAAGCGACACAGGTCACCCTTAATGTGGGTAAATGTGTGGTAAGCACTGAAGACACAACACCAGTAGTAGAAGAACCAAAGAAGGACACTTCTGTCGTTGTTGTCAAGGACACTGGAAGCTCAACATCAGTTGTTGATACAAGTGATTCCACAACAGCGCCTGCCGCAGACAGCAACGATTTTGTCACAGCAACAACTGTCACAGATTCAAGCGATGAAGATGAAGGGACTTCGATATGGTACCTCATACTGCTTGGTGTCGGAAACGTTGTCATCGTTGTGATGATACTCGTGCTGATTGCAAAAGCGCTTCGAAAAAATTAAGACAGGGGATATTTCCCTTTTTTCTTATTTATTTTTATAAATTCTGATTACAAAAATATATAAATCATCACCTAATACTTTGATTTGACAGAGGGGACGACTTATGGCAGATAAGACCAAAAAAGAACTTGATGATATTCCGGATTATCCTGATGAAGAATCTCCTGAAGATGAAACTTTAGATATGATTCTATTAGATGATGAGGAATATCCGATCGATGAAGACCTGGATCTAGATTCTGTGATCGATCCAGAGGACAATATCTTCGCGGCCCCAAAATATGAAAAAAATGAAAAATATATCGATCGGATCAAGATATATAAATGCGATATGTTCAATCCATTCAAACTCACGAATAACCCTGAATTAGTGAGGAATTGTCTTCCTCGCGATATTGCAGAAGAGACAAAAGATTATGTGATCATACCTGATTCAATCGATGGCATCATCATAGAAGGAAAATATGAATGGCAAGAGAGAGGCAAGAAAAAAGAGCACCTAGAAGAAGCTGAGAAAGAAGCAAAGAGAAAGATACATAAAGCAAGGCTTGGAAGGATCCGTGAGCTTGCGATAACAAATGATTGCGATCTTGTGCTCTACGCTGTGACTGGTGAACCATTCAATCCAAAAAATATCGGTGGGATATTTCGAAAAGGTATGACAGAATACACAATCATGAGCAATTGCAATGTCTATATGCTCAAAAAGGTTAAAGAATAAGACTTTCTTCGAATCTCAACAACCTTTGTCTGGTGTAGAGGAAACGTTCGTTTGCGATCATCACAAGGATTCTGAGATATGGATCATCAACAATGATCTTTCCATCGAGTGCGACTGGCGCATCGAGTTTCTCTGAACCCATGATCTCGATCATGACTCTCCTTTTTGTGGCCATGATCCCAGATCTTTTGAAACCGCAGGCTTTCGCATGATTGATCAGCTTCTGTGCGGATGCGATCGACCTGCAACAGACATGGAGTATCGCTGATTCCTGCCGAAAATATATCCTGCAGGTATAATTTTTGGCCTTGTCTTTCAAAGCGTCTGATACATCTTCAAAATCAACTTTTTCATGTGACGCAAGCAGCCATTCAGCTTCATCTTTCCGTCTTGATTCTGGATATGCCAATAGGACTATACGCCCTGCGCATGAACTAGTCGTATAATAATCCTCGCTGCGATTTATCTTGTCCAGAAGAGGGATTACAGCCTCATCAACAGAGCCTTTCTTTGACCTGTCCTTCGATCTGTCAACATTCAGCCTTTCCATGTATTTGCTCTTATCTTCGTCAAAATCCATCTGAAGAAGGGAATATAAAGAGAGATTATAAAAGTTACGCAGAGAAAAAAAACCAGACGAACCTTCGATACTATTAAAAACAGAACCAGACCATACCCATTTCATGTACAAGATAAAACAGATCCCAGAGGATTTCATAGTCAAGGAGATATTCTCTCCGATGATAGATGATGGCAAATATGCTTATTATGTGCTGAAGAAACGATCTTACAATACAATCGATGCTATCAAGCATATCGCTGCATCATTGGATATCCCGATGAAGTTCATAAATTTCGCGGGCACAAAGGATCGCAATGCCGTGACAGAACAATATATCTCGATATCGATGGGACCAAGAAAAGATCTTTCTTGGAAAGATATCGAACTTAGATATCTTGGCAATGGAAAAGAGAGGATCAACTTAGGCTCGCATGATGGCAATCATTTCGAGATCACTGTGCGATCTTTAGAAGACAGGAAAATAAATGTGCCAAGAGCAGTGCCAAATTACTTCGGCAGGCAGAGATTCGGGGAAGGCGGCGGTAATGTAGAAATCGGAAGGCTGCTCTTGAAGAAGCAGTTCAAAGAGGCGCTGATATTGATTGACGGTAATGTGTCTTCTAACCCGATAAAAGAACTCAAACTGATACCAAAGCAGCTTCTGAGATTATATATCCATGCATTCCAGTCAGATATATGGAACAAGGCAGTCTCAAAGATGCTTATGAGATCTATTGGGAAAGAGAAAGATGGTCTCTGGTTTCCTGAAGTGGATATCGATGATGAAACGCTCCCTTTGCTTGGCTTTGATGATACTATGGAAGGGCCTGATGATTTCATGGCTGAATCTGAAAAACTGCTTTTGATGTATGACATAACAAGAAGAGATTTCATCATCCGGCAGATACCTGAATTATCATCTGATGGTGATATGAGAAAATTATTGATAGATGTAAAAGATCTTTCTATATCTGATCCAGAACCAGATGAATTGAATCCTGGAAAATACAAGATCAAGGCTTGTTTCTTCTTGCCAAAGGGATGCTATGCCACAATATTGATCACTGCCCTGTTTTCTGCGGATTAGCTGCAAAGCCATCTGTCAGATTGAGTAAGTCCACCACTTATAAAATATCCGTTGCAGGACGGCATTCTGCGTAAGTTTTATATAATCAATATATTCAAACTAAGATAGGTGTTATATAATGAGTGATTTCATCACATGGGTATATCTTTTGGCTGTGTGTGTCTCGGTAGTCATAAGTATGTGGGAACTTCTCCACAAGCGAGAGATGCATCGGAAGATACACCGGCATATCGGGAAAGATTAGGCGAGCCCCATAAGATTTATTAACTGACATTCTAATACTTGTTATCATGCAAGAAGTGATTATACGGCTAAGAAGAGATCTAAAAGAGATAGAAGATGCTCTATCAGCGTCAGGAGTGAGAGGAGCGGACCTGTCCAAAGCTAAGGCGAAGGCACATATCACTCTTGATTATAAAGCGCAGAGAGCGAAGTATTTCATGAATCGTTTCAGCCATGCCATCATATCTGCGAAAAGTTGCGTAAAAGAACTTGAAGAGCAACACAAAAGCATGATCATGACCCAATCAAATGTGTCGGCCATGAAAGAGCTTGTCGCCAGATTCGAGACAGAATGTAATGATAGCCATTTCAGCAATGCGGAGAAGACATTGAAAGACATGAAAAGCCTGCTACCAAAAGTCGATATGCAGACCACTGAGAAGATAGCTTATGATATACCTGCTCTTCCAAATGCCATCATGCTGGAAGTCACAGAGGACCTCTCAGAGCTCAAGAGATGTCTTGACGCAAACTGTCTTCGAAGTGCGATAATCTTATGCGGAAGGATTCTTGAAACCATCCTCCACCGAAAATATTACGAACATACAAACAATGATCTTCTTGAGACATCACCTGGTATCGGTCTTGGCAAGATAATCGCGAAGATGTCTGATGCAAAGATATCGCTTCCAGTCGGACTCAATGAACAGATCCATCTGATAAATAATGTCAGGATCATGTCTGTGCATAAGAAAAAAAGGATCTTCGCGCCATCAAAAGGCCAAACCCAGGCGATTGTGCTTTTCACGCTCGACACAGTAAGGACGCTGTTCAGTGGAAAGTAGGTTTTATAAAGGTCAAATCCAGGTAAATCAATATGGCATTGCTCAATAGTATCAAAACAGTGATACAAGGATATCTTCCTGAAGCGTTACAAGAATATTGGTATATTGTGCCGATCTGGGCAGTGATAATGCTTATTCTCATAATCGTCCTGATAGCAAAGGCCCTGACAAAGAAAAAAGGCACAGTCGCTGTGCAGAATTTCAAGCAGCAGAACAAACCAAGCACAGTGATACCTGCTGAGCATCAAAAACTCATGGAACAGCATAATGTGCATGTCCCACACACAGAATTCAATATGCTTGACAATTACATCTTGCAGATGCTGGAGCGTAAAGTCCCTGCGAAGATGATAAAGAAGTATCTTGTCAGTGTGGGATGGGACCCAAAAGTGATAGATGAAGCGTATATAAGATTGATGAAACGGTGATTTCTGGATGCAGATAGATAGGAGACTGATAAGCTATGTGAGACAGCATAAAGATCTTGGCTATTCAGACAATGTGCTAAAGGCGCATCTCTTGAAACATGGATATCCTATCGAGATCATACATGAGATAATGCTAAGAGCTTCCCAAAAAAAAGAGCCCGATAAGATGATCGATAGGCTGAATATCGAAGCCAAGGGCACATTCCATTATCTAAAAGTCATGTTCATGACAATTTTTGGCATCGCGGCGTTTGCTTCGCTCATGCTTTTCTTTGAGATAAAAGAGCCAATCGCGATAGCACTCGTGTGCTTTCTTATCGTGATATATGGGACTGTCTGTGCCACGATACTGAACAAGAGCGCGACCAGTTCGACTGCTTTTGAACTTGGCATCTATATCGTCGCTTCAGTCACATCGTTGCTCTTGTCCACAGTCTTTGTCTTCATGGACAGCCTTGCGGTCGCTTACAAAAGCACAGGAGAATTAGCTAGTAGCATGAGATATATGATCCATCCTATGCCTGACCCATTCATCGCAGGGATCTTGTTCGCTTTCTTATTTTCATTACCATCTCTGATGTATTATTTCAGATGGGAAGAGAAGAGACATTTTGTGTTCATCAGCTATCTTATATGGATGATCGCTTATGTCATAGTGCATAAGATCCTGATGCCTATGCTTTTCTAATATTCTTCTGTTGTCGTGAAATGTCTTCCATCCAGATGGAAAAGCCGCTTCTCTTTTTTTGCGAGGTGATAATTGACGACCTTTCCGACAAATATAGTGTGATCTCCGCTATCGATGGAATCTATCAGTTCACATTCAAGAAAACCTATCGGGTCTGCCACCCTAGCACAATCTATCTTTTCGCAATATCCTTTTGCAAGACCGGTCTCTTTGAACTTATCCTTGACTTGACCAGAGACTGTCCCGCACTTGATGATCTCCGCCTCTGATGAAGCAGCCATGAAATTGACACAGAATACCCCTGATTTGAGTATCATCTGATGCGAGAATTCAAGCTTCCCTATCGATATGGCATATAAGAACGGTTTATAAGAGCAAGGCATATGCCAGTCTACTGTTATCAGATTGTCTTTTCGTGCCTTTTTTCCCATGACTTCCATGACTGCAGAGACAGAGACCAGTATCACTTGTCTTGGTTCAACAAGGCCTATTATATCAATCATATGAAAATCTATTGTAGATGGGCTTATAATAAGCTTTCTTTGAGAAGGACCAGAACCATGCACTAGACCAAATCGCACAGCACATAACACACTGCTCATAGCCCACATCTCCACACCCCATAGCCCATAAGCCCAAAACACCCATATATGGCCTTCAGCACGGTTAAATTTAAAAATAGGTCATCCCCTCATAATAGCATGCAAGATCAGATACTTGATATGCTAGTCAAAGAGGACGAGATCACCTGGTATACCATCATTATGGACCTCATACGCACAGAGCAGATGGATCCATGGGATATAGATATCTCCATTCTCGCAAACAAATATATCGAGACCATAAAAAAACTGAAAGAAGCGAATCTGAGCATTTCAGGAAAGGTCCTCTTGGCATCTGCCATACTGCTGAAGATCAAATCGACAAAACTGGTCGATGAGGATCTCATGAACTTGGATCGGATGATGCATTTTGATGAAGAGAATGATGATTTTGAGGAAGATATGGGGGGAGACGGCAATGATTCTTTGATCCCGATTAAAGTGCCAAAGCATTTCCTGCTTCCAAGAGTCCCTCAGCCAAGAAAGAGAAAAGTGTCTATCTATGATCTGATTGACGCATTGCAAAAAGCGTTGAATGTCACAAAAAGAAGGGCTGTTCGGGAGATACTTGAGAATATCCATGTTCATACGCCAGGAAGGAAATTCGATATCAATGAGATGATAGACAAGGTATTCGAGAAAGTAACTGTTTTTTACAGTTCAAAAAATGAAGAGAAAAATACTTTGAAATTCAGCAAGCTCATCGGATCCGAGAGCAAAGAAGATGTCGTGCATACATTGATTCCTCTCCTGCATCTATCGAACATGAGAAAGGTGGATCTTGAACAGGAAGGTCTTTTTACGGATATAGATATTATAATGGTCGATCAAAAGAAGATCGGAGAGAGCAGACCTGGAAAATATGAAAAAGAGCAAAAACAGATCAAACTCCAAAAAAGAAGACTGAAAAAGAAAGGTGAAGAAGAGATGAAAAAAGATGAAAAGAACGCAGATGAGAAAGAAGAATCAGATGTCGAAGAAGAGAAAGAAGTAGCACCTTTCATAAGCAATGTCCAGCCATCCGCGGAACTTGGGGGCGACCCAGATGTAATGACTGACGAGTCCGGTGAACCCATGCTTGTATCTGAAGTATATGATACTCCTGATGTAAAGGATAAAGAAGAAGAGTCCGAAAAAGCGGATTATATACAATAGGTCATTATTTCTATTTCTTTTTGTGAATATACATTTATTCCGGCTAATGTGAAACCCTCTTCTAGAATACAATAAAAAATATAAGCATCTCTCGACGGTAAAATAGTTGTTAAGACGT
>PCVE01000096.1 GCA_002762705.1 Candidatus Woesearchaeota archaeon CG11_big_fil_rev_8_21_14_0_20_43_8 | reverse complement strand
TGTTACCCAGTTTCGGGACTATACATTGTTCTTATGCTTTCTATAGCGTTATATAATTATATAATTCTCTTTATAAAGAAAAGATTACATATTTCGCGATCTGTAATTACCAGGCATTAAATAATAAAAAATATAGTCCCTTGAGAATTGGTGATGTTATAAAATAATGTATTCTTGGTCTTGATTCTGACTCAGATAAAAAAATCAAAACATCCAATTATCATCATATCTGGACATGTCCGCCTGTGGCAAAAATACCGGTTGTGGTTCGACTATTTTAGTTTCATTCTTGCCACCAAGAATCTTGTCTAGCAACAGATCAGCTTTTGAATCATGCTTGACTGAAATCAGTTCTGAGACAACACCCACAGGTTCAATGTCATCAGTGATCGATTCAACTGGTTCTATGTTATATCCAGCCATCTGTTCAAGAAACGAATCTGAAAATTGTATTTTTGAATCTGTTCTTTCAGTAGAAAATATTGGATTGAATTCCTCAAAATATGACTCTGACTTTATTGGTCTATTCGCGTAACTCTTCAACTCTGCAAGAGCATCAGCGACATCGGTATTAGTAGCTGCATCCGAATCAGATTCTTCAGTGGGATATATTAATTCTTGGTAATCTTCATAATATGATTCCGGTTCAGAAGGCTTTTTCGCATATCTCTTAAGCTCAGCAAGTGATTCGAGCACCTCAGGACTTACGGGTTCATCATTAACAATGATCTCAGAATCCAAAGGCTCAGCTACCCTAGCACGAGCAGAATAACGTCTCTTTGGCTCGATATCAACAACTTCTATCACCATATCATCAGTCACTTCATATACAACATCTTCGGGTGCATATTGGGTTGTCTCATAATCAGGATCAGACACTTTTGGTGAATTTGGTGCATACGCATCATTCGTGCGCCATTCAAGCCCTGCATTCAACCATCTCTCAAGCAGAAGGCTCTTTGCATAATGGTTCCTTTTGAATCTCTTGTTTCTTTTCACAATGCCAAGAAGATCTTCTGAGCATTTCGACAGATCGCCGTATTTCCTGAGCATTGCCCTAACAGCATGCATCCGATCCATCCAACGCCAGATCCTTTTGCCATTTTCGTCTTTTGCATCGCCAGAAAGGACTTTTGCGACCTCTTTTGATTGCTCATCCTTGGTCTCATCAGAATAATATTCTCTCATTGATTGGTAGAAACCGCTTTTCTCTTCGCTAGTTGATTCCTCAGACTCAGTGGTCTCTGTCTCATCGACAATCTGTTCAAGTGATTCTTCGTTTGCTTCGGATTCTTCTGCCATCATGATACCTCTTATTATAGCGCCTTGGATTTCGCAGGGGTATTTAAACATTTCGGTTTAGTTATTACTTAAAAGTGACGTATCTCTCACAATGAATTAAATCAAAAGAACATTCCAATTCAGATCTTAGTGCTCACTTCCCAAATACAATCTAATCTCTTCTTTAGCAGCTCTATTCCGAGATTGCTAATGCTTCCTATTGAGATGCGATTCTTCACAAGTCCTTTAGTCCCAATAATGACTTCACCATACTTGATCCCTTCTGCAGCAAGCTTATATGCATCACGAAAAGGCATACCTTTTTTCACAAGATCATAAGCCTTGTCTGTCGCGACCAATTCTTCAGTGACTGCTGCGGAAAGTCCATTCTCTTCAACTTTGATATTTTCAAAAACATACGCAAGCAATGTGACAACCTCATCTGCTGTCTTGAATGAATCCATGATGACTTTTTTTGATAGCTGAAACTCACGATTGTACCCTGAGACAAGATTATTTCCAATACTAAATATCTGATTCGAGGCTGCGTTAAGAGACGACGACTTGCCACGCATGATCTCGAAAAGATCATAGTTCTTTTTCTGTGGCATGATGCTTGATCCAGTAGTGAATCCAGATGGCAATGAAAAGTATCCAAATTCCGAAGTTGTGAAAAGCATCATGTCGCTCGCTAGCTTGTTCGCGGTCATCATCATCTGTTTCAGAGCATCAATAACAAGCAGATCATATTTGATGCGTGAATTCTGGGCATAAAGCACATTGACCTGCAATGAAGCAAACCCAGCTTTCTTCGCGGCAAAGTCACGATCAAGGTCCAAAGACGTCCCATATCCTGCAGCGCTTCCCATTGGTGATTTTGAGATCGCACCCATAATATACATGAGATGCTCAATATCATCTATGAAAGATTCTGCAAATGATACCGCCCAAAGACCTACTGATGAAAGCATAGCCTTCTGCATATGTGTGTAACCAGGCATCAAGACAGTCTTGTGTTTATATGCAAAATCCAGGATTGATTCAGTCAGATATTTTCCCTTATTGCATAGTGATTGGATCTTATCCACCATATACAATCGGAATGCGGCGAGCACTTGATCGTTTCTTGAACGACCAGTGTGGATTTTCTTTCCAATATCATTGATCTCTGCGACAAGAAAATTCTCGATAGCGGTATGGCAGTCTTCATCAGATTTTTTTATGACAAAATCACCATTGTCATATTTACAGAGCAGTTTTTTGAAAGCTGATTCTATGGCCTCTGATTCTCCATCCGAAATTATTCCCGCCTTATTCAACATTGCAGCATGTGCGATAGAGCATTTGACATCATATGGTATGAGTCCAATATCCAATAGATAATCATCGCCGACAGTAAAATCTTCAATCAGCTCATTTACACCCACACCATCTTTATCCCATAATTTCATATCATTCACCTTTCATGTAAAACATATTGCCCTTATGCTTATTCATTATCGCATTATGCGCCTTGAGACGGATTGCGTTTATCTTTATGAATCCAGCCGAATCTTTCTGATCAAATCCGCCTTCGATATCCATGCTTGAGAGATCCTTGTCATACAACGAACTTGGACTGCTTCTGCCGACAATATGGACATTGCCTTTGTAAAGCGATAAAGTGACTTTTCCATCTATAAGTTCCTGGCTCTTGTTGATCGCGTTCATGAGAAAATCCATCTCAGGTGAGAACCAAAATCCATTATAGATTATCTCTGCGAATTTCGGGCTCAACATATCTTTTAGACGCATAACCTCGCGATCCATCGCGATGCCTTCGATATCACGATGTGCTGCATGGAGTATTGTGCCACCAGGAGTCTCATAGATCCCGCGGGATTTAATTCCGACAAAACGATTCTCAACCATATCAACTGCGCCGATGCCATTTATACAACCAAGTTTGTTCAGATATGTAAACAGGTCTAATGGTTCACTATATGTCTCTGAATTCTGGAGATTGATCACTTTCACAGGATTGCCATCTTTGAATTCAATCTCAATGATAGTCTCTTCGTCCGGAGCATCTTTTGGATGTGTGATATATTCATATATTCCATCCACAGTCTTGCTTGGATCTTCAAGCACACCAGCTTCATGGCTGATATGCATCAGATTAGCGTCTTCACTATACGGCTTTTTCAAAGTTGCTTTTATCGATATATTATATTTTTCCGCATAGTCGATCATGTCTTTTCGTCCTTTGAACTGATGCAGGAATTCTTCATCTTTCCATGGTGCAATCACAATTATATTAGGATCAAGTGCATAATATGACAATTCAAAACGTACCTGATCATTGCCCTTGCCAGTTGCACCGTGCGCCACATATTTTGTATTTTCTTTTTTGGCTATATCTACCTGTTTCTTTGCTATCAAAGGTCTTGCAAGGGCTGTGCCAAGGAGATATCGTCCTTCATATATCGCACTCCCTTTTATCGCAGGGAAGATATAATCAGCAACAAATTCTTTTTTCAGGTCTTCAATATAGACTTTGGAGGCACCGATCTGCAGTGCTTTCTTCTCAGCTTCCTTGAAATCATCATTTTGTCCGACATCTGCGATATAACAGACCACTTCATATCCTTTGTTGATCAACCACTTCAATATCACTGAGGTATCAAGACCCCCGCTGTATGCCAAAATTATTTTCATCCTTCATCACCTTCATTCTCTACATAATATCTGTGTCAGGCAGTGTGGCCCGCCATATGCTGATGTTAAATTCGTGAAGTCAAGGGCTTTGAAAGAGATGCCCTTACCTTCTATTCTGCTAATATATTCATCACCAGACTGCTTGACACCAATCACTTTATTGTCCTCGACCGTCAGGAAATTCACTCCATAATTGAGCTGCTCTTGTTTTGTCATAGGGATTATGTCAAATCCCTTTTTTTTCAGGTAGCACTCAAGAGTAGCCCCTGTGTTGACAAGATCTTTTGTGTAGAAACCTTTTTCCTTCTTGAACACCATCACAGTCGGGATTTTTTCCGGTTTCTTTGATGAATCCAGTCTGTCTTCCAAGATCACTGCCTTGTGATATGAAGGCAGATTCATGTATGTATCAAGATGCATCTCATCCTGGCTTTTATATGGATCAAGTACTAATGCGATCTCTTTTTTTCCGAATAAATCTTTTCTTAAGAGCTGAGCCGCAGCATCCATATTTGTCCTAAGTCCGATTCCGAGCAGCGCACTACCATTCAAAGGAATATAATCCCCGCCTTCCAGCCTGCCTTCTCCTTCGACCTCGCCTTTTGGTGTGATGCCAAGACCGCTAAAGGCAAGTTTAGTTATCTCTGTCTCAAGCGCTCTCTGTGATGAATTCATCTTTCCCATGATCACTCCTCTCTCAGTGACAATCTGCTGATCACGTAGGAAAAGTTGGTTCATCACAGGATTTACTTGATATCTGCAGTCAAATCTTACGTTCTGCTCTTTGCTATAGACAACTTGTATCGTTGGTTTGAGCATTATTGTGTCAACCAGGCTTTTTTTGCACATGGATTCTATCACTCTGCTCTTTTCCTGCAAAAGAGCTGATTTATCAGCATCTTCTATCGCATCCAGATCATATTTTAAGGATTTCGATGCACATCCAATCAGACTCTCTTTTTTGGAATATTCCAATACATCCCTAAGATTGACAACCTTAACGCCTGCATTCTCAAGCTCTGAGATATATGTTTTGTGCTCTTCTACAGCTTTTGACAGGTTCATCTGCTGTTCATACAAAGCCCCACTTGGAAAAAGCGAGCCATAAAATACCTCTACTGATGGTGTGTGCATAAGCACCACCTTTGCCTTATCTGCTTCTGAAATCACTCCGGTTTTCATGCTTTCATCATCTCCATAGCTCTCGCTAACTTTGCGAATTCTTTACTTTCAGCGTGAAACACTTTATTTCCGCTTGATACGGAGGATATCCGGCCAGAATTAGTAGATTGTTCTTATGCTTTCTATAGCGTTATATAATTATATAATTCTCTTTATAAAGAAAAGATTATTGTTGTTACAATTATTGTTAATACAATTATTATTAAGAAAAATCCTTCAATTCAAAGATTAAGCCCACAAAAAATATCACTTTCTCAACCGATAATGCACAATCTCATTCTTCGACCCGATCCTTATGGGCGGGCCCCAGGTGCCTGTGCCAGTCGAGATATAATATGTCAATGAACCTTCTTTATGAAGGCCCCTGCTTGGCCGAAACATCAAAGCGACAAGAAGATTGAACGGAACGATCTGACCGCCATGTGTGTGGCCTGAGATCATGAGATTGATGTTATGCTCGATCGCCGCTTTTCTTTCAGCTGGCCTGTGATATAAAAGGATTGAATATTTTGATTTGTCTATCTTCAGCTTATCCAATGTCCTTTTGAGATTCGTCCGACTCTCTGAGTCATCGACCCCGATGATCTGGATACCTTTGAATGTTGTCACTTTGTTTCTTAGTGGTGTGATGTGTGTATGTTTGATGACATTGTTTATCTTCGCATCGCCGACATAGTGTTCATGATTGCCATATGAATAGAATATCGGCGCTTTGATTTGGTCGAGTGGTTTTAAGACTTCCGGACCGTACTTATGAGGACCATCGAGAAAATCGCCAGTGATGAATACCGCATCTGGCTTCAGTGGTGTAATCTTGCTTATTATCTTCTGCATGAAATCCTTCTTATGGACAGATCCAATATGGATATCAGAGATATGCACAAAGTCTGCGTTGAATGGAGCTTTCAGATCTACGTCGATAATATGGATCCTTGACGCGTTGATTATCCCATAGATTGTGATCGCTGAGATCGTCAAGATCACAATGATGCCAGGTATCGTGATAAATAGACTGATTACATTATATGCCAAAAAGACGATGAATGATATGAAAAGGATACCCATCCATGTTGCTGCGATCGTATATAATATTCTTGTAACAAGATTGCCAAGCAGCGTCTCTATGATGGTCGCGACTGGAAAAGACAGTGTCAAAGTCAGGAATATGATGTAGAACCACAGTTTGCTGCTTATGCCAAATATATTGAAGAACTGGCTTGTGACATAGGCGTTCAGGAGGCCATATATCGCCGAGAATATGATCAAGAACAGCGCAAAACCAAATATTCGTCTCATCTATGCATGTATTCAGGGTGATATATATAGATGTTTTGGTAGGCTGCACATTTGATTTCATTCAATCACTTTTATGGCTTGTTGATTAAAAAAGGTATTGTAATAAAAAGATACATCTCGTCTCAATATAACCTTAGAACAAAATAAAACAGAAAAGCATAAATAGAACTGCCTTCCCTTTTTTATAAGAATGAATAATATTAACCCGCTAAATAATTGTATCTATCATCATTTAGAGACTTCTATGTGGTTTTGGGGATGAATTTTCCCAGTTCATACCTATCTAAAAACAAGGAGAAATCATGAAAATAACAATATTACATAATGAAAGAACAAGTTTTGATATAGAGAAATCTGGATTTTGCTTATTGATTGAATTTGACAACAAAGTAATACTGTTTGATACGGGATTAAAAAATGACATATCAAATATCTTAGATAAAACAAAAAATCTTGACATTGATTTCATAGTTTTAAGTCATGGTCACATTGATCATACTGAAGGATTGAAGTATCTTTCTTTCAAAAAAATAAAAAAAGTAATCTGCCACCCTAAAGCCTTAGAGGAAAAAAGATTTAAAAGCAAAAACATTGGTTTGAATCTCTCCATTAAAGAAACCAAGAAATATGATTTAATCACTACAAACAAGATCATGCAACTTAGTAATAATATTTTTTTCTTAGGTGAAATACCAAGGAAATATGAAAAAGTTGCCTCAATTGAAAAAGATGCGGTTTTAGATGACACCGGCTTGGTTTTTCGAACTACAAAGGGCCTTGTCCTTGTTATTGGATGCGGCCATTCTGGCCTGAAAAACATTACGAAATATATACATAAAAATTTCAAAGATAAATTATATGCTATAATTGGTGGTTTTCATCTTCTTGATGACAACACAACAACTGAAAAGATTTTGTATCTCATAAAAAATTATAAAAAAATATATCCTATGCATTGCATAAATAATTTCGCAATTGATTTATTCAAGAAATATAATATAGATAAAATTAAAGCTAAAAAAATAATTAAAATTTGAGGAAAATTATTTTTGAAGTAATTCAAAAATTCTCGTTGTTCCTAAACCAGCCCCACTTTTTGGACAGCTTTTTTCATATGCACCATATGTCAAATTACCGCCACCAGCAAGTGCTCCATTATAACGCAGAGATCGTGCGTCAAATAACAATCTATCACAAGCATCCCAACTTTTTGCCATGAATGGAAGTATTTCTAGCTTAACCTCTCTTGAAATATTACTTTGTATTTGATATAAATCATGCAATCCATCATGATAAATCTTTGATCCATCAAATTTAGCCAGGTCAGTTAAACTAAGATTCCTGTCCAATCCCATTTCAATAAAAGCAATCATATGTTTGATGTTTGGATCCTTTCCACCGTTTAGTTTGTATAATCTTTCAAATTTTATAGGAGAATCGTCTGCTTTATCCATAATTTTTTGAATAATCTTTTTATCCTCACAGGTATATTGCTGCAATAAGCCACTAATCAATCTTTTATCAGCCATGCGAATCACAATATCATCAATTCCCGCATTTTTAATCAATTCATAGACTGTGGTCATAGCTTCAACTCCGGATTCTATCAAAGGATAATTAAATATCTCAAAACCAGTTTGATAAAAAGCACGTGTTTTACCTTTTTCAACTTCTTCAAGTGGTTCATTCCTTACAAACTGTTCATTATAGAATATCTTTGCCTGATCTAATCTATTTCTTTTGATAAAATCATATGTTCGCATAGTGCCCTCTGGTAATATCACAATATTTTTCTCCCCATTAACATCAGCATAAACCAGATTATCCATGAAACGATTCCCTAAAAAATCCAAGTTCTGCCTAAAAATTTCATCTGAAGACAAGATTCCCGGTATCAATTGATCAAAACCCCTTGCATCAAGGGTGTCTTCAAATGATCTAAGCAATTTCCTTAGATCTCGTGCTTGTTTACCAAATAACTCATTTACGCCGTTTACTTTTGTCTTATTTGTCTTCATTTTCCATCATCCTCGCATAGCTCTCGCTAACTTGCGAATTCTTTGCTTTCAGCGTGAAACACTTTGTTTCCGCTTGATACGGAGGATATCCGGCCAGAATTAGTAGATTGTTCTTATGCTTTCTATGGTGCTAATTATATAATCGGGTTTATATACCCAAAACGGCAGTTATTTATTCTTCTATAAAATCCCCAATCCACTCAGGTGAATCCAAATCATTGATAGAATAATAGAAAATGCGATATCATATTGTGAAAGAATGTTTGGGCTCGTTCCAAGACAGACGCAGATATGCCTGTATTCTAAAGAAAACTGGAATACGATATTAGAAAAGGAGAAATTGGATAAAAGAATGACAGCCTTCTTCAAACCAAAGACAAGAAAGGCCCACATATTGAAAGAAGGAAATGATCATCTTCATCAAGATATATTCCATGAATATCTAGGGCACGGATTGCTCAGTGAATTTCATTTCCTTGGATTTCCAGACAATGAACTTGCAAAATATGTGGATGATCCTGAGAAAAAAGAACGAGAAAAAATAAGAGATGTTTTACATAATAGACACGGTACGCTTTTCAAGCATAAAGAAGGATTTGCTAATTGGATTGAATCACATCTATGCGATCTTTTTGAGATATATGATAGAATAAAGGACAAAGAATTGCCAGAAGAAGTCACAGAAATATATGACCAATTGAACACAATCAAAAACACATACGGAGCGCCAGGAGTGGTGTGGCACCTTGGTTTTCCAAAGATATATTCAAAAGAGAATCTTTGCATGCTCGTAAATAAGTACTTCGGCGAAGAAGTAGACATGGCGCTTGTCCATGGATCTATGCTGCCTTATTCAGATCTGGACATAATCGTGACAATGGACAAACCGAAATTTGTACCAAAAGAACACAAGTGGCTTGACGCATACGTGACCACTCCATGGGATTTCGAAAAACGCGCAAATCTTCTGGATATTTTCATAACAAACGGAATATTTGCGGGCCAAGCAATAATTAACTCAGGCTCTTTGGAAAGTTATCGGGAATCAATCAAAAAGAAATATATATCAAAAGAAGCAATAGAATATAACAGCATCGAAGGGCAGAGACATTATAGTGTCGCGATGAATTGCATCCCGCAATCGCCGGAATACAGACATGCAATGAGTTATTATCATTCATATACCAATAATGCAAGGCTGCTTTCGAGTGGGATAAAGACATACACGCTAAAAAACTTGCTTGAAGCGACGAGAGTGAGGATATGAGCATCGAATCAAAAATATTTGAAAATGTAGAATTTCATCAGGGACTTGAAGGCGAAATAACAGATTTCAATTCTGGTCCGACACCGCCGCAAGCGACAATGGATAGTCTCTATGCCGCCGCGCAGGCTGCTGAAGCAGGTCATGATGTCCCGAATTCTCCACCTTATGATGCAGAAAGATATTCAGGAGAGTATGATGCTGCAATCAAGAGTTTCGAGCTTATGGCGCCCGCAAGCCCCCCATTGATGCAGACAGAAAACAATCTTCCTTTGGGGATCAGTCAGATGGAGTTCCTGGGAATAGCTAAAAACACTCCATCTCCGCCGATGATTCAAGTACCACAAGTTAACTTTGAAATGATTAATGTCCATTCTGATACGTGGAGTGCCCAGATTGGCGTAAATAGTCAGCCAATAGAGCAGACTCAATTCAAACCAGCTTATGAACCACCCCTGGTGGATTATAGGCCGCAGGAGCCACTTGTCGCTCCAGTGATGGATTCACTGCCAGCATTAGATTTCAAGCCTGAGACGCCAAAGGTTGATTTTATGCCTGATGTGAAGAAGATTGATAAAGGAATGGATTTTAAACCATTAATCCCAGCATCAAATGGATATTTGGGTGCTTCGTCATTTGAATTACCAAAACCAACGAGTTTTGATGCGCCTTTGATTGGAGTCATAGGAAATAGCCAAAATTCAATAATAACTGAACCGATTGAACATTCCAAAACACAAATCTTTGAGCCTGTTGTATCATCACATTTACCAAAACCCATGCTTGAAAATAAAAAAACCAATCTTTATATCGATATCGAAAGTAAGAAAAGCACAAAAATATTTTCTTCAACGGGTGGACCACCATTATTAAGAATAGATAGAGAAGATCACCATAAACAACCAAAAAATCACTTGCAGTATGGAAAAGGAATCAGTCCTTTAAATGGTGAAGGAATTGTACGCAATGGAGATGAAGCGTATGATATTTTAGCAGACATTTATACTAAATCAAAAAACTTAATCAAATTACCATGGGAAAAATAGAAAATGGTGAAAGATATGAAAATACAACTTAAAAATGATGAGAATAAAGTGATATTTGAGGGAAATTCTCAATATCTTGAAGGAGGAACGACTGATGAAAAACCTAGTTTCCACATTGAATTAAAAGGGTTGTCAGGAATTCATGAATTGTTTTTCTTTATGAAGTCTATAGATGAATTAGATGAATTGATATCTGACCTTAAAGAATTAAGAGATGATATTTCAAAAAAATAGTATTAATTGGCCCACCCACAATTATAATCACATCACCCAACAGATTTCTGGGTGCTCCAGAAATAGACAAGAATTGCAAAACTCACAGAACCAAATAATGCAAAAGCAACAAAAATCCCATATAAATCCCCAATATAACCAAATATTGGCTGGAAAACAGATATCAAAATTGATGTTACAAGCCCGAGAAGGGATAATATCGTCGCTCTTGACTTTGAATCGATATGCACATTAAGGATATGCTCTTTTGCAGGCTTCACAATACCATACATAAACTCAATTATCAATAACAATAGAATAAATACATAGATTATCCTTGCAGCAAAAAGAGAAATGACTAAGATCGGTAATCCAAAAGAAAGAAACATCGTCAATTTCTTTTCTCGAATCCAGAGCAATTTATGATAATACATCGAACCAATAGAAGCAGTCAATACAAATACAAAATAGATCCATCCAAACCAAGATAAAGGAATATTATATGATTTCATCAAGACTTGCATGAAATTAAATGTGATTACAAATAATGTTGTCAGCATTGCATAAATCAGAATCCTAGATAAAATAACGGGCTTCTTCTTGCACAAATCCCAAGAATCAATAAAATGCCCCTTAAATGTGGGCTTGAACTTTTTAGTGTGTGTCTTTGGTTCAATAAACAAACATGCAACTACCAATGAAATAAATGCGACAATCGTCATTAATTTAAGCACAAAACCCATTGCAAAATAACCAGCAAGCATAGAACCGATTGGAGAACTAACAGCCATGCCAATAATCATCAACGATATGGACTTACCATTTATTTTAGCGAATTCTTTTTCACGTTTTAGTTGAATCAAGGAATCATAAAGCAATGCGCTCCCACTACCAGATTTGAAACTGATCTTGATTCCCAAAAACACACCAGACAATACTAACAAACCAAAGCTCTGGAAACCCGCAAGGAAAAAGACCCAGATTAAATAGCTTGCACTTGAGATTATAAGGGTTGTCTTATATCCATAGAGATCCGCGATTATTCCAGATGGCACTTCCATGATAAGCGAGACAACCCATGTGATAGAAGTGATTATCGCGATCTGGCTTAGACTGAGCCCCATATCAATAAAATGGATAGTCAAAATAGGTGCAAATAGCCAAAACAGGTCAAGAAATGAATATAGCTTGTATTTCCATAGATTTGATTTCATTCAATCACTTTTATGGCTTGTTGATTAAAAAAGGTATTGTAATTGAATGCTCCCATTTCATATGCTTTATCCAAAATTTCATCTATACGATCAAACGATTGTGAAGCAAATGTAATAAATTCATTATCTATAAATATAGTTTCTTTGTATTTAAAATAATTATCAAGAAGCATCTTATTATCAAACCATCCCCAATTAGATAATTTTGACAAATCACCCAATAAGAGATGTTGCGTAAATAATGCCTCAGGCATTCCAGTTTGAATCATCAAAACCCCTTTTTCACCCAGAGATTTAGCTAAATCATCACCTTTTTTTAGAAGAAATGAGGGTTGCATGCCATAAAAAACACCGACACTTATAACATCACAATTAGCAGGAAAATCCATTTCTAAACAATCTACCTGCGACAACTAAAGAAAAAGTGATCACCGATTCATCATTTCCGAATTCAAAATTGAATTCAATGTCTGATTCTGCACTAGGCA
>PCVE01000130.1 GCA_002762705.1 Candidatus Woesearchaeota archaeon CG11_big_fil_rev_8_21_14_0_20_43_8 | reverse complement strand
TGCAGATCCATGACATACGGGAGAAGTTCAGGATATTGGTGAGTGAGCTTAGGAACTATGCCACGAAAGAGGAATTCAAGGTCCTTGAGAAATATGTCAACCTATGGGAGCCTGTGACGTTTGTTTCGAGGAACGAAGTCGATCGATTGATCATGGAAGCTGTAGAACAACGTTTCGCTGATCTAAACATCCGTATCCAGCAGGAGAAGTTCATCGAGCAGGAAGTCGCGAAGACTTTTGCCAGGATGAAAAGCACCGGACAGTATTAGGAATTCTGGCATTGTTGTTTTATAATGCTACGTAATATCTATTTGGGTCTTGGCTTTTGCTTAAGATTTTTCTTATTCTGTCTGCAATCTAAGCTCTGTTTACTTGGGTATGGGTTCTAGGTCTTGCACTTCTGTTATCCGAGGCGAATGAAAAGAAAGATTTAAGAATTCTCATAAGTCTCTTCTGGCTTGGCCTTCGGGGCTGTGGTCTAACTCGGCCCACTTTTTGCACGGACTTGATTTTGTTTAATTTCTTTTCCATTTTGTAGTCCTGTTCCATTCTGTCTGCCTACAAAACCTGGACTAAAAGTAGGGAATTTGGTAAAGCCAAATTCGTTTTATGTATTGTGCTGTGAGCAAAAGCGAACAGTACTGTTTTGATCAAGCTCCAGGCAAACGACGTTTGCTGGACACGGCAACCATGGGTTGCCAGCGTTTTTCAAAAATGTTGTGCGGGACTAAAAATAAGGAGTCAGACAAACCTGCCTCGATCCAAGAGAAAGATTTAAGAATTCTCATAAGTCTCTTCTGGTTTGAACCTTTGGGGCTGTGGTCTAACTTGGTTATGATAAGTGGTTCGGGGCCGCTTTGTCGGGGTTCAAATATTGACGCCCGAAGTGGCAATGCTTCGAACGTCAGTGAGAAAGTCCTCGCAGCCCCATATTCTTATTTCAAATGAAGCAATAGCAGTTATCAGGTTAACCTCGCAACCCTTTTATTCCCAGGCAAAAGATTTATATGTTTGTGTGTTTTTTACACTAAATAGGTGATATCATGCCAAAGTATTTCGTCATCCATTACAAGCATTTCCCGCCGCAATCTGGCGGGTTCTGCAATGAACCATCCTACTACAAGATAACTCCATGCAAAGACCACAAAAAAGCTATGCAGGTCATCAGGAATTCAGATACACCCGTCCAGTATCTCACAGTGCCAGTAGATCTGGAAGCTAAACTTGAATTGAAGATCAAAGATGGGAAATTATCTTATAAAGAAACCAGAGATCCAAATCAAGAAGGGACGTATTTCATCATTGTCAAAAAGCCAGGTGTCATCACAATCGGAGAGCAGCATAGTTCATTGGATGCTGTCATCGACAGACTTATCTCTATGCCACATTGGGAAAAAAGTACAGTCTATGTCACAGAGAAGATCGATAGGTTTCCAAAAGATCAATGAAATATCTTATATCAACCTTCATCTGCGATTACTTTATTGAAATGCCCACTGCAGTATCACAAGCACCACTACATGCAGAAGATATATCCATAGCGCGTTCTTTGAGATGAATAGAATCAGAGAATCAAATAATCTGCCAAGTTTCATGTTCCGGTTCTCTTTCCCTAATGATATCAGCAGAAAGAAAACGATCACAACAACAACAATAACACCCAACCTCTGAAGAATGTCGAAATCGAATACGATGAATTCATGGAACAGGTATGCGACTGACACCATGAAGAGCATGGCGGTCGAGCTCCATCTTCTCTTGAAGTTCACGAATGAATATCCGACGATTCCATACATGAGCGCCATCATACCAAAATCAATAATATTGCGCACATAGCTGTCCAGTATCCAGGCACACAATAATATCAGAAACAGGATCGATTGATTCACTTTTTGTCGTTTCAAGAAATTTAATATCACACGGACAAGAGCGATGTTTATCAGGATTATCAGGGTGATGCCCACATGATGTAATCCAATATATCTCGTGACGATATAGCCTATCTGAAGCGATATCGCGACAATCCATAGATTCCAACGCCACCTGTATGAAGAATTGAAACCAACCAAGAAAAGGAACAATGGAAATGCCGCCCGGCCAATCACCTGGAACCAGTTGTCGCCAGAGAAAAGGAAATAACCTATATGAGCTATGATCATACAGATGATCGCGATTATCTTGATGTAATCATAGAGATTCGGGCGAACTGGCTTTTTCATCTGATAATAAAGAACACTTGGGATTTAATAATTATCGTACATAGAAAATCACAGTTCTTTCATTGCATTCGGGCTCGCGCCGCCATGCCATGTGAATCTTGGCCGGATACGCACCTGATATATCTTTTCGTTCTTGTCATCGAAGACGACAGCGCATCCTTTCAGTGCAGGCAGATAGTTCATCGCGCGCACAAGACCATCCTGCATGTAGCTCTGTGCAAGAACACCAAGAGCAGAGACATCTATCTGCGCTGTGATCCTATGGCTGATCACTGTATCACTCTGAGTGAGAACATCAGAATGAATCTTTCCCGGCTGCTGCGTCGCAAGTATAAGAGATATCCCTGGCTGACGGCCTTCTCTTAAGATAGTGACCAGTGGTTCTGTCGCAGCTGTCGTGCCTTCTTTTGGCATGAATTCATGAGCCTCATCGATGACAAGCCACACCAACGGATAGTCCTGTTTCGCCACATTCATATTGGCTCCTTCAAAATATTGCTCGACATGTTTTATATTCTCATACTCTTCTGCTTTTCGGACGTTCATACGTTGGACAAAGAGATGTTTTGCGACTATTCCCACCACAAGCGCCTTCACATCCCAGCCGCCAGGCATCGTGGCATAGCAGCTCACATCAAGTACAGTCACCTGGCCGCCCTTCGCGAGATCTTTTAGTGGTGTGCTCTTCTCTGCAAAAAGACCCCATGCTTTCGCCATCTTAAACATCTGTGACACGACATTCTTTGTGTGTGTCTCGGCATTGACAGTCAATGAGGTTTGTATCAATTCATCAATAGAATATTTATGGCCTTGCTTCTCTCTTAGTGTCGATACCACATCAGCGATCATGATTCCGGATTCACTGTATTTCTCAACACGAAACGCCTTGCACCAGTCTTCTGCCTCAAGTTCTGCGGGATTTATGCTAAACGGCGCGCTTGTCGGTATGCCTTTCTTCTGATATTCATGATAGAATTTTTCAGGAGTATAGATCTTCACATCGATGCCCATAGGATACAGATTGTATGGCTCGAGAAGTTTCTTCTCTTTGTGATTTGGATGTGTCATGCTCCAATAGACACCCATCGTGTCAAGAAGGATTATGGACAGGTTGTTCCTTATCGCAGGTTCCAATAGTGAGAAACCTTCTGCAATCACACCCATTGTATATGATTTTCCGCCACCCCTTTTTCCGCAGATGAAAAAGACATGCGCATCAGTGACATCAAGATAGAGCTTTGGTCCAAGTTCCATATTGCTATTCTTCTCGATCCACTGCTTACCAAGAAGTATCGCACCTTTTGTCCCCCATCTTCTTGTGTCTGCCGGACTTCTGCCGACCACTATATCGTTCACAGGTTCCATCTATATTCAATCTATCAAAAAGGCATATAAAAACATGTCGATACGTAAGGTTTATATAAGATTAATTAGATTTATAAAGTAAAGTAGAGAGGAGTATCAAAAAAAAGGTGAGCGATTATGCCGGATCAGTTTCCTGAATTTCCACAAAGGCCGATGCAAGGTGGTTTTGACCAGATGCCAGGCCAGGATCAGTTCGGTGCTCCGGCGCAGATGGCGCCAGAGGAAGATGCTTCTAATGAAAGGGTAGTAGAATTGATCGAAGCTCTCATCGATGAGAAATGGTCTGATTTCACAGAGAATGTGAATAGGATCATCGAATGGAAAGACAAGACAGAAGGCAGGATCAATGAGATCGAGACCACAGTCAAGGATCTAAGGGGAGAATTCGACAAGCTGCATAATGCGATTCTCGAGAAAGTAGGCCAGTACGACCAGAATATCCATGATGTGGGGATCGAGATCAAGGCTCTTGAGAAAGTGTTCCAGAAGATTCTTCCTACACTCACTGAGAATGTCAACGAACTCTCAAGGATCACTAGGGATTTCAAGAAGAGAGATCAGGCAGGACCTGGGACACAGCAGTGAATGATTCTATAAAGGACAAGTCAAATATAGTGTGACCTCTTGCTTTTTGTAAAATTGAGAGCGACAATCCATGGGCTTAAGCAGATGGCGTTTGTTTGAGTCAATTCCATAGAACACAACCGATTTCAGCGAAGCTGAAATCCTACTTTTAATCCCGATTTTGCATAACGAGTCGAGCGAAGCGAGAGTCCTTACTTTTGGTCCAGCTTTACATAACGATTTCAACGAAGTTGAAATCCCACCTTTTAGTCCAGGTTTTGTAGATATACAACATAGAATAAGACTACAAAATGGAAAACAAATTAAACAAAATCAAGTCCGTACAAAAAGTGGAAGCGGTAGGGAGCCATAAGCCACCTTCTGTGGATCTCCGTCAGTTACGCGGGCAGATCTTCAGGACATTCGACTAAGCGGCCATAATGGCCTTGCTCAAGCAGGGGCTCACCGTTTCATCGTATCCCTAAAAAACGTCTGCGGGTTATCTCATCTTAGTCACCTAAGACTTCGCGCGCGTCATCCTATGATAGGGCCGTGTCGTTTCTGAGTGGTTGCCATGGATTTCTCCATCTGACTTTCGAACAGCTGCCTTTTGAATAGAGGGCGGACTTTCCTCAGCACCAATAAAGGCACCGTCAGCCCTGTGACTCCACTACCAACGCATTGGAATCTGGGCGGCATTAAATACCTTTCGCAACAAGTATTTAAATGAGATAGGACTCCTTTTGGCACTAGGAGGTCAAATAGGATGATAGACAAGACAGATTTTGACAGTATGCTTGATGATATGCAGAGTTTCTCAGAAGAGAGAGAGAAAGTGATCCTTTCATCACGCGAAGTCGTTAAGATATCAAAACAGCTCATATATGCTGTGCATAGAAGCGACATGAAAAGCGCAGAAGAGCACGCAAAGAAGATAAAAGAGAAATATATAGAAGCGACAGCTGTCGCGCATAAAGGACACGCTCTTGCATCCATAGGTGCTTACAAAGTCGCAGGGCAGGAATTTGTCGAGGCCATGTGCTACCTTGGCTATGTCAAGGACAAGAGGATACTGACAAGCAAAGAACTTGGTGTCGAGACAGAACATTATCTGCTTGGGCTTTGCGACCTGACTGGTGAACTTGTGAGAAAAGCAGTCAATTCAGGTATCAAAGAAGATTATGAAAGTGTGCTCAAGATCAAAGAGCTGATCGAAGAGATGTATGGCCAATTCATCAGGTTCGACTTCCAGGGTGGAGAATTGAGAAAGAAATTTGATTCCATAAAATATGATCTGAACAAACTCGAGAATATGGTCTATGAGCTTAAGCTGAAAGGTAAGATCTGATGAATGATAAGCAAGTATTGAAATATATATACGAACTTGGCTGCATGAAATATGTGAAGCGCTCTGGCTGGTGGGTCGCGAGGATAAAGGACCCTGAGACTATCGCGGAGCATTCGCATAGGACATCGATCATCGCTTATTTTCTTGGGCTCATGGAAAGAGCAGATGCACAGAAATGCGCCATGATCGCTATGTTCCATGAAACAAGCGAAACCAGGATAAATGATGCGCATAAGATCGCAGTGAGATATTTTGACCATAAAGATGCAGAAGAGAAAGCCACACGAGATCAAGTCAAGGTATTGCCAGGTATTTTTAAAGAGAAAGTCTCGGCCTTTCAGGAGGAATGGCTTTCTATGGAATCAAAAGAAGCCATCATCGCAAAAGATGCGGATTATCTTGAATGCGCGATCCAGGCACGGGAATATTTTGACGCAGGATACAAGGATACTTGGGACTGGATCAAGAACACAAAAAAAAGATTGAAGACTGAATCTGCGAAAAGGTTGCTGTCTTTGGCAGAAAAGACAGATTCAAATTCATGGTGGGAAGGATTAAAAAACAGGTGATCGAAGATGTTTGAGTTCAATGGAATAAGATTAGATTGGTTGGGACATGATGGATTCAAGATTATGGCTCATAAAGTAATCTATATAGATCCATTCCAGCTCGAATCTGTCGACGAGAAAGCCGACATGGTACTTATCACACATGGACATTATGATCATTGTTCTATACCAGACATAAAGAAAGTGCTTAAGGAAGATTCTGTGATCGTCTGCCATCCTGACTGCGTGAGCAAAATATCAAGCCTTGGAAAAGAGATACGGATCGCGGAGATCGGGAAAAAGATCCTCATAAGTGATGTAAAGATCGAGCCAGTGCCGGCTTATAATATCGGCAAAGATTTCCATCCGAAAGATAATCAATGGATCGGATATATTGTGGAGATGGATGGGACAAGAGTGTACCATGCTGGCGACACAGACCTTATCCCTGAGATGGATCATATAAGAGCTGATGTAGCACTGCTTCCAGTATCAGGCACATATGTGATGACTGCAGAAGAAGCCGCAAAAGCGATCCTGAAGATAAAACCTAAGTTTGCGATACCCATGCATTATGGCGCTATCATCGGAAACAAGTCAGATGCTGAGAGATTCAAGTCGCTTGTGACAAGCGCAGAAGTATTTATTTTTTGATGTGCCCTTTGTATGTGCAGGTGACAGGGATTCCTTTGTATGAATCTGGTATCAACTGTCCCATCACTTTCTTGAATCCTTCATCTGCTATCGTGAATCCATCACTTCTCACAATGGCTTCCAGCCCGCTTGGCTTTGCCACGACGGCAAGTGTGAAACCATAAGCATCAAGGATGAGCTGATATGTAAATTTGAATGCGCCTTTATGTTTCATCGCATCCGCAAGATAGTTCTTCATGTGTTTTATATGGTTCTTCACTTATTTATTCCTTTCTGCCAAAAGTGATTGATACAATGCAAACAGCACATAATCTTTTTATAATGTTTTTTCATCCCTATCGATCATGAGAAAGAAAAATAAGATGCAGGAAGGATTGACATATGATGATGTCCTTCTCATGCCAAGAAGATCTTGCATCTTGCCAGACGAAGTAGAATTAAAGGCTTTGTTGACAAACAAGATCAAACTAAACATACCAATTGTGAGCGCTGCTATGGACACAGTCACTGAAAGCAGGCTCGCATGCACGATGGCTATGGAAGGGGGGATCGGTATAATCCATCGGAACATGGCACCGATGAAACAGGCTGAGGAAGTGAGAAAAGTCAAGAAAGCGCATTCATGGATTATAACAAACCCAAGGACGATAACAAAAGATCAATCGCTTGAATATGCTAAAAGAGTCATGGATGAATTCAATGTGTCAGGGCTTCCGGTCGTCGAAGATGGAATCCTCAAAGGAATATTGACAAACAGGGATCTTAGATTCGAAAGCGATATGCAAAAAAGCGTGGATAAAAAGATGATGACGGAAGTCATCACTGTGCCGCTTGGCACTTCTATCGAAGATGCCATATTTCTTCTTGACAAACATAGGATCGAGAAGCTTCCTGTCGTGGATGAGCATGGCAAGCTGCATGGTTTGATCACTGTGAAAGATATCGAGGCAAAACAGAAGCATCCTCTGCTCGCGAAAGATGCTTATGGACGGATGCTCGTCGGCGCTGCTGTCGGTCCTAATGATATGATACGGGTCAATGAGCTTGTAAAGGCCGAAGCAGATGTCATTGTCATTGATACAGCGCATGGACATTCGATGAATGTCATAAAGACCATCAAGATGATCAAATCAGAACATGATATCGAGATTATCGCAGGAAATGTCGCGACACCTGAAGCGACTGAAGAATTGATCGCAGCTGGAGCCGATGCTGTAAAGATAGGGATCGGACCTGGCGCTATATGCACAACAAGGATCATATCTGGTGTAGGTGTCCCACAGATATCAGCAATCATAGATTGTTCTTATGTCGCTGATGCACATAGGATACCAGTGATCGCCGATGGCGGAATCAGGTATTCAGGTGACATCGCAAAAGCCATCGCTGCTGGCGCATCGACTGTCATGCTTGGCTCACTGCTTGCAGGGACTGATGAAAGCCCTGGAAAGACAGTGTTTGTCGGTGGGAGGAAATACAAGCAATATCGCGGGATGGGTTCTATTGGTGCGATGGATAAGGGCTCAAAAGACAGATATTTCCAGAACGCGGGATCCAAGAAACTAGTGCCTGAAGGTGTCGAAGGGATTGTGCCATACAAAGGCAATGTAAATGAATATCTCTATCAATTGATAGGTGGCATAAAGAGCGCTATGGGTTACACGGGCTGTAGAGACATAGCTGAGCTTAGAAAAAACGCGCAGTTCACAAAGATAACCTCTGCAGGGTTAAAAGAAAGCCATCCGCATGGAATCTCCATCACTGATGAAGCGCCGAATTATCACGCCAGATAAACTTTAATAAGATCGAATATTCAGATAATTTTTATGTTTAACATACGATTTCCAAGAAAGATGATACTGCCAACAGTGTTGTCTTCTTTGTATCAATTCATTATATTCATGTTCCTTCCGTTGCTTTCGCCATTCATCAAGACCATATTGAAAGATGAAGTGATGTTAAGCCTGATATTCTCTTTGTTTCCATTGAGCATAATCATATTCACACCGATCATAGGCCATGTATCTGACATGATCGGGAGAAAACGGGTGATCTTCTTTGGGATCTTATGTCAGATATTCGCTGTGTTCCTGTATATCATCGCAGAGAATGTATGGCCAATCATAATCGCGAGGCTGCTCGATGGCATAGCGCTCACTTCTGTTGTCATCATGGGACTTGCCAAAGTCGAGGATCTTGCAGAGAATAGATCAAGAGGTCTTGTCGCTGGTTTTTTCTTGAGTCTTTTGAATCTTGGCGCGATAGCAGGCCCTGTCGCAGGTGGATATATCGCTGAAAGATTCAATGTGAGGATCGTCTTCCTGATTGCGTTCAATTGTCTGCTCATGCTTCTTTTGATGGCATTGATATTCTACCGGAGCAATCATCCAAAGCAAAAGATATCACGAGATGCTTTTTCATTCATTAATGATATAAAACAGTTCTTGTCTATCCGCGAGCTTCAGGGGATGGCCATACTTGGGATCATCACGCATGCGACACAGCCGGCGATCAGGGTCTTTCTGCCGCTTCTTATCATCGAAAGATTTGGATTATCGTATGAGCACGTAGGTATCGCATTCTTCTGTTTTGCTTTGTTTATGATGTTTGAATTCTTCACTGGATGGCTTGCTGACAGTCTTGGTAGGATCAAGATCATCATCTTTGGGACGTTTGGGATTGGTGTCGGTTTCTGCCTGATTGGATTCTCAAGTAGCTGGGCATCATTGATCTGGTCACTTTTATTTGTCTCTTTTGCGAACTCATTATGGAATTCTGGAGCATGGGCACTCATGAGTGATATAGGTGAAGAACATAAGAAACAAGGCAGTGTCATGGGGTCATATATGTCGATTGCAGAGATAGGTGCGCTGCTTAGCTATTTCACGTCGGGATTCATCGCGAAATTTTTTGGAGTGAGTTATCTCATGATATGCAATGGACTGCTTATCATTTTTGGAAGTGCGATCGCTTTGTTGCTCTTTAAGAAAGTGCATCAATGATTATGATATGGACTAGATCTCTTTGTCGCTAGTTCAAGCAGATTCGCGATCTCTCCTGCTGAAAGCCTTCTAGTGTAGCCTGCTTTAAGTTTTCCAATTGTCAGATCTCCGATTTTTGTCCGCTTCAATTCCTGGACATAGTAGCCGTGGGAGCCAAATATCCTCTTCACGATCTTGTTCTTGCCTTCATGTACTGTTATGGTCACTACCCTTTTATCATTAGAAATCACGTCAATATCTATATCTCTCACAAAACCATCCTTTAGTTTCACTCCACGTTTTATAGAATCGATATCTCCTTTCTGGATTGCCTTATCCAGTTTCGCTTCGTATGTCTTCTTTATCTCATACCTTGGGTGCATCATCATGTTCGCGAAGTTGCCGTCGTTTGTGAGAAGCAGAAGCCCTTCTGCGTTATAGTCGAGCCGACCGATCGGATATATACGCTCTTTGAACTTCAATAGATTCTTTATCGTCTTTTTTTCTGTGCCATCTGCGAGAGTCGTCTCATAGTTCTTCGGCTTGTACATCATGACATAGAGCTTTCTTGCATGGATGATCTTCTTGCCTTCGACTGTTATCTTATCTATCTCAGGATCTGCCTTGTCGCCAAGGATTATCTTCTTTCCATTGACCTTGACCTTGCCTTCCTCAATCAGGTCTTCGGCCTTTCGCCTGGAGCAGTATCCTGCATTTGATATTATCTTCTGGACTCGTTCCATAATTCAGGGGATGTAACGTCCTATTTAAAAGCCTGTCGCTGAGAAACTGGTTTAATGGAAAAAATACGTATCATTCCCATTTGGAGAGCGCCATTCTTCGAACAGCATGTTTCTCTTGAATCGCATGCCTCCCCTTAATTTCTTATATTCACATACGGAACATTAGGACAAGACTTAGGTAGTTCTCCAGACACACAAACATTATTCGGAGGTGTTTATACATGACATGGCGAACAATAAGCAGGCCGGGTTTTTTTGGCAAGAGAAGAGATGAGATAAAGAGCGGGTTTGATGAGAAGTATGGAAAAGACAATTGGCGCAGAGCGTACCAATGGGGAAGAGAGATCATCCCACGAGAGATGGCAATGCAGCTTTATGAAGATGGCTATCTAATGCACTTCAAGAGACATCTATCTGTGCTTGAATGGCTCATCAGCACAGCATGCGATGTATACGACAATGCAGAATCAAATGTCCATTCCGGACTTGACTATGCCGCGCAGGAGAACGATTCATGCCACCTGCAGGATATATCTATAAGAAGATGTATCGTCAGGCTTGGCAGATATTTCGAAGGAGATCATCTTGTCGAAATACGGTCGAAGTCAAGTGAAGGCGCGCACCTGTCACCAGGAAAAGTGCTGTTCCACATGCAGGAGATGATCAAGAAGCCGGGCCTGGAAAGCTGGTGGAATCCGGGCATGATTGAGGATTTCTATCAGAGCAACAAGCTTCTGCAGGTAAAAAGATAATTTTTTACCATTTTTCTACAATTTCTTTTTTAGCCATTGTATCTTGAGACGGGATTGTTCCAAAGTCGCAGTTCTTGCATGTCGCATCCAATGAAACCCAATCATCGGAATCCTTGTATTTTGAAAGAGCTCCTGGCAGTTTCGCCTGCACATAGACGTGCCCTGGGATGAAGACGAGCCTGGTATGCACACCGACAGACTCAAGCATGTTAGCAAGCAGAACGGCCATGCCATCGCAGTCAGCGCCGCCTGAAGAGAGCACTTCTAAGGCAGATTCCACATATTCATCAGGAGGGTCAGATATGTATTGGATCTCATTCCTGACGAAATAATACATGGCCTTCGCATGGCAGACCTGGCCGAATAGGCAGCTCTTCGAAGCCACTGTGTCAGATATACGTTTCACGTCTGGATCAGTATATACGAGATACAGATAATCTTCTTTACCTGTCACAGCACGTTTCTCTGATGAAGGGACAGGAACAGAAAGATCCGATAATGAAGGGATATTTTTTGGTGAGGGATCTGTCTTTATGGAATAGTAAGGGATGACAATCATGATTATCAGAAGACTGAAGAGAAGACCCAACATCACTTTGACCGCAGGATGCATTGTCTTTTGTTCTCGATGATCAGACATAGCATCTTCTATTATCTTTTTGTGGATGATATCTTGTCTATTCATACATATCCGATAAACAGAATACAATATAAAAAAACATCGCAAGAAATAGGGCATGACACCCCCATATAAATAGACAAAGATATTCTTTAAATATTTGCCACAAAAGTAGTATTACGATTTAAAATAAATCATATCTGCAGTCGAAAGATTTAATAATAATTCTCTGATAAAAGTAACTGATGGAGCGAGATGAAGCAATTGATCTTTTGAAGAAGCATTCCACAGATGATAAATCATTCAATGGTGTGCTTAGACATTCTCTTGCTGTATGCGATGTGGCTGTCGGACTAGGACAGGATTCACTTGATCATGGTTTCTTTGTCGACATTGGATTCATAGAGACCGCTTCTATATTGCATGATATAGGACGGTTCCAGTGTCCACCAGGCACAAAGGGGTCTGTGATGCATGGAATCAGAGGAGCTGCGATATTGAGAGAAGAGAATCTACCAGAGCATGCTCTTGTTGCTGAGAGGCATCTTGGCGCAGGGATCACAGTCGAAGATATCGATAATAACAATCTTCCCATACCACGAAAAGAATATATTCCAAAGACAGCAGAAGAGAAGATAATCACCTATGCAGATAAGATTGTCAGCGATGACAGAATCATAACCATCGATGAGGCGATCGAGCGTTTCAGAAAAGAGATCGGAGAATCATGCGCGTCTCGGATGATAGATCTGCATAATGAGATCATGGGGTTTATCGGTAGAGAAGACAGAATCATAAAGAACTGAATTCTTTCTTGATTTTAGAAAGCAGATCATCATCTCTTATCAATGCTATCGCAGTCATCGCGAGCGCTTCTGCGCCGATTAATAATGCTTTCTTCGCTGTTTCTGTCTGTGTGGCTTTTGCGAATTCTAGTGTGTGTATCGGATGTCTGCAGATCTTCAATGTAGGATGGATGCATGGAATGA
>PCVE01000110.1:14453-18484 GCA_002762705.1 Candidatus Woesearchaeota archaeon CG11_big_fil_rev_8_21_14_0_20_43_8 | reverse complement strand
AGATTCTTCATGGCATAAAGCACGAAGTGCTCAGGGATATTACAATGTTGACCCTGCTAAGTTGGTTATGCTTTTTGCAGGTAAACCTTATGTAGATATGAGAAATAGCTTTAATTCATTTTTTCCTTCAGACTTTTCAAAATCCATAAAACAAAAACTGATGTCTTTTTATTTTGATAAAATATCAAGATGTCCTGAATTGCAAGACAAAGTAGAGTTTGAAGTAGTTTTCACATGTTATGATTTATATATGGATGAGAGGTGTCAAGAATTGCTTGACTCAGGATTTTCAGACCATGAGATTGATATCTTGAAGAAGTCTTTCTTAAAATTCACAAATTCTTTAGTCTGCAATTCTGGTCCTGAAATTGAATCTGACCTTAACTCATTGAAATCGCTAGATCAATTTCGTCAAAATATTCAAAAACTAGATCCTAGGAAGCTTACTGTAAATGAATTAATTCTCAATGCGAAAAAACTGCTCGACAATTGTAAGCAATTCGGTACAATACAGTTCTCAAAACTTGCAAGACTTGCGTTTATCGGAAAAATCATCCTAAAAAGTCTAGTTAATAAAAAAGTTATTGATGAAAATTTTTATCACTCTTTTATGGGTTCAATTGAAACCATTGCAACAGAGATAACTAAAGATTTTCAAAAGGTGGCTATTGGCAAGTTATCCAATGTGGAATTTATCAAGAAATATTATCACCTAAGGCCCGGTTCGTATGATATCACAACTCCAAGATATGAATCTAATCCAGATATAATCGGTTCTATGCTAGGCTCAAATGTGGGTGATCACCATAAGGCTTTTGTATGTGATGATGAAAATGAAACAAGAATTGATTTTGCATTATCAGAATCCAAACTAAATTTTACTGCACGGGATCTACTTAAATTTGCACGAACCAGCCTTGAATCTAGAGAATTGGCAAAATTCGAATTTTCTAAGAATCTTAGTGATGCGCTCGAATTTCTGGCGATGGCAGGTAATAGAATGGGCTTTACAAGATGTGAGGTTGCTTTGTTAGATATTAATGATATTTTCGTTAATAATTTGCCTGAACAAGAAAAAGTATGTCAAATATGGCGGAAGAAGATCGAGGCAGGTCTTAGAGAAAAAGAGATAAACAAGCACATCATTCTTCCCCCAATCATCTTCTCTGAAACTGATTTTGACATCATACGCTATTACCAGCCTAAACCTAATTTTATCACACAAAAATCTGTGACGGGTACGGTGGTGGATTTGACGGCAAATCATTGTGTCAGTGATCTTAAAAACAAGATTGTCCTATTAGAGAATGGAGATCCTGGATTTGACTGGATATTCACTCGCAATATTGCTGGATTAATCACCAAGTATGGCGGTGTGGCTTCGCATATGTCTATTAGATGTGCAGAATTTGGAATCCCTGCCGCTATTGGTTGCGGCACTCTTTTTGATTCTCTTCTCAGTGCAAGCCAAATCCAACTTGACTGTAAATTCAATAAAATAATTCCTATGAGGTATTTATAATGCTCGTTGCGATTTCCCAAAGAAATGATTTAAATCAACATTCTGACTTGATTGATAATCTTGAGAATAGTTACATTGATTATCTCAGGAAGTTTGGGATTAATCCATTAATCTTGCCAAATATCCCAGAATCTATTGGTTACTATTTCACTGATTACTCCATCTCACACGTGATACTCTCTGGTGGAAACGACATTGATCCTGTACTTTATGGTGAAGTAAATAAGGGGAATCTTTCAGTTTCAAAGAGGCGAGACCAGACAGAAAAAAAGATAATTGATATTGCCAAAGAGAAACATATTCCTGTGCTTGGTATTTGTAGGGGAATGCATTTTATAAATACTTATTTTGATGGAAAATTGACCGACAAACTGTTTTCTGGAGCTAGTATACATTCTCATCATGTTAAAAAAGACCATGATGTACTGGTTTTATCAAAAGAGATTATTGCTAGACTTGGTAGACAAATTAAGGTAAATTCATATCATGGATTTGGAATCAGTCAAAATCTCTTGTCTTCTGAATTGATGCCATTTTGTAGTTCCGATGATGGTTTGATAGAAGGATTTTTTCACCCTGTTTTGCCTTTTGCTGGAATCCAATGGCATCCTGAAAGGCACAGTCCTGATGATAAGATAAATGATTTCTTAATTAGAAATTTCATTGGAAGGGGGTTGTTCTGGAAAAAATGAAAGCGATAATACTTGCTGCAGGGATGGGGACCAGGCTAGGGAGATATACTGAGAACCTGCCAAAGTGTATGTTAGAGTTCAATGGGAAGACTTTGATCCAAAGGCAAGTCGATACATTGCGTGCATGCGGCATTAACGACATCACTATTGTGAAAGGCTACATGCCTGACAAAATCAATATTTCTGGTGTTAAATATCATGTTAATTCAGACTTTACGAATACTAATATGGTGGAAACCCTATTTTGTGCAGAAAAGGAGATGGATGGTGATATTCTAGTCTGCTATGCTGATATTATATATGAAAAACGAATAATCGAGACTATTTTATCATCGAATGTTAATATCGGTGTCACTGTTGATGATGATTATTGGGATTATTGGAAAGCAAGAAATGATAATCCAGAGGATGATGTGGAAAGCCTCGTGGTTGATGGTGATGGCAAAATAATAGAACTTGGTGACACTATGTGTTCGCGAGAAAAAGCGCAAATGAGGTATATTGGTCTAATTAAGTTTACAAAAAAAGGTGTTGATGCACTTAGGAAAGTATATTATAGGAACAAATTAAAATTTTTTGACAAAGATGAACCCTGGCTTAGGTCAAAATCCTTTAAGAAAGCGTACATGACATGTATGTTACAGGCAATAATCAATGCTGGTTATCATGTGGATCCGATAGTTGTATCTCGTGGCTGGTTAGAATTTGATACGATTGAGGATTATGAACGCACCAAGAATTGGATTAAACAAAATAAACTCGGACAGTATTTTTACTTATAATGGCCATGTAAATTATGATAATCCTATTCTATGCAATTTCTTTATTGCTAGTAGGACATCTGCAACTCGAATCAATCTCATGCACTTATGGTCTTTGCAATCTGCAAAATTCCCCCATTCTAAGCATGGAACGCACTTCAGTTTCTTCTTATGTAGTATGATGCTATTTTTGTTTTGGGGTGCAAAAATTATTGGTGAAGTGGGCCCAAAAATCGCCACCATCGGGACATTTAAAGCTCCGGCAATATGCATGGGTCCTGTGTCGTGTGTAATAAATAGGTTACATTTTCCAATTATTGCACAAGAGTCTCTTAATGGGATTTTTCCAGATAAGTCTAAAAGATTTTCATGTTTAATTTTGATTAGTCCCATGTCTTTTTTTCCACCAAAAATTATAACCTTGGTATTGAGACCTTTTAACAATCTTTCAATTAAGCTTTCATATTTATCTAATCCCCATTTTTTCAATGGGCCAGTGGTTCCTGGGTTACTTGCGCCACCCACACAGATTCCAATTACTTTATGTTTTGAGTTTATCTTATTACTTTTAAGGAAATTTGCAGCTTTTTTCCTTTCTTCATCTGTCAAATACAATTCCATTTTTGTTATCTTGTTTTCAACAGATTTTGTGTTTTTCACTAGTGATGAGAAGTAATTTGCAAGGTACATGGTGTCTTTGTTTGATTTGATTTTTTTTGTAAGGAATAATGATTTTCGTCCCTTGTAAAAGCCAACCCTTTTTTTTGATTTTATGAGGAACAAAAGTCCTTGGATCCAGATATCACCATCCAAAAAATAAATAGAATCGTATGTACATTTTCTCAGAGATAATATCTTCTTAAATTTATTGAATAGATTATTTGTTGGTCTAATCCATTCTTTATCTTCTAAAGGGATTATTTTGTCAACATTTGGATTATTTACTAAAACCGCTTTAGACCATTTTCCGACCATGTAATGTATTGTTGAGTCTGGATATTTTTTCTTGAGTTCTCTTAAAAATGGAGTAGTCATCAACACATCGCCGATCGCTCC
>PCVE01000110.1:1569-14440 GCA_002762705.1 Candidatus Woesearchaeota archaeon CG11_big_fil_rev_8_21_14_0_20_43_8 | reverse complement strand
GGCCAGTAATGTGTGGCCGCGCCCGATTTTTAGAGATTTCAAAATAGCATCTGCTAGCATTGTTGATGGTAACGAGATTCCCTTTATCAGTCTCTTTAGTGATATGCCTTTACTTAGATTACCTTTACTTGTCATTTTTGTATTCTTTGTTGGATTAGATCCTTTTAACAGGCGTTTAAAACGCCATATGAGGTGTGGACGGAAGTCATTTATCATCAGTGGTTTTTTTATGATCTTGATATCGCTAAATCCTGCTGCTGAAAGTGCTTTTTCTAGTGATTGCGGAGTCCACAAAGTAAAATGGTGGGGTGGGAAATCAACTTCAATATCAAATAAAATGGGTTTACGATCAAATCTTGGCACAGATATGCAAATTGTTCCGCCTTTCTTGATCAAACCTGACGCTGTTTTCAGGGTATCTATTGGATTAGATACATGTTCTAAGACATCAAATAATGTCACAACACTAAAACCCTTCCATGTATTGTTTCTTGAAATGTTTTTGCAAGAACCCACTTTTACTGTTTTTATTTTGTAAAGTGATTTAGCAAGCACTGCACTTCGTCGGTCGTGGTCGACACCATATACCTTGAAGCCTTTTTCTCTAGCTAATGCCAAAAAACCGCCATCACCACAGCCAATGTCTAATATTTTTTTTCCATCTGTTTTTCTGTAATTCTTGAGAAATGTGATAAATCGCCAATCGTGGTTCGGGATTCTAGCCACCTTATTTAGATCTCGATTGTCTTTATAGAGATTCGAGGTTTCATAGTACCTCATACCGGGATTTTTCATTGGATCAGAAAATCTTAATCTACAGCCATCACAGAACAGAATCCTGAACTCTTTGTGTCTAGACAGCTGTCTCACTGTTTTTTGTTTATCGCAGATAGGACATTTCATCACTTAATCAGGAGAGGCCTTATGCTTATAAAAATTGCTGTATTTTTAGCACCATATAGATAATATTTATAAATTCTTTCCAGCTGTCTCTATCTGCAAAATGTCAAAAAGAGTGTTATTGGGATCGCGCTATTCTGTGATTGAGCCGTTAGGGATTCTTCATCTTGCAACTATCGCAAGGCAGGAAGGATTTGAAACTAAAATAACCCTGATTAAGGATGATGATTTTGATGAATTCGATAAAACAGTCAAGGAATTCTCGCCAGATTTCATTGCATTGACAATATACACCGGGAATCACATGCAGATTTTCTCTTATCTGGAAAAACTTAAGTCAGAAAACCCAAAAGTCAAAATTGCGGTCGGGGGGCCGCATGCCACTTATTTTCCAAAAGAGTCTATGCAATATGCGGATTATGTGGTCTTAAGTGAAGGATTTGACTCTTTTCGGAGGATTCTTAGGGGAGATGCAAAACCAGGGATAGTTCACCTCAACAAACGTGAACCTTTTCCTATTCCTGAGCGTGAGATGTTTTATAAGGCTTATCCAAAGCATGGCTCTAGTCCAATAAAAAGCGTGATTACGCAGACTGGGTGTCCTTACAGTTGTACTTATTGCTACAATAGCAGCACATTAGGAAATATTGCTCATTTGCTTACAAAAAGACAGATCGAGAAAATGAAGGTCTGCTTGGGTCCGACAAATCGTCTTTTCCCAAAAGGATTTAGGCTTGTTGACGACATAATCGAAGAGATCAGGATAATCAAGAAGATTTCACCATTGACTAAGATGATATATTTTCAGGATGATGTCTTTGGTGTTAATGTCGATTGGATACAGGAATTCGCAGAGAAATATCCCTCGCTTGGACTCCCTTTCCATGCTCAGCTACGATTTGAATATGCAAATCCAAAACACCCCAAAACTCAGGAAAAATTAGAATTGCTAAAAGATGCTGGCTGCACAGGGTTTACCTTTGCAATCGAGTCTGCTTGTCCAACCATTAGGCGTGAGGTCCTGAATCGCAATATGAAGACCGAACTGATGTTTGATGTCATGACTAATCTGCATCAGATGGGTTTCAAAGTACGTACTGAGCAGATGCTTGGGCTACCATGCGGTGCTACTAGCGAACCAACGAAAATTAATTTAGAAGCAGACCTGGATACTTTAAGGCTAAATGTGTTATTAAAAGAAAAAACCGGCCTTCCGACAATGGCCTGGGCTTCTATCTTTGCTCCTTATAAGGGAACAGCAATCGGTGATTATTGTGCGAAACATGGTTTTTATAATGGAAGCAATAATGATGTTCCAGCGACATTTTTTGAAAGGTCTGTATTACGGTTTCCAAAAAATTGGGTTGGCCCAAACCTTTCTGCAGACGACCCAGATTTTTGGCTTGCTCCTAAAGAACTTGAGGATTATCGCAATAAACTTCAGATGTTAAGGGATCTTTTCAATTATTTCTCATTGGTTCCAAAGGGGCACCGTTTGGCAAAGAGATTTCTTTTGGAAGATGATACTGGCTTCAAGAGACTTAGCACAGTAACCAGGCATCATCTGTACGATTCAGTCTTGTATGATGTTATCTAGTTCTTCATAGAAAGGAGTTTTTTATAAACTTCATCTGGTTTGATTTCAGTTAGGCACCTTCTCTTGTTCTTACATTCTTCAATTGTTCTGATTTTATTCTGGCACGGTTGACATTTCAGGTCTTTGAATATGACCTTTCCATTGAAATAAGGTCGAATTTCTTTTGGATCTCCAGGTCCGCCCATTATCACTAATGTTGGAAGTCCAAGGAAAGAAGCCATATGGCCGAGCCCAGAGTCATTTGATAAGAATAGATTACATTGATTTATCAAGGCGGCAGTCTGGTTGATGGTGGTTTTTTTAATAACCACTATGTTTTTATTCTTTGGGATTTCTTTGGTTTTTTCGATTTCATCTGGTCCCAAGAACACAAGTATTTTCCATTTTTTGTTTTTAATGACTAACCTCATCAAAGTTGAAAAATGCTGAATGGGCCATTCTTTAATTGCTAATTTTCTTCCACAGCCCGGGTGGATGCCCAATATGGTGTCTTTTTTGGAGATTCTATTCTTTTTCAATACCTGTTTAGCAAAATTTATTTCTTCTTTTTTGGGTTCTATCAATGATTTATTTGAGATTTCAATCTTATTTTCAAGGAGATACTCTACTAGTTCTTGATTTTTCTCTATATCGTGTTTCGTAGTTGTATTTGGCAAACTAAGATTGCATAAATATGAGCAATTTCTTATCTTCCCACATATCTCTTGATAGCAGATTCTGTTTTTCACTCCCGATAATAATCCGATGATTGATTTCCTTATGCTGGTGGGTTGCAGAAAAACAATCACTTCTGGTTTAGCATGCCTGAGTGCCCTTATTGGTCGAATGAACCGGCCATCACCTTTTTTTATTTTGATTGCTTTATCTATGTAAGTGGCGTCTTTGATTAGTTCAAAAGAACCATTGTCTAGCACCATCAAAGTGACATGTGTTTTTGGTGATTTGCGTTTGAATTCTTTTATGGCCGGCAATGACATCAAGGTATTACCTATTCCATCCATGCCGATAAATGCAATGCTTTTTGGTTTCGCAGGCATTTGTTTTGGCCATGCAATTACATGATGCAGTTTAGATATTATTCCATAAATAGTTCTAAAAAATATATCAAATCTCATTTTTGCTCCTGAATAAATTCAATCATCCATCCAGTAAGATCGATTTTGTCTTTTAATAATTTGCTTCTTTTTCCAATCGACTTCTTTTTCAGGTCATTTTTTGCAAGCAAGTCCTTGACCTTTGATATAATCTCATCACCATCAGTAGACTGGAAGACAAGATTGTATCTCTCATTCAGTTCATCCGTGTATCCCATATGGAGCGTATTGATAAAGATAGACGGCGTTCCAAGGACAGCTGCTTCTGAAGCCATGGTTCCGCCTTCTCCGATATAGAGATCTGCATAATACAGCGCATCATGGATCTTCTCAGGTTCGATAGGATATCTGTATCGTTTCAGCTCTTTTGGCAATATGCCTTCGTCTGTTATGAACACTTCACCATGTTTTGCAAGAAAAGCAACCAGTCTTTTCTTGTCTTCTAGACTAAGCCCTTTGTGTCCGATATCGTGCGTAGCGCCCCAGGAGACAAAGCGAAGCAGATAATATGGTCTCTTTCCAACTTTCATCTCTTTTAGGACCTTTTTGTCTGGATTGAATCGTTTTGGATGGAGATATGCAAGTTCATGATACCCTTTGTATCTGATCTGTTTCTTGCCAAGGTCTCTTTTGAAACAAGATGGAGTGCACACTTTGGTGCAAAATGGCAGGTACATCATTATCTGCCCCCATGCATGTTCCGTGTCATCGAAGATATAGCTTTTCTTGCCCATCAACCAAGCTGCTTGTGCCGCACGATAAGATGCTATCCCTAAAAAAATATCTGGTTTGAATGCTTTTGTTGCTTTGATCATCCGGTAGATAAATAAAGATATCCCAAGAATCTTTCTTACCAATCCTTTCTGGTTTCTACCCAATAATTTATACTTGAACCCATAGTTATCAAGCAATTGGATAGCGACATCCTTTTCTGTCGCAGTGATCATGATCTCGTGTCCCTTCTTTTCCATCTCCCATATGAGATTCTTGAAGAAATGGACATGGCCCGGGTGGTTTATGTCGACAACTATCCTCATCTGAACACTCCTTCAAGCTCTTCTTTATCCGGGAAATTGATCAGCACTGCCCTGCGCGGCCCATGATACACAAACAAACTTCCTGCAGCAACAGCAGACGCATTTCCCGTCTTGACAGCATCTCCAAGATCTTTGACACTTCCAGCTCCGCCACAAGCGATCACAGGTACCGATACTGCATCAGAGACCATCTTCACCAATTCAAGGTCATATCCTTCCATTTTTCCATCATTGTCGACAGAAGTGATCATAATCTCTCCTGCGCCCATCTTCTCCATGTCAATTGCGTGTTTAATTGGATCGATGCCAGTTTTCTTGCCTTTCAAAAGGACATCATACCCACCAAACATCTTTTTCTTTGCATCGATCGAGACAAGGATGCTCTGGTTTCCAAATATCCTTGATGCTTCTTTGATCAGACCTGGGTTTTCAATCGCCGCAGTGTTGATAGACACTTTTTCTGCCCCATTATTCAATAACTCATGGATATCTTCGATTGTCTTGATCCCACCGCCGACAGCGAATGGCATGTAGCATTCATCCGCTATGTCTGCGACTGTCGATGTGGATATGCGCTTGCCTTCTTTGCTGGCTGTGATGTCTAAAAATACCAATTCATGAACTTCCTTTTCACTGAATATCTTGACTGCATTCATAGGATCGCCGATGTATCTATGGTCCTTGAATCTGATACTTTTGACAAGTCCTTTGCCTTTCAATAGCAGACATGGTATCACTCGTGTCTTTAGCATTTTATGAAGTTCTCCATTATTCTCATGCCTTTTTTGTGGCTTTTTTCGGGATGGAATTGCGTCCCATAGATATTTTCTTTCTGTAACGCCGAGGAAAAATCATAACCATATTCTGTGGTGGCTAAGACGTCTTTCTTGTCATTGCAGACAACATGATAAGAATGGGTGAAATAGAAATGAGTGCCTTTTGGGACTCCCTTGAAAAGTGTGCTTTTTCTTGATATCCTAAGATCATTCCATCCTACGTGGGGCACTTTGAGGTCGCATGTGAATCTTATAGTCTTTGCATCTATCCAAGCCAGACCTTTTACATTGCCTTCTTCGCTCATATTCGTGAATAACTGCATGCCTAGACAGATCCCCAGGATAGGAATCTTGTCCTCTAAAACCCGCTTCTCCAATGCTTCAATCAAGCCAAGTTCTTTTAGATTCTTCATTCCGGCAGCAAATGATCCGACACCAGGGAGTATCAGCTTGTCTGCTTCAAGAATGTCCTTTGGGTCGGATGACACCTTCACACCGACACCAAGCTTGCTCACTTTGTGGTGCACGGAACGAAGATTTCCCATTCCATAATCAACAATAATAATCATTCTTCTAGACCTCACTGAAGATACTTGAGTCTCAGGATCGGCGGCAAAATATGCAATCTGCATGCGATCTTGATGAGTACCTTGCACATCTGCATCAAGGGATAATATGTCCTGTAATCATGGAATGATTTTGCAGGCGTATTGTTGATCTCCTCGAATTGTTTCTTGGACAGACCTAGTTTCTTGATGCAGTAATCGACATTAGATTCGTCAAAAGGATATGGTGTTTTTAATTTTTTAAGTGCTTCTTTTCTGGTCAGCTGACCGGATCTGACCAATGCAGAACATTCTGTCTTCCGTTTATCAATATTGAATTTTTTTGGCAATAAGTATGACTGGAAAAATTTAGTATAGACTGATTCGTGGTGATGCCCCCCATAATATGTCCAGTCTAGTTCTTTTTTTAGCGCCGTATCCACTTTTTTCTGATTATATTCAACATATTCAAGCAATCGCACTTCTTTTATCCGTTTCAAAAGGATATAGTAAAGGAGCTTTGACATAGACATCAATGGAAAACTCTTGATCTTTCCGGCACCATATCTTTGGAATATATCTCTAAGATATCTTCCATCCATATATGTCCATCCAATGGGGGATGTGCCTTCTGTCCTGAATGAGTGCCCCTGAAGGACATATTTGATCCCTTCTTTTGCAGCTTCATTGAATAAGACAGAATAGATCGCGTAGTCTGTAGGTGTTTCTGCATCAGGAACAGAAGCTCTTAGGAACGCGATCTGCAGACTCTTGAACTCTTCCCAGTCAGCCACAACAGTATGCAGATCAACACCAAGTTTGTCTGTTGTCTTTTTTATGTTGCTCACTGCAGTCTCAGAATTCCACCCATTGTCAAAGTGCACTGCTAGCGGACGAAGCCCCAATTTCACTGCCCGGAGAAGCGTATAAGTACTATCTCTTCCGCCGCTGAAACCTACGATACAATCATATCTCTTGCCTTTTCCATCTCTTTTGATGTTCTCGATGATTCTATTGAGCATCTCTTTTCCAATCTTTCCCAAGGGATATTTTTTCTCCATCTCATCATGGATCTTGCAGTACTTGCATTCACCGTTTTCATCATACCAGATGTCAGGTACTGTATTGTCAAGTACGCATCGTGTACATATTTTTTGTTCTTTCATTTTAATCCCCAACAGTGTAATCAAAAGAGCGTCAATCCAAGCACTCCAAACACCATCGTCACACCATAACACACCCATGTGGCATGCTGTTCATTCATTTTAAACATCTTTGTCACCAAATATTTAATCGTCAGGCCGTTAGGCGGATCTATCGTGCCATCCTTACGAACAGCTGCGAACTTCACATGGGGATGCTTCTTCATCCTGAAGCACCAATACACCCACATAATAAAATTGATTATATGCGGCAATAATATTATGACTCCGAAAGTCTCCATGTCAAATAACACAAGCGATCCGCCGATCGCTGCCCCTAGCATAAGTGAGCCGGTGTTCCCCCAGAATATCTTCGATTCATATTTCTCGAACCAATAGAACGCAAGAGTCGCAGCAAATATCGGGACAATGTAGAACAAGGCATCGATCTGCCCACGTATGATCATCTTCCCGCCTATGAAACCAAGCAATATCAATGAAAGCCCTGACGCGAGCCCATTGAAGCCAGAATGCATATTGATCAGATTCGAAGTCACCATGACATATATCGGAGCGATAAGATACGAGAACACAAGACCTAGTTCGATAGTCACAAGTATCAAAGACACATTTGTGTCTACATTAAGCAAAGCGATCGGCAATGCCATGAAATAAGGCGCGAAGATCTTTATCTTGCGTCCAAGAACAATGAGATCATCAACTAGCCCAAAGATGCCAAACAGCAGCACAACGAAATAGAAGACCAGCAGCTTCATCAGATTTATCTCATCGACGAATATCTGGCAAAAAACCAGCGCAATCATTAAACCGCATATTATGGCCAGGCCTCCCATATTGGCCACCTTGCGCTTAGGCCGCTTGTACATGTCAAGAACAGTATAGCCGCGGCTCTTGAATTTCCTGATGAAATAGTCTGTTATGAACAGCGTACACACAGTAGTTATCAAAAACAGACTCAAAAGCTTCCAAAACATGTATCTACCACCCTTGTTCAAGAATATAGATTCCAAAATATTTATAAATCTTATTGTTACCCTTGGGTTACGATGGCAAAAAAGGGCAAAAAGAGCTATTTTGGGATAATAGCAGTCATCGCGCTGCTCATATTCGCTGTATTTCTTTATAAAGAGCTCAAGCCAGAGCCAAGTGCCGGATCGACAGTCCTCTATTTCAACGCCGAGACCGACCTGCCAAGCGAGATCAGCCTTGGGCTGCTTAACGTCACAAAAGGCATGAAAGGTCCTGAACAGCTTGTAGCTGGGGATAAATACGAGATCGTCTTCACAGTGATCTCAAATGAGCTCTCAGACACAGATTACATTATGGATATATATTCAAAGATCTACAAAGAGACGAAAGAGTTCACACTCGAACCAGCAAAGTCAAGGACATTCACGCTGACAGTCGAGCCGACAGACAGATGGGTCATCGACCATGAAGAATCAGACATGAGAAAAGACGAGATCGACATCCCAGATGATGCCTGGCTTGGGACAGTTGCGTTGGTGCCGGATAAAGACAACCAATTCGATGTGCGATATCTTCCCTTGAGTCATGACCTGAGTGGTTTTGGTGAGAACACATACCAGACAGACATGACTCTTGATGAAATAAAATACAGACCATTCACAAAGACATACACTGACACAGTAGAGACAAAAGACCAAAAGACAGTCACGACGATTGAAGTCACGCTTCAGGTCAAGAGCAACAGACTCATCGTCGATTATGATTCAGTATCAAAAGTGTACATTCCGATCAACGATGTCTTCCTGATCAAGCTGCAGAAGAAAGGCGTGCAGGGAAACATAGACAAAGCGACAAAGCTTGAACGATATCAGGGATTATCATTCTCTTACCAGGTAAAATGAACCAGCAACTATACAAGTATCTCGTAATCACTCTTGTGGTATGCATCATAGGAAGCGCGGCGTTCAATCTCATAATGCGGCATCAGATGATGAAGAAAGAAGCATTCTCTGAATTATATTTTGAGGATCCAGAAAATCTACCAACTCTGATAAAGACAAACGAATCAAGGAATCTCACATTCACGATGACGAACAGGGAGCTAGGTGACATGACATATCTCTTAGAGATCACATCGCCAATAATTAATCTAACGAGCCCGATCACACTTAAAAAAGGAGAGAAGAGATCATTCCTGATTGGATTCAACCCAAAGGAAAAATTCTACAACACAGTGATAAGCCAGGTATCAACAACCGAAGATCAATTGAAGATAACAAAGAACAACACTTTAGGAAGCGCATTCATCCCTATGTCATTCTCTACGTCGATCGGAGATATCCTCCATGCCGATATGACAGCAGAAGAATTAAAAAATAAACCGATAGGACAGTCAACATTCACAAAGACACAGGACGATACAAGCATACATACATCAAACACGACATCTACGCTGGAAGCTGATGGAGATATCCTGACTGCGACTACGATATCAGAAGAGACAGAGCTGCTTGCCATGAAGAATCCATTCAGCATAAGACTCTATAAGCCGGATTCTACCAATTTAGAGATAAATTTCAAGTTCGAGATCGAGTGATCATTTGTTCGACAGCGGATGGATCACTATCTCTGAGGCATCCTTCAATTGAAATTCGACTTTTCCACCATTATGCAGATCAAGCGCATCACTTACATCCTTTGGTATCCGAAGTATCAGATTACTCTTTATCCGGCTCAAAGTCAGCTGGAATCTCTGTTTCTTCAGCTTGTTCAACGCAAGTATCTGCTGAGCTTTCTCTGGGTTATAATATCTCTCACCACAAGGGCATTTCCAGCCATCGATCTCTACACCATTATTTATTCTTCACAGCATCATGTCCAGTGTCCAGTGGATCAAGAAAATCTGTCAGATGCCAGAATTCAAACTTGCTAGTATTGAATCGAAAATCCTCCGCCTGTCCAGTGGGGAGAAACCTCCGCGCTTTTCTTTCTCAAAACTCAGAACACCAGAAAAAAAGAAGTGCGCCCCTGGCCAAAAGTCCAATGGGAAATAAGTATGAAAATTGAAGTACAACTTCTCTACTTACAATCCAAAAAACAGAACCCGAAAAGCATCCGAACAAATACACACACAGGACCCACTGGACATGCGCACATAAAGATAATAAACTAATCGGGTTTACTGTGTTCCCACACAAACCCAAAATAATTGTAGAAACATTTATATATGACATAACCCTATTTAAGGTTATGTTACCAAACCAGAACATATCAAGAATCTTGGGCGCAGTCGAGATAAAGACAATCGAGAAAAGGCTAAAAGGAAAAACACTGAAGCAGACTGAAAGAAATTATCTATCAAGATCCATCAGGCCTAAATTACTGGCAGCAAAAATACTCACAGATGCGAAGATCCTGGACAGGATCCAAAGACCAAATAAAAAAAATTATGATAGAATGATATCATATAATCTCGCGAAATACGGATATGAACTAGTGCAGACTAAGGAAAACAAGAAACAACAGATCATTTCATTGACTGAACTTATCGCATTGATCCTAACCAAAAGATCATCGATCAGATACATAGAAGCCATTCCAATACTATTGATCAAAAATGAGATCGATCCATTTGAGTTGCTTGAGGTCGCATCTAAATATGATATCAAAAATAAAATAGGGTATCTTTTGGAGACTGCGGATATGATCGCTAAAGAAAAAAAACAATTTCGTGACCTCATAAAATATCTAAAAAGACATAAAACAGAAAAAATCTTAACGCTCGGAGAAGAGAAAGACGAAGAATATATGGAATTTATAGAAAAGACCACACCAAAGAGACTCAAAAAATGGAATCTTCTTGGAAGATTCTTTGATGATGATTTCTTCAGGCTTGCGGAGGTATATTCATGCTGACAAAGGAAACACTGCTGGATTGGCTTAGGAAGATAGATCAAAAACTAAAGCAACACATTACGCTGGTCGCTGTCGGTGGCACAGCGATGACTCTTCGTAACATGAAAGAATCAACACGAGATGTTGATTTTTGTCTCTCAAGTGACCAAGCAGATTCTTTTCAAGAATTGACTAAAGATTCACCATTCCATGTCGACATATTTGTTGATGGATTCATCTTTTCAGAACAGCTTCCAACAGATTTTGTAGAAAAAGCGATTGTCATGGACGTCAATCTGGAAAATATCGAACTGCGTGCGTTATCTCCAATAGACATAATCTTGACAAAGGCTGCAAGATATAATGAAAGGGATGAAGAAGATATCGCGACGATATCAAAAAGATGCAAATTAGACAAAGAAGATATATTATCTCGCTTTGAAGAGATCAAGGATACCTACAGCGGAAGAGAAGAGGATTATGAATATCACATCAATCTGATCGTGAAGAGATATTTTGCAGAGGATTAAGACAAAAAGAGAAACCTCCGCGCGCTTCTTTCTATCAAACCCCACACCTCACTTCCCATACCCCAAATAAAAGAAGTGCGCCCTTTGCCAAAAGTCCAATGGAAAATAAGTATGAAAATTGAAGTACAACTTCTCTACTTACAATCCAAAAAACAAAACCGAAAACCATCCGAATAAATACACACACAGGACCCACTGGACATTGAGAGATCAAACTAATAAACAAAGAATATCCCCATAGATTCAATGAAAACATTTATATATCACATAATGGATAATATTATCTAAAAAATGGATAATAGATTGAAGATAATAAATTATCTTGGAAAACACATCCAGGAAACATTTTCCATGCATTCATTAAGCACCACACTGATGATCCCATACGCGACATTCCACAGAGTCATCACAAGAATCGGTGACCTGATCGAATATAGGACCATAGGGCACACAAAAGAAATCAAAATCAACAGGAGATCACAGACCGCTGAAGCATACCTCATAATTTCATCAGAAGAAGAAAAAAAAGAGTTGCTAAAAAAAAAGCCTAAAATAAAGATCATCCATGGTGATATGAAAACCAAAGATATAGTGCTTCTTTTTGGAAGCTACGCTAAAGGAAAAGAGCATAAGGGAAGCGATATCGATCTGATGATAATCAACAAAAAAGGCGAAAGATCGATCTCCTTCGCAAAAAATGAGCTTGTCCTAGAGACCGAGATAAATCCAATATTCATCAGTGAAAAGGAATTCATTGTGATGCTCAAAGATGATGATGAGAATGTCGGGAAACAGGCATTGAAGGATCACGTTGTGCTGAACAATCCAAAACGATTTTGGGAGCTGGTCAAGAATGGAATATGATAAGAGAAAATACAACTCCACTTTCCAAAAATATCTAAGGGACCACAAAATATCTAGATCGAATGCGAGCTTCAAAGTGAAGCAGTTCATAGACAAGGCAGAGAATTCTCTTTTGATCGCAAGGCATCATAAAGATATAATGCCAAATAAGGACCAGCCGATAAAACTTCATTGGAACTATTGGGCCATAACAATCTCTTATTATTCGATACTCTATGCCGCGAAAGCGGCGATTTTGACAAGAGGGTTTGAAGTGAAGGATCACATGGCGGCGCAGATCGCGCTTGGACATCTGTTGATCCCGAATCAGCTTGAGGTCGAATATCTGAATATTATGGATGAAGCATATAAGATATTCACGGATGAATATGTCAAATATTTTGAGGATGCGAGAAAAGATAGCCACATCGCAAGATATTCTGCATCAAGGTCTTATACAGAAAAAAGAGTTGACGAGATATTCAGCAACGCAAGGAGATTCATACAGAAAATAAGACTTGT
>PCVE01000110.1:0-1498 GCA_002762705.1 Candidatus Woesearchaeota archaeon CG11_big_fil_rev_8_21_14_0_20_43_8 | reverse complement strand
ATCCGAACAAATACACCTAGAGGATTCACTGGACATGGTCGGGTCAAAGTAATAAATTGGTTACAGTCAAAAACAATTCATGCGATTCAAAGAATCAGAGCAAATAGAACTTAAGAAATCAACATCAATGGCCAAGGAAGCTATAGTCTCCATAGCTGCAATCCTAAATAAGAGAAAATCTGGAGAATTATATTTCGGTATCAAAGATGATGGAAAAGTAGTTGGGCAGATGGTAACAGGTAAGACCATCAGAGACCTTGCTGGCATGATTGCTAGGAATATAGAACCGCAGATATATCCTGAGATCGAGCATATCATCTTTGAGAGGAAATCATGTATAAAGGTGATATTCTCAGGAGAAGATACACCATATTTCGCGTATGGGCGTGCTTATATGCGTGTCGGAGACGAAGATAGAAGGCTTAGTGCAAAAGAACTTGAAAATCTGATCGTAAAGAAGAATGAACATATCTCGAGATGGGATTGTGCATTGTGCAAGCAGGCGAAGTTTAAGGATATCAGTGCAACGAAAGTGAAAGAGTTCCTAAAATACGCGGGATTACAATATGGGGGTCTTGGATCATCATTGACAAGTCTTGGGATCATGAAAAACAGAATCCTGACTAATGCCGCACTTCTGCTTTTTGGAAAGAGTCCAGGAAGATTTTTCCCTAATGCAAGGCTGCGCTGCGCTGTTTTTGCGACAGAGACGACTGCGATGATTCTTGACATGCATGATTATGAGGACGATATATTTGCTCTCATCAAGAAAGCCGAAGAATATATTCTCGGGCATATCAATATTGGTATGCGACTTGAGGGCTTGCGAAGGATCGATATGCCGGAGATCGACAGAGAGGCTTTCAGAGAGGCCATCATAAATGCTTTTTGCCATAGGGAATACAGAGAGTATGATTCCGTGAATATCGCTATATTCAAAGATCGTATTGAGATAAGAAGCCCTGGTGGTTTATTGGATGGACTTACAATAAGCAGGATCAGAAAAGAGATGATCTCGAAAAGAAGGAATGAACTCATCGCCGATATGTTCCATCGTGTGCATTTTGTTGAACGATGGGGGAGAGGGATCAGCTTGATATTGTCAAAGGAACCAAATACACAATTCAAAGAAGTAGCAGGGATATTCATGACAGTGTTTCCAAGGAAGAAGAAGGAAAAGTGGTCAGAAAAGTGGTCAGAAAAGTGGTCAGAAAATCAGTTGTCGGAGAGGCAGGTGAAGATATTAGAACTAATCAGATTGAATCCGAAGATATCACGAAAAGAGCTTGCCGCCGCTTTGAATATCAACCAATCGGCTGTCCAGAGACACCTGAAAATACTTAAAGGCTGTAGTATCCTTGAACGAATCGGCCCTGCAAAAGGCGGGCATTGGAAAGTGCGTGAAAAGATAGCGGATTCTGGATCATGAATGCCAAAAGTCCAATGAAAAAAGAACACAAAAATCCCACCCTAGCTTCTCTACTTACAATCCAAAAAA
>PCVE01000106.1 GCA_002762705.1 Candidatus Woesearchaeota archaeon CG11_big_fil_rev_8_21_14_0_20_43_8 | reverse complement strand
ACCGGGATCAGCATCCATACCAGCCAAGACCCTGTTGTATAAGACAGGTAATGGTTTGACTTCTGCAGAATCACGTGAAGCCAAGATATGCCCTTTAAAATAATCATATAATCCGGTAAGTTTCAATTTTTCTATCTGATGACGAGGAGTTCCAGTCGTGACTATCCCAAGCTTGAAATTCCGCTCAAGCAGGAATTCCAAAGTATCTCTTGTGCCGATATTCCGCTGCAATTTGACTTCTTTTATCTTCTTGAATTCCTCAAGCCCGATTTCGGCTATATGCTCAGGGTCCATCCTCTGCAACCAGTCTTTGGCTTTCGTATTCCCGCGCATTGCACTGACTAAAAGTTCCATACGATATTCATTGACAAGAAGCTGGATAGCATTCCCATGGATATAGTCTTCATTTGTATTGAGGATACGCTTGAGTCTCTCTTTTCCACGGATGATATTTCTTTCGGGAAGACCTCTTCCCTTTGTCACTTTCTCGATCATAGCAAAGACTGTATCTTTGTAATTTATCTCAGAATAATCTGAAGTATGTATGAGCGTGTCATCGATATCAAATATCACTGCTTTGTTTGCCATTTTTTATCACTCCAAAATCAACCGAGCAATCTTATATGGCTCACGGTTACTGGCACACCTTTATAAACCTTTGGCAAGACTGCGCTTGCGATCTTCACCTGCGAAAGACGTATTAAGATGCCTGCAGAAGAGCTTTAATGAACACATCCTCATTTTGAGACTATCAATCGAAACATTCTATCTACAAGAAACCGTTAATTTTTGAAAGATTTTATAGTTTTTTTCAATGGGCCAAGAAATGCATGGAATCCGGACAGGAAACTTCTCTTGGTAAGCAATCGATATGTCACTAGATACAAGATAAGTATGGCCATGAACAATATAATCTCATATGCCGCATTCTGGATCAGATGCACCCAGTAACCAGAAGGGAAAAAAGAGAGATCGAACCACCCAAGATAGAACTGCACGCCGGACAATGGCCATAGAAGCCGCATGCCAAGACCATTCAATGGATTCGTGTCCGCGAGCACCATGTCGATCACAAGATGCAGCATCCCGCCAGCGAATATGCTCACACTTGAGAACCTTATCCCAAAAATGATAGCCACAAAAAGCAGGAAGAAGACGCTATGTGTGAACATCCCGTGATACAGGAAATATCCGCCGGTTATCAGCAGCAGAGCATCGATATCAGGAAGCAACGCGCCGAAAAGGAATTCGGATAGACTCAATCTTGAATAGATCTTAGATAAGACAAGAAAGAATAGATAACCAAATAACAGATGTCCTAGCGGAGTCATGATTGATCACATCAAATTTTTCAAGTTTCTTCTCAAAGATGAAATGACTTTCACTGCATTTTCATTATTCAATCAGACGCGAATATATATCTTTTGCATTATCCATCGGGCAGTTCTGACAATATCACCATTAAGAAATAATCAATGTGAAATATCATTCAGAGAAGCGAACATCTCCTGCGGCACAAGATGATATTCATGTCCACCTAGATGTATGCTGTGGAGACTGGCTATACGATATAATGTCTGCTCAAAAGTGACATTCAATCCATTCTTGCTGCCTAATGATTCGTCTCCCTTGCCACCAGCGCAGATATTCTCTATTATGCCTTTTGTTATGTTTGGGAATATGAAATCGATAGATGCGCCTTTCTCTTCTAGTCTCTTGTATTTCTGCATGGCGAATATCACCTGCCTTGGCGACGGTGGTCTGATCCCAAGATTCACAAGACCAGATTGAAGATCTGTGTTTGATGAAAGTGCATTCTGTATATTCTGAGAAAGTTTTCCAGTGCCATAATTTATCAATGATCTTGCAGTCTCGCAGAACTTCACAAAGCCAGATGCGATAACATAGAACCGATTTATCTCTGGATCAACATGCAAGAAAGAAGCATTCGGCAAACCTTTATACATCAAATATGGGACAACACGCAGTCCGTCGACAGGAACATCGGTATAGAAATTCACAAACTCGTTATCTCTTGCCTTCAGAGGCATATATGATTCTATCCGTCCGGATGCATCTTCAGATATGCCGATCGCACGGATTTCCATCGATCTATCGATCAGATCTGTAGGCCTGACAAGTCCGGATTTTATCAATGCTATCCTTGCCTGGAGATCAGTATTGAAAGGATTGAACTTGATGTATTCACAACGCGTACGCGTAGAATATTTGAGATCTGTCTTGTTCTCTCCTTCTCCTTGGTTGTATAGAAGCATAACCTGAAAACCTTTCTGTGCTGATTCAAGCTTCCCATCTACCTCAAGGACCCTGACACCTTGTTCAAGTAACGGGTTAAGACCGATCTGGATTCCATCTTCAAGCTGATTAGGCTCATCAATCACAAGAAGCTTGCCTTTCCGCATCGCGATGACTACTTGTTTTGGCTTGAACGGCGTATGGCTTGCTGCTATTATGTTACCGTCCTCATCCTTCCCAAGCTCCTGCGTCATGTCGCCGACAATGTCGTTCCATAACATATCCTGCGTACAGTTGACTCTTTCAGGTCTCCCGTCATCAACTGTCGGATGAAGAGCATTAGCGAAAAAATATGTCAGCTGATTCTTCCCTACACCAGGCTCGCCTTCACATACTATCGGGATCTCAAGTTCTGTCGCAGCGAAGCATCTCTGCACTTCATCTTCCAGAATACTTCTGCCTGATCCACCAAAATCCTTGGACTGGCTTGCGATATAGAATATATCGCCATACCTATCTAACAGAGATAAATCCATGATGACACCACCTGCTTATCAAAAAATATGGTTCCCCTCTCCAAAGAATCCATAAGATACAGTTATTTAAAAAGGTTCTCATTCAAATTGCATCAAATTATCAATGATCTGGTCAGCTGATTCAGTATCACCAGATGATATAAGCCCATGTATTATGTTTCCAAGCGACGCGATGAACTCAAGACCTGCTGCGGGATCATCCTTAAAAATATGTGTTCCATTCAGGAGTATCTTTTCAAGGTATCCCCCGTGCCTATCAACAGCTGCGATATCGATCAATGACTTGAGCGCGCCATAGACAAGACCAGATGCAAGGCCCGGATACCTCTGCGATGTCAATAAGCGCAAGTGTGGCCACGGGATACTATCTATATCAAGCTGGAGCAATCTTTTGAGATTACTGTCACCAGGCTTGATCTCGACTATGCAGCCTTTCACTAGTTCAAAATCCTTATATCTCTCCATCGCTGCCACCATATCTGGAAAATGCTCCATCTCTATGTCACGGATAAGATTCTCCAATGGATATTGCGAACTTGTTTCTATAACATCCATCGCATCTGCGAACCATCCAACTTGTCTTTTGTCTATCATGAAAAGGCTTGAACAAAGAGAATAGGCTTTCTGCTGCAATGCGTGCGCACCCGGATATTTTGAAAGCTGCGCAGACACGACATTCATCGCATCGAAAAGATCATCAAACTGATCCCCAGAACGCCACAACCGTTCCAGAGACCGATGATTTTTCACATAGAATTCAAGAGTCTTATCTATTTGGGAGGATCTATGCTGGATAGCTGATGGATGGGTCAATGTATCGAACATCTCTTCGAGAACTTTCCGTGCCACTGGGTTTCCTTCATTGCGCTGGAAATATCTAAATAGATCCCCAGTAAACACATGATTTTTTGAAAGTATCGCTAGATCAGTAAACACAGTAAGCGTGTCTTCCATCTCACCGAATCCAAGATTGTATATCACTTCGCCAGCTGTCCTGCCCATCGAGATCCCCGTCGATGTGAGCGAGCCAATGATATCCTTGTTCTCAGAAGCGAATCTAATCACTGCAGAATATATCTCCATGTCGGGAAGGAAGAACAGGCCACCGTCACGTAGATGCATCTTTTTCACACAATATCTTCGTATGAGCGGACCAAATATACCACGTAACACAACTTCTTTTTTAAGTTCTGTCCCATAATCAAATTTGACAAGCGATAATGCCATCTTTAAAGTATCACCTGAAAAGAACCGGTTTGAGAATTCAACAATCAGATCAACATCACCAGATACAGTCCTGCAATAATGTGCATCGTCGATCATTCGATCATAATCAAGCGCCATCTCCACCATCCATGTTATCAAGTATCTTAGATATCTGATCCCCATCACGCAAAGAAAGAGCGTGCATAAGTTGTATGAATTCAACAGCGTCTCCACCATCATTAGACACAGATGCTGCATTATCAAGACACCTAAGGTATTCTTTTTTTGGTATCTTCTCTTTAAGATCAGACAAAGCATAGACAAAGCAATTCAAGTTCGAGACAAATCTCCGTCCGATCGGAATCGATATATCAACATTAAGAAGACGGATCAATTCATCTGTGTCACCAATTCGATCTATCTGACCATCCAGTCCAAGAATAATCGAGAGCAGCTTTGATGGATTTGAAAATTCCCTAAAATGCTTTTTATCAGAAAGATCGATACAGTGATTTATAATATCAGTCTGCATGTATCCATGAAACCATGCATCAAGATAATCTGTGTCTGAAAAAAAATCAAAACCATTTCTTGCATTATCCTCCCATACCCCGCAGCCAAGGGTGAACCATGCATCTTCCATTTCCGTGCATTCAAATTGCCCAACTTTTTGGAAATTCATAAGTACAAGAGATGGATTTATCCCCTTATCCAGGGCCGCATCTGCATATGTGAGAGCTTTATGATAGAACAACGGATCCTTATTTCTGACACGTGAACAATAATACGAAAATCCGAGGGGCACATCTTTTTTAATTATACTATGTGATTTACTTACGTATAACACCTCATCTACCTTTTTCCCACGTTCGAAGAAATCAACCATGATCCATCCCTGTCCAAGCGCTCTCTTGCATAGATTGATTGTATCCCTGACCTCATCGAAGCGCATATGTCTGACAATAGAATTGAAGTCTGAGAGAAAATTCTTAATCCTGCTTTGATCCTCCAGATCGAAAGATTTCCTCAGATAACAAAAATCAAAATATAAGTCGCATAGATTCTCGAGGCAACTGCAATCAGGCGAACTGTCATAAAAATAGTACTGCCGCCAGTATTCTTTTTCAGCGAGAGACCAAAGTCCGACAAGATCATTTTGATGCAATACAGTACCAGTCTCTTGCGCCTTTAGAGCAGTCCGACCGACGTAACGAAAGACATTGTCAGACACTGTGCTCTCAGACGAATATGCATCAGAGATAAGCGAGACTACTTTTTGCTGAAGGAATAACCAATATTTCAATTCAGAATAATGATCCAATGTGAGACAGGATGCTTCAAGATATTTGATATATAATAGCGGATTTTGCTGATTCCGATAGAAACCGTCGCGCAGGACAGGTAGTATCAGATCAAGACCAAGCTCTGCCAGAGATTCTTTCTTTCTTTCAACAAAATTTTCCTCGAGCGTGATATAATGCTCTAACGTATAGACATCAGATCTTGCCATCGATATCCTCCAATTGTTCTACGATATCTTCAAGCGAACCCACATCACCCGACATCCGGGTCACAAGCCCGGCCATAGTCTCAATAAACGGAAAAAATCGGACAGCATCATCCCAATTAGATGAATATTCCTTAGCAAGATCATGTATCCGTTCTGCAAGGCCGCAACTTTTTGGGAGCTCATGATCGATTATATATTCATACTCGATCAATCGCTTAAGTCCAGTGAACGATTGTTCATTATTTGATGACCCAATGAGTCGTATATGTTCGTGACCCTGCAACCGATCAAGAGAATCCTGGCTCAAAACTGAAAAATATGTCTTTTTGTTAAGATAATCCAATATCAACCTGGTAAGTAGATTATCGGGCTCTTTGAAGACCGATCTCTTCTGCACCATCATATCAATCGCATTCTTTAAGTAAAAAGTTATGTCTCCCCTATGGATCTTCTGTAACTTCTGCTTCAGATCATTGATTTGATTAGTGATATAATGGCCAGGATAAGGATTTTTGGCAAGTTTTTCTATTGCTGCATACACGCCTACAGCGATATCGTCGCTTATGCTTCTAGCGCATGCAAGGCAATCCAATATATTGTCTGCTTGCAGATATCTTCTAATCACATAAGAAGATAACTCACCAAAATTTATGATGTCCTGTGCATCCAAGCGCGGATCATTTAGAACATATAGGCCGATCTGTACTTTTTTGTCATCTGCTTCGATAAGCCTTCTCATGAAGAACAAGATCCTGTCCGGACCAACTTTTTTAGATAGCTTATACCAATCATCAACTTTCATCAGACCATGTTTATGGATGGCTGCCGCATTAATAAGAAGTTCTTTTAGAAACGCTTTGTCGATCTTATAGATTTCAGAGATTCTGCGTGCAAGAGACATGCCGTTTGTCATTGCGCTTCTTGTGATCGGAATGACAGATGGACCGTAGCCTTCAAAAAAAAGAACCAGTCTTTTCTTTTGATACACATCACGAATCGCATCTTCTGTATATCGATTGCTTTTATGAGAATAACTCTGATCATCGTATATCTCGACATCCTTAAAAAGATCCATAACCAATAACATCTGAGCATTGTAATCTATGAACAACCCAGCCACAATGTCTTTTGCATAGTCAAACATCATTTTCTTTTGCCCACCCGTTTGTATATGTCGATCGCAGAATGTGCAAGGTCTTCTATCTCTTTAAATACCCTTGCGTAGCTTGCATGCTGAGTCAGACGATTAAAATAATTCGAGGTGGCGGATTTATCGATATTAAGATATACGAAATCAATCCCCTTCTTCCGGCATTCGCCGATCGCTTTTGCAGTATCGTCTATTGCCATATCACCAGTGTAATTATTCGCATTTGGTTTTCCATCTCCAATATAGACAAAAAGCTTCGACTTACTATGCCGTGCGTCGAGCAGATCCGCACCATAGCGTATCATTGCTCCATCCCGATTAGCGTTCTTTATCCGGATAGCGCTGAGTTTTCTTTTAGGAGTATCAGACCATGATTCATCAAAGCTTTTTATCCGAGATACATATGTATCTTGGCTTGATGAGAAAAAATACACTGCGAAATCGTCTCCGACATGATTGCAGCCTTCTGAGAAAAGATACACTGCATCTTTTATCACATCAAGAACTATTCTGTTATCAGCAATTCTCTGCCCAGTCGACGCACTATGATCTCCCACAATCAAGATAGCGTAATCCCTCCTGTCAAAGACCACGCGATCATTTATTCGTTTTCGCGGACTTCGTCCACCTGTGATCCTGTTGCCATCTTTTATCACTTCCCGCATATTTTTTTTACCTGGCTTCCTTGTCCGTCTCTGTATATCAAATGTGAATGGTTTTAGCATGCTCACGGCACGTTTTCCTGCTTTCACAAGCCAAGGATCTACAGAATAGACTTCTCCCTCACGTACACGGTTCTTGACATGTAGAGTCGAATTGCTCCACCCATCAGTAGATGGATTATATTCGGGGATACAAAACTCCTCATTGAATGGTTCGATCTTTCTTTCAAGATCAGATTTTTTCCCACCCATTTTATCTGGGATTGGATCGTCATCTGGTTCCAGGTCAGGATCGACATCCATATCTTCGTAATGCTTTTTCGCCCTGCTCCTTATCTCATCAACCTTATCATCAAGATCACTTTTATCATCGATCGGAGTTCCATTCGATGGCTCGATATCTTCTGAGTATTTCGGGACATCATCATCAGAACCATCTTTCTCTTCATCCTTCTTTTTATTCAGTTCTTCATCGAATTCTTCGAGCAAAAACCCATAAATCTCAGTCCCTGCGAAGAGCGATCTGTCGACATCGGCCAGTCTCACATCTTTTTTCAGACCGACTGAATATCGCAATAGGTCATCTAAGGTCTGAAGGTTGTGATCCCTGCTTTTCTGTCCTTTGAGTCGCCGTGACAGGAATGCATCCTCAAAATCCTTATCTAAAGGCATATATTTGCTTTTTCTCGCGCCGATGATCACCTCAGAAGTTAGGAATGCCATGAATGTCTGGAGAGGATCGATAAGTGAGAGCCTTGTATCAAGATCCTGTTTTGCTACTTCAGTCATTATCTGTTTTGCGAACTTGTTCTGGATATATTCAAGTCTTGGTTTTGCCACCTTCTTAAGTCGTTCTTCACTATACCTATCTAAGAGCATCTTATCAAGAGTTCCTCTAAGCCAATCTTTCTGCAACGGATATATCATGTTGCGACCGATATATTCATGGTATTCGATTATCGGATTTGTCAATACCTGTTCATCATTAAATTCCCTGAAATAATGCGATTCACAACGGAAATCATCATAGATGTTAAATAAACGCTTCAGAAGCCATGTTTTTTTAGCATTCTTAAAATAGGCTTTCAGATCGATAAGGAACGAACCATATCTTATATGTGTACATTCGTGGAACGCATGATTGGCATAGACCGCAACATTCTTGTTCTGCCTTGGCTTTAGATCCCTTTTGTCCTGGCAGAACATTGATATTTTCCGCGGAAGATAGATCCTCTTGCCATCAGTCAATGGCTGGCGTCCGCCTGCGACAACTTCGATATTGATCCCGGCAAGAAGATTCTTCTCAGGCATGAATTCAGGAGCTGCCTCTTCCAAAGTAACTGCATATGGAATCTCTGTATCCAATAAATCAGACATGCGCGTGATATGATCATTTTTTGTTTTCACAACTTTAAGGTCGTCTGATATGAATGAGATCCAGGGATCAGCCACCCCATCTTCGAGCGCATCTTTGAGTGAATCCATAAAATCTTCTTCGAATCCAGATTCTTTGAATGCTTTGATAAGAGAAGGGATCTTCCGGATATTGTAATAAGAGACTTTTCTGAGGGCTTTTGGGTCAGGAAGGCTTGTCACTAGCTTTTCAATAGACTTGATGATCTTAGACTTGTTCTCCTTGTATTCTTCAAGGAGCCCAGATAATAACCCATCACTCACGTCAAGATATTTTTTTATTATTGTAATATCTTCGCCATGGATCATCGGGACCAATTCATGCATCTTCTTTATCCAATGGTAGGACCCATTCGATATGAAAAGATCCACAAGGTCACAATAGTTCTCATGGAATGATCTTCTTTTCGCTTCGTCGAATATTTGTATTTTCTCGGTGCTCTTTTCCCAATCATCAAATCGCCTTGGATGACGTTGTATTATATCAGGCGCATATTTAAGAAAATCACTGCAGTGGTGCTTATCTAATCGTTCTATCCCGGCATCCACCCAAGCCTCAAGATCATTTGTCTTATTGTCTTTCAGACGCTTCCAATAATTATTGAACTCAGGCATCATGTCCTTGTTCTTCTTCTTGACAATATTATCGATCCGGAGTATCTCTTTTGTCTCATCCGAAGAGAAGTCAAGCAGGCTTTTTGCATAGTCTAATCTCTTCGAACCGTTCTTTTTCTCTGTCATCGATCCCCCCCTATATTTTACTCAAAAAAATATTTGCCAGATCTGATTGCCAGCCACGTTGTATCAGAGCAGATTTTAGCTCTTCTTTTGTATGCCCATGTGTCATCTCTCCTCTCGCCCACAACACAGTCGCATCAAGTATAGCTATGATACTTTCTGGTATCGGCTGATTATAAACTAATGCCTGCCTCATGTAATTGTTGATTATGGTTTTTTGATCATGCTGTTGGATTGTTGGCCGGGTTTTTCGTCCGGTGATAAATATTATGCCTGCTATGATCAGACCAAGTAGGATTACACATGCTGCGACGATCCAGGTGAGATTTACAGCGAACCATGATTTTTCTTGCTGAGTCTGAGGCGTGGGTTTTGTGGTATGGGGCGTGGGGTTTATGGCCTGGCCAGTAAGTGCCTGTGATGTGGGCACTGGGCTTTGGACTATTGGTTCTGGAGTGTGAGGTGTGGGCTCTGTGGTCTGTGTTATTGGTGTGTCTTTCACAGGCACAACCTTCGCTTCTTCTTTTGCGATGGCGAAATATGAAAGCCCTTCAGGATATGCTGTGTAATATGCATAAGATGAATCCGTAGATGTCTGCTCGGTTTTTTGCTTGCTCCAGTCGCCGTCATTGTATCTGTATAGCACAGCTTTATCTGTACCTAGCCATGATTTCGGCACCTTGAATTCGAATCTTATGTCTTCGACCTGGCTGTTGTCGAAATAGTTCTCATGTGACACCTTCAGATATTGATATGCGCCATCGATCGTGCTCTCGAGCAGTGAATATGGCGCTTCTCCATAGCTTCGTACTGAGATCTTCATCTTGCTGATGAACTCTTTTGCGGTCATGGATACTTTTGTGATCGCGATCAAATAATTATTCAGTGTGAATATCTTCTCCTGTCCTGCCCTCACATCGTTGAATATGATCGACTCCATGTTCTTCGCAAAGCCGCTTGATGTGCCACTGCTTGACGGTGTTGTTGTAGTCGGTGTTACTGGCGTATCTCCTGCTGGCGCAGGACCGATCGCATAGCTTGAAAAACCTGATACTGTGAATAACAACGTGGTTCCGCTGCATGAAACAGATGTACAGATATTCGATGGACATTCAGTGGCTTCCGCGATGACTGAAGCTGCACTATTATGGAACGCGGACGAGCGATATATCGCATAATCAGAGCAGTCGACTCCTGTGACTTCTAAGCTCGCGCTTGAATTAAATGTGCTATCGAGTGCGCTTGTGTTCACTGCGATCAGCTTGCTTGCGAAATATGTATGTCTTACGAGATTCTGATGGATTAGGTTTGTATTTGCCAGCCATTGGATGCTTCCCGTCGATTTCGCAAGTTTGAAATTGCTGAGATTCATCAGTTGCCGCATTGTCTTGTTTGATAGGTTGGTTGTCCCAGACTGATTCGCAAATTCGCTGATGTTGACTGTTGTGACAGGATCGATGTAGTACACATTTATTGAGAAGTTATTTGTCACTGCGTGTCCAGATCCATCTGTCGCATTGATTATCAACCAGGATGTTCCGTTGAAGTCCGGTTTCCCAATGATATGAACTAACATATTAGTCGAATCGTATGTGACTGTGAGATTCTGTGCGCCGATCGATGTGAATGATAATGTATCTCCATCCGGGTCATAGATGTTGTCTGAGAGATTGATTGTTGAATTGAATGTCATGTTGATCGCAACATCTTCTATATCATCCATGATCGATCCGATCTTTCCAATTCCTGCGATTGAAAGACCAAGAGATCTAGAAGTAGGAAGCTTAAGAGAATCTCCTACATTGAAACCACCTGTGCTGTTGCTGTAATAGATTGTGGAATTAGTATTCAAATTGTTACTTGCAAAGATTACATCTGGGTAACCATTTCCATCCAAATCATATGTGTCTATCAACCTGCCGCTATCAGTCAATAGCCCAACAGAATTCTGAACAGAGTAACCACCGGAACTATTGCCAAAAAAGATAGTACAATTTATGATTGTTTCTGTTCCATTAGTCGGGTTTGCGAACATAATCTCTTTGTATCCATCAAGATTAAGATCATCTATGAACACATCCGTCACTCCGGACGTAGGAAGGCCAAGAGAATCACTGACAGAATATCCACCGGTACTGTTGCTGTAATAGATCATCGAGTCAATATTTCTGCTTGTGCCGTTATTGCTATTCGCGAATATGAGATCTTTGTATCCATCGCCATTTAGATCATCTGCAATAACATCAAGGGGACCTTCTGTCGGAAGTGCGACAGAATCATCTATGGAGAATCCGCCGGTGCTGTTACCAAAATAGACTGTGGAATTTATTTTCCTGGACACAGAGTCCCGTTCATTCGCAAAGACCAGATCCAGATATCCATCACCATTGAGATCATCGGCTATGACTTTTCGTGGTCCGAAAGTAGGAAGTGTCAGCGAATCCGCAAGCGAAAAACCGCCGGTACTGTTACCATAATAAACCGTAGAATTGACATCGTAAATGACACCATCATATATCTGCCCGATCACCAAATCAATGTAACCATCCCGATCAAAATCTCCGGATGCAATAGATCGTGCACCGACAGTAGGGAGATCTAATAAGTTATCTGATGAAAAACCACCTGTACTATAATATACCTTAGAATCCATAGAGTATCCTGAATCATCCCTATAATTAGCAAAAACAAGGTCCTTATATCCATCACTATCGAAATCCGCTGCAATAACATCATATGCAGCAGACACCGGTAGACTAATCGAAACATCAGATAAGAAACCACCAGTGCTATTGCCAAAAAAGATGAAGGAATATGAATTCCAGCTGCTGCCATTATGGATTCCTGCTATAATGATATCGGGATATCCATCATTGTTCATATCATCTATTATGGTTGTGCCTGCTCCGATTGTGGGGAGTCCAAGCGAATCATCAACTGAATACTCGCCTGTGCTGTTGCCAAAGTAGATGGTCGAATTGATGTACCATGCAGTACCATTGTAATAATTCGAAAAGACGATATCTGCATAGCCGTCGCCATTGAGGTCAGTGTATGATGCTTTCGTTATCGGGCCTTTGTTCTGTATTGTGACATTTGCGCTCATGTTCCAGTTTGATCCGGTGTAATACGAATCGCTTGCATTGACAGCACAGCTTACTTTAGCGCCTTTTGTACAGTTCTCATGACCAGAGCAGACAATATATTTCTGATTCTCTCCAGGAATGAGTGCACCGTCTATGTACCACTTGTAATCGAATATGGCTGTGCTTCCATCGATGTCAGTATACTGCGGGACACAGAATAGATATGAATTGGCGTTTGGATCGGTCGGAGTCACACCTACAAAAGTCACCACAGGCGGAGCCATCGTTAATTGCACATCACGATGCTGGTTAGTCGACATGTTGATCGAGAATGAAGATTTCTCTGAACCAATAGTGATATTGATCGTATGATTCGTCTGGTAGAATCTATGCGTGAGATTAGACCTGTAATGCGTGACATTTAGCCGCGCAAAGCCGTTTGAATCAGTCAATGCGGACTGGATGAACTGGCCTGTGCGATTATATATTGAAATGTTCGCATTGGGGATGAGATTACCGGCAGAATCATTCACCTGCATGTCCAGATACCACGCGATAGAATAATTATCAGTCGCAGAAGCATGCCAATATATTGAATCCT
>PCVE01000039.1 GCA_002762705.1 Candidatus Woesearchaeota archaeon CG11_big_fil_rev_8_21_14_0_20_43_8 | reverse complement strand
TTCATCAATCATCACAACCCGGATACTTATCTCGACAAGCATCTCTTGAATCTTGGAAGTCATTGGCTCTGTCTTCCCAGTAGTCCCATTTGTCTTTCGCGTCATTATATTTCGTGGTCATTGCTGTCAGACTGTCATCTAATGTGTCGATATTGGTCTCGAGATCATCAATGTCTGAATTCAATGCGCTTATGGTCTTGACTTTCGCATTGACCGAATCCTGGGTGAGTTTCAGCTGCTTCTCTGTATAATCAAGCTTTGATTTGAGAGACCCGATCTCATCGGTCATGGTCTTCTTTGTCTGTTCAAGTTCTGTTGTTTTGTTCGTATACAATTTGTCGTAGAATTGGATGCTTTGAGAGGTGGTGTTCAATGACTTTATCGCATCAAGATACATGCTCTGATACTTCTCTGCCTGCTGCATCCTGCTAAGCGCCGTCACATAATCAGTCGTCTGATCATCGAATTTCCGTTCATAATAGACGGACATCCCAAGAACAAAACCTACTGCTAATAACAGCATGAAAACAAGGAAAAAATTGACATTCTTAACAACGAATCTTCCCATGGTATATCAACCTCTATCTAATGAAAAAATGTCTGTATGATCCTCCTTATGATGATCTCTATGAAATAGATGAACAATGCAAGTACTATAAGCGGCCACTGTATATTAATTTTTTCTGTCTTTATCCTCTTAGAGCGGCTCTTGACATAATTATAGATGTCTGTCACTTCATCAGGGTGGAACAATCTTCCGCCTGCCTGGACAATGCTCTCCTCAAACCCGGCCTGCATCCCAAGTACGCTGTACTCGGTGTGATAATTGATCGCATATGGTGTCGATAAGACGACGTATTGCCCAGCTGACCTTGGTGGTATATCTGCTGAATACAGATCCTCGTCGATACGTGAAAATGTCATGTTCGTGGCTTCAGGGAATTTATTTGACTTGACAACGACTGTCATGTCCTCATTCTCACGGCCGTCTTTCACCGCGACAAAATATTCCTCGTTTCGTTCAGGGTCGCCGACAGCCCAGTTGATGGTCCTTGGGATAAGTTGTGAATTGTTCTCTGTCAATAGTTGTCCAAGATCTCCCTTTGCGCTTCCCGCGGTGAATGCGCCGACGCGTCCAAGGCCATATCGCCAGACAGTCAGCACAGGCTGGCCAGTCTCAAGCGCGACAAGTTCCTGCGACTGGCTTTTAGGTGTCACAAGATTGTAGCTGTTAAGTAGCGCGTCCAATTCAAGTTTCCTTGTTATGAAATGATTGTCATCAAGTACCATGGCATTCGCATACCCTCCAGGTGGAAGGTCCTTTGGAGGACCGAACATGATCTTTAGTTTCTGCGTGGTCGCAGGTTCAAAGAAGAAACCTTTGCCGTCAGATGCTATCTTCTTCAGGTAATTCTGATCAGACTCAGGACTTGGCGATATCGTGTAGAATCTGTATTCTTTTGCCGCAAGCTTGTTGACCAGATTGAGCGTATCTCTTCTCAGATCTGATATCTTAGGATAGTCCTTGCCATCAGATATCAATATTATGTTCTTGCTTCCCTGGAAACGTGCGACAGTCTGGTATGCCGCGGCAAGCCCTGAGAACACATTTGTACCTGGATATGTCGCGAAATTCAGCCTCGCTATATCATTTGCGAGGAGTTCCTTGCTGCTGCCGATCGGCCGCATGCGTGATATCAAATATGCTTTGTCGCTGAACGCTACTGCACCGACCTTTGTGTTGTTCTTCAGACCATCAAGCAGCCCGATGGCAAGGCTTTTTTGGAATATCTCCTGTTCGTTCGTGCCGCCGCTCGCAAAGCGCATGCCGCTCTTTGATATATCCATGACAAGCACGATATTGATGCCGTCGCCTTCATCATTCTCTCCAGTGCCTATGCTGACCGGAAGCAACTTCTCAAAGAGCGTGTTCTCATATTCACCGAAATCAAAAGAATCATCTCCACCGATGACGATCAGGCCGTTCCCATCGGTCACATAATCGATGAGCATAGAAGCATCGATTTCTTTACCTGGGATGTCTTTCAAAATCACTGTCGAATATTCTGAGACATCTGATGGCATCTTAGTCGCATGGGTAACATCATAAAGTTCATCAGTTATAAGAGATTCTTTCGCATATTCCTTGCTGATGAACAGGATCTTTGGCTTGTCGACAATCCGTACGGTCTTATAGAATATGTTGTTCTGGCTGAAAAAGTCTGTTGATCCATCAGCAGGAGTCACTTCAGATTTGATCTTGTGGTCACCAGTACCAAGAGTCTCTGTGAACGTGAATGAATCACTATCTTCATCTCGGTCTATGATGAGGCCACTATCGAGCCAGACCTTGATATGATATTTCTTGACCTGTGTCCTCATGGCTACGATCTTGAATGTGTTCTCAACAGATTCGACGCTCTTCGATGGCCCGAATATCTCAACACCGATATCGCTTTTGTCAGGGAATAATGTGACTGCGCTTATCGTGGAATTGAGCGAGCTTCCGAACAGCACGATATCATTCAATGGTGTCCCGCTGTTGACCTGGCCATCTGTGATCAACAGGTAATTCATGTCCGGCTCAAGATGTGATAGCACTCCATTGCCGATAGATGAATCAAGGCCGGAAGCGATCGTGAATGTCTTTGTCGGTATGAGTGTGCCGAGTTTCTTTATCATCTCACCATACTTCGAGTTGTCGAAGATGGACATGGATGTGGAATTATCGATAAGAATATTCAATTGCAGATTGCCTTCTATCTCTTTTTTATCTTCGATGTAAGGCCCTGCCATCGCCATGAACAGAAGTCCGACGATGATCGTGCGTGATATGAAGATACCAACACGCCATCGCGTCCTTCTCTTTCTCATCGCCCGTACTTCATCTGGATCTGCGCCATGTACGCGGACAACATTGACGAATGTGAGCAGAAGCAATAGCACGATCGCACCTATCCCGACATAGATGAGCCAGGGATATGTAAACTGGGCGCTGAAGAGTTTCATGATAGTATCAAAGAGGATCATTTAGATATCACCTCTTATCTTCAGATAAATGAATTCAAAGAACAGGAATATAAGTCCGATGGCGATGAAAAGCATGCTTAGGTCTTTCTTCACTTTTATCTTCTCAAAAGCGCCTTCTTCGAAATATGACTCTGAAGTATCTTTGATCTCTAATGAGACATCTGACTCTTTCTCATCGAGCAGATTCACAGCGACAGATGTGTTGCCTACATGATATATGCCCTTCTCTTCGAGCAATAATGATTTTGTCTTCAATTTTTTTCCTGATGGAGTCACTATGATTTCTTCATCTTCAAGCGTCAATATATCGCCTGTCTTTTTGTTCATGTTAGTTATGGCGTCTTTCTTGTCGACAAGGATCTCTATCAGATTGTTCCAGAAAAGAGGGTAATCTGGAGATTGCCAGAAATCTGAATTCTCTTCGAGGATGCCATAATAGACTACATATCCATCACCTAACTTGACAAGCGAGACCAGATCGCTCTCGTTTGTGTCAGTCGCGAGCGCCACGACATCATTGACATATGGTCTTGCCACATCATAAGGGGATACTTCGCCGAAATTGATATAAGTCCCTTCGGCAACTTCAGTATACTTGTTCTCTGCTGTCATGATCTGTGTCTCGTTCTTCCGTCCATAGAAACTCATCGGCATGAGCTCTTTTAGATCCATCGCGAGCAAGCCATCCTGTATGCAGACAATAGCAGTCTTCCCATCTTTGACATTATTTATTATCGTCGCGATATCTGCCGGGAGGAACTTGTCTGTGAGGACATCTTTTATGATGATGACATCATATCCTTTGTCTGGAACCACTGGCGGAGCCGCTTTTGTTATGGAGACATGTGGAGAGGCAAGAAGCGCTCTCTCAAGATTGGTCGTCTTCTTGTTGTTTGTGATCAGCAGTATCTCGATCTTGGTGCTGTCTGGTGTGCTTGTATAGATTACATTATCGACTGGGAACTCATCATTGACATCAAGCGTCACTTTCGTGGTCATAGGCAAAGTCACAAAACCGAAAGGCTTTATCGATTCTGGCTCGATCTCGATGGATTCTTTTGTGTCATCGATGATGACATCGAGCGGAACTTTGAATTTATTGAAATTCTTGATGAAAAGGGTCGTCTCGTCCTCGTCTATCTCCATGTCGACAACACCGACATTCCGGATGTTCGAGAACACATTCTGGAATTCGACATCTATCTGTTTAGCTTCAAGTGTCTTCTTTATGGCGAAGATATCAGTATCACGGTCAGTGTTTATCATATCACTGATCAAGATTATCCTCGCGCCGGATATCTCTGCGATCTCGCCTGCATATATCAAAGCATCAGCGAGATTAGAACCCGTATCTTTTGGTCTAAGTGTCGCAAGGACAGATACACCATTATCATAATCACCATCTTCAAGCACAAGGTTCGGTCGTTTTGCCGCGAGGATTATCGTATTCTTCAGAGCAAGATTCTTCTTTGCCGCATCTATCGAGAAAGCAAATCTTGTCGTGCTTCCTATCATGGCTTGAGAACTAGCTGATCCATCGACGATAAGTATCACTGATTTGTCTTTTGCGCCCTCTTCAGTGAGTCTGAATGGCTCTGCGAGCGCGAGACACAGGAATAGTATCGCGAGGAACTGAAGCAGAAGGAACAAGGTGCGCATCAGATGGTGAAACAATGAGTTCTTCGATCTTTTACCAGTCATCTTCATGAGAAACATCAAAGAAGGGATGACCTTCTTCTTTGGACGTGGTCTTATCAGATATAATATTATCAAAGCTATCAGTGCATAGAGCGCCTGTAGCCATGCCGGATTTTGGAAGAAATTGCCTGGCGTGCTATATAGCGCTGCAGCAAAATCCCCCATGTAACTTAAAAAACCCATATCTCTAGATAGGCAGAGTTCTTTTTATATAGATTTCTATATGCTGAGAATATGATGGGCCATGCAAATAGCAAAAAAAGTGATCATTCCTTCTTCCAGATACTCTGGAACAATGCCTTGATCGTATTTGTGAAGAATGGAGTCCTTGCCCAGACAGCTGCATCATAAGAAGGATGCACTTTGCTGTCATCAAGAAGCATGAAGGTTGTATGTTCACCGTCGACAAGCATGAATCTTCCGCTCATGGTGTCGATGTTCTTGAATGAGATATATTTCTTGAAATCCTCGATGACGACCTTGTTCTTGTCAGTTAGGGGGGCCGCAACTCTGATATCGACACCTCTTTCATGGGCTTTCTTAAGTGATTTCTTGAGCGCATCGAGTTTCCTTGCAAGACCATCGGCGCTTGTCATTATGAGGATATCTTTCTTTGCGTTCTTTATCATGTGTTCCATGTGGTTATGGATATTGTTCCGGCCTTTCACTGAGCCAGTGAGGTCGGCTGGTTCTACCATATCGACACCCTGTGTGTGGAGCGCATTAAGTTCTTCAAGGACAGAGGATCCTTCGAGCTCTCCAAGCATCTCAATCTGTTTGTCAGAATCGAGTTTGACTCTTTTCTTCACTCTTTCGACGACTTCACTTGGTTCGATAGCGATATATTTGATCGGTTTTCCTAGCTTTGTGATTATGAATCCTTTTTTCTCAAGACTTTCAAGGACATCATAGCATCGGCTTCGTGGGACGCCAGCGATATCAGATAGTTCCCCGGCAGTTGATATTCCCCTTGAAAGAAGTGCAGTCCATAACTTTGATTCGTAACTATTCAAACCAAAGTCTTTTAGTTTCCTCAAAAAGTCCTGTTGTACGATCATCATATCATCTCCGGCAGTTATTTTCTGCTGTCACCTCTTTGTTCTCTAATATCGAGTATGCGTGGGAATATACAATGGTATTTAAACCTTTCGCTTATGTAACCATTGTACAGTAACAACGATATCAAAGAAAACGGTGTTTATACCGTTCCTCATGGCTGTTTATTGTAAACATGAGAATAATACTAACCGCGAGTGGTCAATAGTCTTTAAATGGATAATGTACTTTTGATGAATTTGAGATTCAAGGGCTGGATTCGATAGACTTAATAACAACAAAATCAGTGATTTATCAGGGGGGGATTTACAGTGGATGATTTGAATTTTTGTCCGTTATGCGGGATACATTCGCATAAATTGTTGCTGTATGATAACGGGCTTTATTATTGCCGTGAATGCAGCAAATTCTTCAATGCACGAACAGAGAAGGTCTTGTGTCCGCAATGCAATTCTAAGCATCTTAGGCATAATGATTTTCCTTCGATAGATGGGAAAAGACTTTTCCAATGCCTGCGGTGCTCAAAGCTTTCATCGGCAGAAGAAGTGATAGATCATCATAGCAAAAGGTAACTTTTTTATATTTTCTGAGATGAAGAATATCCATGAAGCCACTCATACATACAAGCAGCGGCAATTTCATAATCGCTCAATATATTCTTATGAATGATCTTGATGAAATCCTTGTCGAGGTCCGCGATAATGGAAGCATATGCATACCTGGCGACTATGTGCTGGATGACGATGCAGTCGATTCGCATGACTATGATTCCGTGGCAGTCTCGTCTGTCGATAGATTGCTGAAAAGCTCGCTTGGTATTTCATGTGATCAAAAAGAGCATCTCTGCATCGGACTGCATATCGAAGAAGACAAGCAGTTCAACTGCCATTTTGTCGTCTGCCGTGGGTGGAATGGTGATGTGCCGAAGAGAAACAAGAAAGATATCAGGCTTATGTGGGTCAACAGGATGTTTGCTAAGAATCTTCTGACTGATGCTGTGGATAAGGATGCGCTAGAGAAATTGAAGTGATGCTTCCTGATTGATATGATCATGTTCTGCTTGTTATTATTTATTTGGTCTTGAGTCCTGGGCTATTGCGATATGTCTGTCTTGTGCTGTCTGTTATATTCGGGATGCTTATTTGGTCTTGAGTCCTTGGATGAATTGTTATGATATCGCGTTTTTTTCTCACAACCAACTAATAGCCAACAACCAATAACTAACCCAAAATATTCCAAGACTCATTGTTCATAGCTCACAGCCCAAATTTAAATTATAATACCCATATTCTAGATGACATAAGAAAACACCCCTGCAATACCCGCCCCATAAGGATAACATATTTATAGTAAACTATAGTAAATTAGACTATGGTAGGTCAAGTGCCGCAAGGTATCGGACAGAGAGTCGCATCTAATCTGGCATCTCAAGGATTTGGATCAGCAGGAAATTCTGCTGCACCTAGTGCCATGGGCGCTCTTGGCGGCGGTATAGCATCGAAACTAGGCACTGGTATCGGGGCTGGACAGGCCGCAACTATGGCTGCCGGCGCTGCCGCAGGACAAGTCATAGCGAAAGGCGCTGAGGTTGTCATCAGTTCTTTTGCAGCCAATCTATTCATGATAATCGCAGTCCTAAGCCGCCTCCTGGATGGCTACCTGACGGGATGGACATTCGGAGTCAACACATACACGCTATACATCGATATCGCGATGCTCTTCTATTGCGTGATTGCGTTTAAGAAAGACAAGCTTGACAAGTCCATCGCTGGTTTTGTCGCGTTCATAGTCTTTGCGAGTTACATATTGCCGCTAGTCGAAAAACAACTTCTCAATAAAGTGAGTTTTCTAAGCTACCCGATACTCATATTGATAATCGGCAGTATAGCCGCTTATATCTTATATAAACGCGAAGATAAAGAGCTCGCGATCATCTTCTTCATATTCATGCTCGAGATCGGCATACCATTCCTGAACATGCAGTTCAACAGTTTCTTCCTCGCGAACAAATGGACGATACTATTGCTGTTCTGGCCTTTCTGGGCGACGTATGCCGCGAAATATTCAGATACCAAATTATCGGCTTTAGTATTTATTGGAATGATCGTTTTTGTTTTATTATTTTTCAAGCCATTCACATTCGCCGCGCTTGATGAGTTCAAGGTGGACAATGTAATCTCTGAATCGCAAAAAAACGATGCCAGGACAGGCATGGGAAATATAGAACTGATGTGGACTGATTTCAAGGACAATGTCGCATGCGGATGGAAGGTCCTCTTGCAAAACGATCAGAATTGTTTTGATGATCTTGCGAAAAAGAAAAAAGCGGATCAACAAGTCGAAGAGGTCGTAGAAATATATCTATATCCTTTCGAGAAAGACCAGACTATATACACAACACAGAAGACATGGCAATATACCATGAACGCACGGATAAAGAACAAGATGGATGATGATATGAAAGTGTATCTCGCGTGCGGGACATCGACAAGACCTACAGAGATTGCTGAGAGCGATGAGACAACCGGCACAGTGGTCGGTTATTCAACGACAAATCCGCTTGTCGTGAAAAAGGACAAGATATTCAACCAGCCATTGACATGCGGAGTCACTACACCACCAGATCTGAAACGGCCGATTATATTCTATAAGGCAAAAGTGAAAGATATCAAGGCTACAAGCACTTATAGACGACTCATCGTCGAAGAGAAGGATCCTCAGAAGAGCCAGATGTACACTCAGATAATCAACGAAAAATTTATGGGACAGACATATGACGCAGTGGCGACAAGAAGTTTCGCGAAACTTGACATCTACATGGACAAGGGATACAAGCAACCGATGATCGAGATGAAACGAGATTCGACATTTCAGTTGCATGCGGATCTATATAACAATGGCAACGGCGAGATAGATCTGAAGAAGGCGTCTGTCAAGTTACCGACTGGATTCACTGCGATAAGCTGCAATGGATATGATGCGAAGACTAACACAATCACTTATGATGTGAAATCACAGCCATTCAATCAGATCAGCAAATCAAATCATCTGAGCTTTGCTCCATGCACTGTGAAATTCGACATCGATAGCGGTCTTTTGAATCAGGCAAGCGATGTACAACGCGTCTATCCGACATTGTACACTATCGAAGGCGAGATATTGTATGATTACACAGTCACTGCATACAAGAGCCTGATCATAAAAGATCAGACTAAAGTCACAAACAATAATATAGTAGTCGAGGCTGGAACCACATGAAGAGGATACTTGCGATCATATTGATGATATCTTGTGTCATGCTGTCATCCTGCACACTACCTTCATTAGGAAGAAATTCGCAGCAGGATCCGAATATGGCGAAGCTCAATGAATATCGCACTGGTACAGATGGTGTCAAGATAAAGTTTTTAGACAAACTGCCACCGGATCAGGTTGGACAAAATGATATATTGAAGGCAGTGTTCGAAGTCCATAACGCTGGAGCGACAGACATAGAATACGGAAAAATAGTGCTGCTCACGACAGACGCCAATGTCAAAGTGACCCCATCTGTGAATGAATATAGACTCCGCGGAAAGCATATGTATTTTGTGGAAGGAGAGAAGACGACTGAAGAATTCACAGTCTCGGTGAGCGGAATCGGGGACAAGAAGACGACACTCATCGGTTATACCTGCTACCCGTATCAGACAAAGGCAGTGGATAGTATCTGTATAGATCCGACCATCGGAAAAGTCACTGTCGCAGACAAGGCATGTGAGATGAAAGATATGAGCTTCTCTGGTGGTCAGGGTGCTCCGGTCGCAGTCAGCAATGTGAAGATACTTCCTATCCTGCAAGGCAATGATTTCAAATTGAGATTGAATATAACTATCGAGAACAAAGGCGGCGGAAAAGTGGTATCAAAGAATATTGCCTCTTCTGAATGCGCGCTCACGACAAAAGAATCTGAAGATGTCGATAGCAATGTCAACGTCGATGTCGAGCTTTCTGATTCAAGGCCGAGTTGCAAATCCTATCTCAGTGGATTGAACGATCCAAAGAGCAACAAAGGATACATCATCTGCACGACAGGAAGCATAAAGCAGAAATACGCAAGCAAGGCATCGATCGTTGTCACGCTTGATTATGGATATGTGTCTAAGGAGCTGACAAAGAGCATTTCGATATATCAGTGAATGTGGGGTCTTGGTGATTGTGATATGGTTGTCTTATTCTATTCGCATTGAATTGCATTGCTTATTTCGGTGAGGGGTATGGGGTAAGAAAGCATAGAGATTAAAAAAAGAGAATCACAACTAATTTGATTTCAATAATGCGATCAGCATCTTTCGAATCCGAATTATCCGTGATTTATAATCTTTGTATCTATCAACATCTATCTCATCCGTATCCATACAGAAATCCAACCAGAATTCGGTCTCGTTCGTTTCACCTATGCAGATCCGGACCTTATGTTTTCATTGAGGTATTGTATCGAACGCAGCCATCTCAGCAAGATTTGCAGGTATAGAAGTGACTGAACCAAAAATCTGATTTTTCAACCGATGATTTTGATTTTTCTTGAAATCATGCCAGATATCTTTTCCAAGGAGATATGAATCCTGGAAAACTTTCAAATCTTTGAAATCATGCATATCCCTTGAAATCATGCATCTCATTTGGAAAGTATCAGATTATATGATATTTTTTCTTATATATCCTAAGGCATTATATAATTACATAATAACCCACACCCCGGCTCTATAGAAAGTCATAATAAGAACCCCTACTCTTAATTGCTTAAGAGAGGGGTGGTGGAGAGGTACCTCCACCATGGAAGATAAAGGAACACTACTCACACCCCATAACCTTTAAATACCCATATCTACTCCTGCAGATTTGAAAATGGAGCTCGAAAACACAATCAGAAAATACGTTCTACAGAATGCAATCAAATTCAATGGGAAAGCTAACCCTGGCGCTATCATGGGCAAGGTGTTAGGTGAGGATCCATCGCTTCGTTCGAAAGGAAAAGAAGTGAACCAGATGATCCTGGCGATTGTCAAAGAAGTCAACGCTCTTGGAGTCGAAAGACAGACTGAGCTCCTTACAGATCTTGCGCCTAAGCTTCTTGAGAAGAAAGAGCATAAGGAGAAAGATATATACGCATTCCTGGATATAAATGATGACGATAAGATAGTCACTGCATTTCCGCCGGAGCCATCCAAATACCCGCATATCGGCCATGCGAAGTCGCTCTTATTGAACTATGAGCTCGCGAAGCGTTACAATGGCAGGTTCCAGCTCCGCTTTGATGACACAAATCCCGATCTTGCTAAGGAAGAGTTCTATGACATCCACAAAGACAATTATAAGTGGCTCGGCATCCAATGGGATGAGATGTTGATCGCGTCTGACTATATGGAGAAGTTCTATGAGCTTGCCGAAAAGCTTGTCAAAGATGGCAACGCATACATGTGCCAGTGCCAAAGCGAGCAGATCAAGGACGCGAGGATGAAAGGCATCGGCTGCAGATGCAGGGAAAAGACCCCTGATGAGAATCTTGACGAATGGCATCGTATGGGAGAGATGGAAGAAGGGAGCATCATCCTTAGGATGAAGATCAACATGGCTCACAAGAATTCCACTATGAGAGATCCTGCTATCATGCGTATAATGGACAAGCCGCATGCGATGACTGGCGAAAAATACCGTGTCTGGCCGAACTATGATTTTGAGACTACTGTTATGGATGCTTTATGTGGTGTGACGCATCGACTGAGGACAAAAGAGTTTGAACTTAGAAACGAACTCCAGCGCCACATACAACGAACGTTGGGTTTCAAAGAGACTTTTTATTATGAACTTGCGCGGTTCAACATGACTGGCGTCTTATCAAGCGGCAGAGCCATAAGAGACATGATAGAGAAAGGCGAGCTTGTCGGATGGGATGATCCATCGCTTACTACACTTGTTGCTCTCAGACGCCGGGGTTTCCTTCCAAAGGCATTGCTTGATTTTGTCAGATCGACAGGCATGACAAAGAACGAAGCCACCCTCACATGGGATGACTTGATATTGCATAACCGGCGTCTTCTTGAAGAGTCTGCTGACCGGTTCTTCTTTGTCGAGGATCCCGAATCGATCGAGATCAAAGGAGCTCCAGCGCAGGACATCGAGATGGACCTACATCCGGACCATAGGAAAGGCGGAAGGAAGATGAAGACCAACTCTAGGTTCTATGTGACTAAAAATGATCTGGCTTCTCTGCCTGATGGAAAGATGAGCAGGCTCATGGATTGCGTCAATTTCATAAAAAAAAGGGACAGCTATGCGTTTGATTCGACAGAGCACACAAGGTTCCGCGGATCAGATGGAAAGATAATACACTGGGTGGCAGCATCTGATGATCTTATCTCTGTCGAGGTCATGATGCCTGACAAGAGTGTCAGGAAGGGCTTTGCTGAGCCTGGCGTAGCATCTGTGAATGTCGGCGACGTCATCCAATTCGAGCGTTTTGGCTTCTGCAGACTCGATTCAGTCGATGGAGAAGTCAGGAAGTTCTGGTATACGCATAAGTAGTTTTTGGTTCTTGATCTTTAGTTTGTGGTTTTAAATTGAACCAATAACTAGTTTATCAGAACAAACAATTAGATTTATTGTCCAGAAAATGGCTTATTTATATAATTTCTGATTTGCTGCCAATCGAATTCTTTACTTACAAGCCGTGAAAGGGCATAATTCGACATTCTTAAGCGAAAGATTTAAATATCAGCCCCCCTTGTAACTGCTCTAGAAGCCTTTATCTAGCGGAATTCGAAGGATATAGGCAGTCTAATGTTCAAATAATTTGAACGAGGTGAACTACAAAATGGCAGACCTATTGGTTGTAAAAGCAAAGCTAAAGGACGTTTGCAAAGAATGCAATGTTGCAGGAGACTTCGCAGACGCACTTGACAAAAAGGTAAGAACACTTGTCTCAGATGCTGTTGCACGAGCAGAAGGCAACAACAGAAAGACAGTCATGGCAAAAGACCTTTAAGTAGATCTTTTTTTGTTTTTCTGACTTTTTGGGCCCTGACCGGCCCAAAAGATCTCTTTTTCTCTATAGATTGATTCTATACTTGTGACTCTTCTTTATAACAGGACGTCCCCTGTGTTGCACGTCTGAACCGCTCTGTCCTGGACACATAATATGCATCCGTTATAGTTTGGCCCATAACAGCCAGCACAAAGCCAAAATCAAATAAACAGAATTCAAGTCACATGAATTACGTTGTATTGCTTATATATATTAGAAATCTATATATAGACTGGGGCATTTTTAAAAAGCTATGGCAGATAAAGGCACCAATCTAAAATTTAAGACAACAGCAGACATAGCAGTCTCTAAGACATTGGTAGACCAAGTCATAGGCCAGGAAGATGCAGTCAATATAGTGAAAAAAGCAGCTCAGCAGCGAAGA
>PCVE01000016.1 GCA_002762705.1 Candidatus Woesearchaeota archaeon CG11_big_fil_rev_8_21_14_0_20_43_8 | reverse complement strand
TGCAGTATGTGAGCTTTAAATATTAAACCGACAGAAAAACATTTAAATAGTACCCAGTTCCACACACATAAGAATCATCATACTAGAAAATGCCATCTTTTAAGATGAAATTTATAAAGGGCATTTTCTGTGTCCCAGAAATTAAGGATATAATTTCTGTGACTTAGTCATGATTATAAGGAGGAATAATAAAAATGGCGAATGTCAGGCCAGAACCAAACAGTAAATTCATCAAGATCAGATGCCCAAAATGCAAGAATGAACAGATCGTATTCGGCAAAGCCTCAATAAAGGTAAATTGCTTAGTATGCGGAAAAGTCCTTGCATCACCAACAGGCGGAAAAGCACAGATCAAAGCCCGAATATTGGAAGTGCTAGAATAAAATGCTGTACAAGAAGGAAGGATTACCAGAAGAATCAGAAATAGTCATATGCACAGTAAATAATATACATCATCATTCTGTCTTCATCAAGATCGATGAATATGGGATCACTGGAATCCTTCACATATCTGAAGTAAGTCCTGGAAGGATCAGGAATCTCAGGGATTATGTCCAGGAAGGAAAGAAGATAATATGCAAAGTTCTCAGAGTCAATACAGAAAGAGGTCATGTCGACTTATCATTGAGAAGAGTCAATGATTCTCAGAGACGGAAAAAATTAGAAGAAATAAAATTAGAGCAGAAATCTGAGAAAATCGTCGAACTTGTGGCAAAAAAAGCCAAACTTGATTTCCAGAAATTGTATTTTGAATTGAAAGAAAAGATATTCGAGGAATATGATGGACTCTATGATTGTTTTGAAGAAGTGGCATTGCATGGGCTTTCATTAGAGAAGTTTGGCATAGCAAAGAAAATAGCTGATGATCTTGAAGAATTGATCAAACAGAGGATAAAACCGCCCGAAGTGCAAATTGGAGGCATCCTATCATTGGTCACATACGCAAGCGATGGGATTGATATAGTGAAAGACATACTGATCAATAACACAAAAGATGTAGATGTCGGCTATCTTGGCGCAGGCAAATACAAACTGAAAGTGAAAGCTCCGGACTACAAACAAGCCGAGAAGATCCTGAACACTAGTGTCGAAAGCATATTGAAATGCATAAAAGACCTAGATGGTGAAGGAGAATTCGTGCGACAGGAGATAAAATGAAGACCAACATCTTACGATGTGAAAAATGCGGAAAATATACCTTGAAAAAATCTTGTTCTGGCTGCGGAACCGATACAATATCACCGATTCCACCAAAATACAGTCCTGAAGACAAATACGCACGATTCAGAAGATCTGAAAAAAGGAAACAATTCGAAGAGAGAGGATGGCTGTAAAATGTGGGAAGTCATAAAGATGCAGGAGAAGATGCCTAAAGTCAAAAGACCTGTCCTCATAGAAGGCTTGCCTGGTATCGGTAATGTCGGAAAAGTCGCAATCGATTTCATAATCGAGAATCTGAAAGCAAAAAAAATATTTGAATTATTCTCAAACACATTCCCCCATTCTGTCTTCGTCAATGAAGAGAATCTAGTAGAACTTCCAAATATTTCAGTCTATCACAAAAAGATAAAAGACAAAGACTTTTTTTTCCTTGCAGGAGATATCCAGCCGACAGATGAAGTATCATCATATGAATTCTCGAACTGCATCCTCGACCTTGTCAAGAGCTTTGACGGTAGAGAAGTAGTCACACTCGGAGGTATCGCGCTTGCGAAGATCCCAAGAGAGCCACGAGTGTATTGCACAGGCAATTCAAAAGACCTGATCAACTGGTTCAAGAAAGGAACAAAGCTTGAGATCAAGCTTTACGGCGTCGTCGGACCCATTGTCGGTGTGAGCGGACTCCTTCTCGGTCTTGGCGCGCGAAAAGGCATAAAAGCGGTCACGCTTCTCGCAGAGACTCTTGGCCATCCGATGTATCTAGGGATGGAAGGTGCAAGAGAAATAATCCAGACATTGAACAGTAAATATAATATGTCGATAAACCTTAAGAAGTTCGATGAAGAGATCAAGCAGATGGAAAGTGAACTCATGAAAAAACCAAAAGATCTCGACGATATCCAGAAGACTGCTGCTATGAAGAAACTCAAGAGCAAGATGGGCAGCGAAACAAGTTACATCGGATGATTCTTCGAAAATGACACTAATCTATTTCGCGATCACAAATAACTGCAATCTGCATTGCGAACATTGCAGTCAGGATTCTGGTCCGGGTAAAAAGAGTCTTTCTGAAAACGACATCTCTGAAATTGTTTGCAATCTGCCATATGACACGCAGGAGATCATGCTCACTGGCGGAGAAGTGTTCACAGAAAAGAAACTTCTTTATCATACCATAATATCTCTTAGACAAAGAAAGTTCATACAGAAACCAAAGATAAGTGTGCAGACAAATGGTTTCTGGGCACGGGACAAAGATATCATGCAACGCAGACTGGATGAGCTTGTCGATCTTGGAGTCATTTATGTTGAAGTCTCAGCAGCTGACATTTACCATCGCCGTGCTGGACTTGACATGAGCATCCCGAGGAATTTAGCATTAGAATTAAAAAAACGAAATTTTGGATACAAACGAAAATACATCCCTCATCATCGTGTTTTTCCTGCAGGTAGAGCATGGTATATGGATCCAAAATACTTCGGATCGCCATGGTTCCATCAATGCGAAGGACTGGATCAGATTGGAATCAGCTCTGAGGGAATGGCTCATCCATGCACACTTATGATCAAAGGCACCGAGATTGGAGATGCCAAGAAGACTAAAATGAAAAAGATCATGGCAGCAGCCAAGAAAAGGGATATGATTAGATGCCTCATGCGGGAAGATGGACCCATGATACTGGCAAAAAAACAGGGCATAGATGAAGTGCAGATTGAAGAGATCCTCAAGGCTACAAATTCCAACAGTTGTGGATTATGTTCATATATTTTTCATTATAAGGTCGGAGATACACCTCTCCTATAGAAAGGTTTATAAACAAAACCTCTTCCCTCTAACAGACCTGTGATTGATGATCCCAGATGACTCTGGGTGAATGAGGACAGTCTTCTTACAGATTTCCTCCAAATAACGGGCAATAATGCCACAGGAATAATAACACACGAGGTGAGCTCGATGAGTGAGCTATCAAAAGAAGTATTAGATAAAGTCTACGAAGCTGTAGAAGTTGCAAGAGCAACTGGAAAGATAAGAAAAGGAACAAATGAGACCACAAAATCAATAGAACGTGGAGATGCAAAACTTGTTGTCGTCGCAGAAGATGTGACACCACCAGAAGTCATATTGCACCTTCCGCTCCTTGCGAAAGAAAAAGGGATCCTATGCGCAAAAGTGCCAAGCAAAGAAGATCTTGGAGCAAGCGCAGGACTCGAAGTGGCAACAGGCAGTGTTGCGATCGTTTCTGAAGGAGAAGCAAAGAAATTGATCAAAGCCATAGAAGAAGAGCTCAAATAAAGGTAGATCAAGATGGCTAATGATCAAGAAAGACAAAATCCACCACAGGACAGGAGCAGAGACAAGAAAGAAGAGACAAAAAGCAATGCGATCACTTTCTCAGATGCTTATCCTGCGCGTGTGGAAGAAGTCATGGGTAGAACAGGCACAAGAGGAGAAGCTACACAAGTAAGATGCAAGATCCTTGAAGGACGTGACGCGAACAAAGTCATCAGACGAAATGTCAAGGGTCCTGTAAGGGTTGGCGATATCCTCATGCTTAGAGAGACAGAGATCGAAGCACGTGCATTGAACAAGACAGGAAGAGGAACATCCTAAAGGGGCAATAAAAATGGCAAACTGTACTTTTTGTGGAACAGATATCAGACGTGGCACTGGACTTATGTACGTCAAGAAAGATGGAAAGATTTTTAATTTCTGTACAAGAAAATGTGAGAAGAATATGTTCAAGCTTGGCAGGAAACCAAGAGTTACCAGATGGACAAAAGAGTTCGCTTTGGTAAAATCATCCGCCAAGACTGATTCAAAAGAGAAGAAGGTGACTAAGAAATGATAGAACGGACGCTTGTGCTATTGAAACCAGACGCTGTGCAGAGATGTATAGCAGGAGAGATTCTGACAAGATTCGAACGAGCAGGACTCAAGATTGTCGGGCTCAAGATGGTTTGGATAGACAAAGATTTTTCAAAAGAGCATTATGCTGCCCATGTGGATAAAGCATTCTACAAGGGTCTTGAAGAATTCATCACCCTCGGACCAGTCATAGCGATCTGCTATGAGGGTGTAAGCGCTGTTGAAGTCGTGCGGAAGATTGTCGGTCCAACAGAACCAAAGACCGCACCACCAGGCACGATCAGAGGAGATTACGCACATCACTCCTATCATTTCACAGACAAAAAAGGCAAAGCCATACGGAATCTCATACATGCTTCAGGAAATCCAGAAGAAGCAAAAGTTGAGGTCGCTCTCTGGTTCAAAGAGACAGATCTCCATACATATGGGACAGTACATGATGGCCATGTGCTTTGAACAATAAGATATAGGTGATTATAATATGGCAGAGAAGATGGTTGATAAGGTCCTACGCCTTATGAAAGACAAGAAATTCATCCGTAACATATGCACAAGTGCGCATATCGACCACGGAAAGACCACTTTTTCAGATAACCTCCTTGCAGGAGCTGGGATGATGTCTGAAGAGCTTGCAGGCAAGGCTTGCCTCATGGACTTCCATGAAGATGAGCAACAGAGAGGAATTACGATTGATTCTGCAAGCGTATCTATGGTGCACGAAGTCGATGGAAAAGAATACCTGATCAATCTTATCGACACACCTGGACACGTCGATTTCGGCGGAGACGTCACACGAGCCATGAGGGCCATCGATGGAACAATCGTCCTATGCTGCGCATCAGAAGGCGTGATGCCGCAGACAGAGACAGTCCTAAGACAGGCATTGAAAGAGAGAGTCAAGCCAATCCTATTCATCAATAAGGTAGACAGGCTTATCAAGGAACTGCAGCTGACCCCAGAAGCGATGCAGGCAAGATTCCTGAAGATAATCGATCATGTCAACGTGCTGATATCACAGATCGCTGAAAAAGGATATGGTGAGAAGTGGCAGGTCGATGTCAATGGCGGCAGTGTCGCATTCGGATCGGCATTCCACAACTGGGCCATGTCTGTGCCATATATGAAGAAGCATGGTGTCAGTTTCAAGGATATCATCGACGCATACCAGAGCGATGATGTCGACGCATCAGTGAAAGCGCTCGCGAAGAAAGCACCACTGCATAAAGTCATCCTTGACATGGTAATCGAGCACCATCCAGACCCAAAAGTCGCACAGGCATATAGAATCCCGAAGATCTGGAGGGGAGATATCGACAGCGAAGTCGGAAAATCACTTGTTGCCTGTAACTCTGATGGTCCAGTCGCATTCGTAGTCACAAAGATCGTCTATGACAAACATGCAGGCGAAGTCGCTGCTGGAAGACTGTTCTCTGGGACCATAAAGCAAGGCATGGACGTATACATGAATGGCGCGAAGAAACAGGTCAGGGTACAGCAAGTCTCTGTGTACAACGGCGCGAAGAGAGAACTCATCGATTCCGCATCAGCAGGAAACATCGTCGGTGTTGTCGGTCTTAGGAATGTCTTCTCAGGAGAGACAATCTCTTCTGTAGAGATGACAGAATTCGAAGCCATCAAACACTTGTTCGATCCAGTCGTCACAAAGGCGATCGAGGCGAAGAGTCCAGTGGATCTTCCAAAGCTCGTCGAGACACTAAGACAGGTCAACAAAGAGGATCCGACACTCACTGTCGAGATCAACGAAGAGACTGGAGAGCACCTGATCAGTGGCATGGGAGAACTGCATCTCGAAGTCATCGAGAACAGGATACGGACAGAGAAAGGTGTGCAGATTGTGACATCAGCACCGATTGTCGTCTTCAGAGAGACTGTCACAAAGAAATCGACTGAATGTGCTGAAGGAAAATCACCAAACAAACACAATAAATTATACTTTGAAGTCGAGGCTCTTGAACCAGAGGTCGCATTGGCGATCAAGAACGGAGATATCCCAAGCGGCAGATGCAAGAAAGAAGACAGATCTGTATGGGAGAAGCTTCAGGAGATGGGCTGGGACACAAAAGTCGCAAGGAAAGTGCGTGACATCTACAATGGAAACATCTTTGTCGATGAGACCAGAGGAGAAGTACATATCAACGAGATCATGGAGATGGTCCTTGACATGTTCGAAGATGTCATGAGAAAAGGTCCTATCTGTAACGAACCATGTGTCAATGTCAAAGTCAGGCTTGTCGATACCAAGCTTCATGAAGACGCAATCCACAGGGGTCCGGCACAGTTGTACCCGGCAGTACGAGAAGGTATCAGAGGCGCGTTCGCGACAGCTAATCCGACACTTTTCGAACCTCTGCAGACTATGATGTTCGAAGCACCTGTCGAATTCATGGGCGAGATCTCAAAACTTGTCCAGAACAAGAGAGGCCAGCTCCTTGACATGCAGCAAGAAGGCATGACTGTTGAAGTAAAGGCAAAAATGCCAGTCGCTGAGATGTTCGGATTGTCAAGCGATCTGAGAAGCGCGACAGAAGGAAGAGGCAACTCATTCCTAGTCGATCAGACATTCGATAGAGTGCCTGGTGAGCTTCAGGACAAATACGTCAACCAGATCAGAGAAAGAAAGGGCATTAAAAAGGCTGCCGAATGAGGAAGCATGAGAAAGTTTTATATATAAGCTTTCTGTTTCCTAACAAAATATATTTAAATAGAGACGGATTGAAATTCAATCCACACTTAAGATTAGATGAGAGTTGGAGGTAAACCAAATGGCAAAAGATAAACCACACATGAATCTTGTGTTCATAGGACACGTAGATCACGGAAAATCAACAACAGTAGGAAGGCTCCTTTTTGATAGCGGCACAATCGACGAAGCTGCGATGAGGAAGCTCAAAGAGAAAGCGGCAGAGCTTGGAAAATCTGGCTTTGAATTCGCATATGTCATGGACAATCTTAAAGAAGAGAGAGAGAGAGGAGTCACTATCGATCTCGCTCACAAGAGATTCGAGACCCCAAAATACGATTTCACAATAATCGACGCACCTGGCCACAGAGATTTCATCAAGAATATGATCACTGGCGCTTCACAGGCTGACGCAGCAGTGCTCGTCGTCTCAGGAAACGCAAGCGATGGTGTACAAGCTCAGACAAAAGAGCACATCTATCTCGCAAAGACCCTTGGTGTGAACCAGCTGATCATTGCAGTCAACAAGCTTGACCTCGTCAAGTATGACAAAGCAAGATTCGAAGCTGTCGTCGCAGAAGTCACAGCACTTATCCAGAGTGTCGGATACAAAGCAGACGCAGTCCAGTTCATCCCAGTCGCATCATTGCCAGGAGACAACGTCGCAAAGAAATCAGCGAACATGGGCTGGTACAGCGGAAAGACACTTCTTGAAGCGCTTGATGAATTAAGTGTTCCAGAGAAACCGACACAACTTCCTCTAAGACTACCTCTTCAGGATGTGTATAACATCACAGGAATCGGCGCAGTCCCAGTAGGAAAAGTCGAGACTGGTGTCATGAAGGTCGGCGACAAGGTCATAATAGTCCCAGGAAGAGATGGAAAAGGAGTGCTTGGCGAAGTCAAGACAATCGAGATGCACCACGAACAGCTGCAGAAAGCTGAACCTGGAGACAACGTCGGCTTCAACCTAAGAGGACTCGATAAGAAATCCATCGCACGAGGAGATGTCCTTGGTCATCCAGACAATCCACCAACTGTCGCGACTGAGTTCACAGCACAGATTGTTGTACTTAACCACCCATCTGTCATAACAGTAGGATATACACCAGTTTTCCATATCCACACTGCACAGGTGGCATGTCAGGTCGTAGCGATCGAGAAGAAACTGAACCCAGCTACTGGTGAAGTGCTTGAGGAGAACCCAGACTTCATCAAGAATGGCGACGCAGCGATAATCAAAGTCAAACCATGCGTCCCTGTCTGCATCGAGAAGCAGAAGGAGATACCGCATATGTCAAGGTTCGCGATCAGGGATTCAGGTTCCACAGTCGCAGCAGGCATGTGCATAGACGTCGTGAAGAAGAGCTAAGTTTAGCTCCTCTTTTTGTTTTTATCTTTTTCATGGTAAGGTAAAATTTTATCATGACGCTGGACCACAAAGTTTATAAATTACATCAAACCCCTCAGAGAGGCAAAAATGCAAAAAGCAAGAATCAAACTCGCAAGCACAGACATTGAGAAAGTCAATCAGGTCTGTAACAACATAAGGCAGATCGCAGAGAAGACTGGTGTCATGCTAAAAGGCCCGATCCCACTCCCTACAAAGCGATTGAAGATCACAACAAGGAGAAGTCCATGCGGTGAAGGGACTGCGACATGGGAAAGATATGAGATGCGGGTGCATAAGAGACTCATCGACCTAAGTATCGATGAGAGAGCCCTCAGATTGGTCATGCGTGTCCCTATCCCAGAAGGTCTCAACATCGAGATCGAGATGGTCTGATTTTTTTCTTGAAGATTTATTTTCTTAATATTTTATTTTGGGTTAGCGATAGCTTTGTTCTGATTAATGATCTTTTTGCAGAGCAGCTGTGACTCCGTCACAAGTGCTATCGTTTGCATATATTTCATTCAGATGATGTCGAGTGCGAAGAACAATGATATCAATCCCCTTATTCGAAACATATTTAAATTAAATACGGCTTCCCTAAAATTCAATTATGGGCTCGTAGCTCAGCCTGGAAAAGTATGGTGAGCTTGACCATTTTAGGCAATGGAGCGCCGGTCTTATATGGCCTGTGTTCTTTACAGGATCTAGGAGAGCCGGTGGTCATGGGTTCAAAATCAAAACTGTTAAAGCCGTTTTGACTGAAAGTCCCATCGGGCCCATAGTTTTTTCCATTGAGACTTGCATAGATAGTTTCATGAAATGCGTGTCATCCAATTATTATCGATCTATACAAAAGACGGAAAGTATTTAAACCAGTTCCAATCAACGCAGATAATCAAAATCAAACGGACATCAATGCCCCGATGCGAGGAAGCGAAGCTTCCTGCACAGGAAATGCTACGCATTTCCTTGTGGTGTAGTCCGGCCAATCATTCCGCCGAAACTTTGGCAACAAAGTTTCATCAAATGCGTGGGTTTCGCTGACGCTCAAGCCCACGAAACAAAATCATATTCATTCGGACCTTAATGCCCCGATGGTGTAGTCCGGCCAATCATTTTGCCCTTTCGAGGTCGTTCGGCTAAAACCGAACGCCAAGGTAAGGCAAAGACCCGGGTTCAAATGGAGCCTTGAGCTGAGTGCTCTTCTCCTGAACGTCCCGGTCGGGGCACTTATTACTTCATCTCGGAGGATGTGATACAATGTGTTAATTGTCCACGCAAATTATATTTTAATCAAATTATTGTGGACAATCACGCCTTCTTGTATTGGCCCATAATTAAGCTAAACATCGCTTTGCAATATTCCCCATAATCTCCTCTATCGTAGAAACCGAGTGCGTCATAATACTTATCACGCTTATCTACGGGGATGTAGAACTTAGGGTAATTGTGTTTTATCAAAAACCAGTTCATAAGCACTCTGGCAGTACGTCCGTTTCCATCTTCAAATGGATGCACATGCGCAACAAGGCCATGGAGCATAAATGCACGGACCAAAATATGGTGGCTTTTCTTGTTGGCGATCCTGAATCCTTCCAGAAGCATTGGTCTGACTCGTTCTGCTTCAGGCGGTTTATGCTCTGTGTTTGTTATGAAGACCGGAAAGACCCTTATCCTTCCCTGGAACTGGACATTTGTATTCTTAGTGATTTCATAATTGATCTTTTCGAGGAAATCGATAGTCAGTTTTCCATTATATCCTTTGATGAGATCAAAGGCATCTTTGCCGTTTATGACCTCGTTATATTCCTGGGCTTCTACACCAGTGGGTATCCTTTTATCGCTCAGAATCATCTTTGTCTGATTGAGAGTCAATCTGTTGCCTTCAATAGCATTGGTGTTGTATGTGAAACGGATGTAGAAATCCTGCTCTGCGTTCTCACGCACAGTGGTTGGAATGCTCTTGATAAAGGAGTCATATGCGTCCTTGATCTCTTCGAATGCTCCTATTTCTTTTGTAGACAAAAAATCTTCTACTGCAACAGACCGATATTTTTTGTCAATCTCCTCAAGCGCTGCCTCAATCTCTTTCTTTGTGGGTCTTTTCGCAAATGGAACACGTATCTTCTTGAATCTATCTTCGCCAAGTCTTACAGTCTTTGTAAGATAATAATTGATGTTCCCAGATGGATTCTTGATTTTTTCTACATATGCCACATAAGATATATTGTCCACAGAGTTTATAAAATCTTCTAATTTACGTGGACAATTATGGTATCCCCCCATCTACCCGCCCCATCTCAGCCCTCCAGTCGGGGCACTTTTTCCTTATTCTATGATATCCATCGCTAAAAGTCGTCATGACCACCAAAAGTTTAAAAAACCGATGTCACCTTAGTCACACCAATCCGTGGTGACTACGATGTATTTCAATTCATTCCACTTTTTCGCATTTTTCCTGATCGTCAGCGTAGCCTATTTCCTGCTTCCGCAGAACAGGCGATGGATACTGCTGTTGATCAGCAGCTATTACTTCTACATGAGCTGGAAAGCTGAATATATCATACTCATACTCATCTCAACAGCGATAGATTACTACGCCGGACTGAAGATGAGCAGCCAGAAGAGCAAGGCAAAAAAGAAGATATATCTCTACCTCAGCCTGTTCTCGAATCTCGGCCTTCTTTTCGCATTCAAATATCTCAATTTCTTCTCAGACTCATTGAGGGAGATACTGAGGATGGTCAGCATCGATTTCAGCATGCCATACCTGAATGTGTTATTGCCTGTCGGGATATCGTTCTATACATTCCAGACACTTAGCTACACGATAGACATCTATAATGGAAAGATAAAACCAGAGAAGCATTTCGGGAAGTTCGCAGTGTATGTCGCGTTCTTCCCACAGCTCGTCGCAGGACCGATCGAGCGAGCGAAGAATCTGTTGCCCCAGTTCTCGGTCGAGCATCGCTTTGATTATGTCCGCATCACTGACGGACTCAAACTGATGCTCTGGGGATTGTTCAAGAAGATTGTCATCGCAGACCGCCTCTCTTTGATCGTCAATCCGATATACAACAATCCCGATTCATTCATGGGAGCGCATCTTATGCTTGCGACATTCTTCTTCGCGATGCAGATCTATTGCGACTTCTCAGGATACTCTGATATAGCGATAGGATCAGCGCAGGTTCTCGGGATAAGGCTTATGGATAATTTCAAGCGCCCATATTTTGCGAGTTCAGTATCAGATTTCTGGAAAAGATGGCATATATCATTGTCGTCTTGGTTCAAAGATTACTTATATATCCCATTGGGTGGAAACAGGGTCAAAGTGCCTAGATGGTATTTCAATCTAGCTGTCGTATTCATCGTGAGCGGACTATGGCATGGAGCGAAATGGACTTTTGTCGCATGGGGTGCGTTGCATGGGACATATCTGATCCTCGCGATCATCACAGACAGATCAAGAAAAGAGCTTGCAAAGATGTCAGGCATAATCAATTATCCACACATACATCGCGTCTGGCAAGCAGCTCAGACATTTGTCCTTGTATGCATCGCATGGGTATTTTTCAGAGCGAACAGCATCTCGGATGCATTCCACATCATAAGAAGATCAATCACGACATTAAGCTTCAGATTCGCTGATTTCGTAGGGCCGCTTGGAGGTATCGTGAGCAAGAACGACCTTATCACGGCGTTTGGCCTGATAGCGTTCCTTGTGATGATACATTACATGCAAGAACACATGAGGATGCGAAAATTCCTATCAGACAAACCCATATGGATCCGCTGGCCGATATATCTGGCCATAGCACTTGGAATAATATTCCTTGGCGTGAATCCTGGCGCGCAATTCCTATATTTCCAGTTTTAGGTGCCAAAAATGAAAAGACAATTTTGGATTAAACTCATCGGCTTCAACCTGTTGCTGCTAGTCTCCGCACTGATACTTCAGCAGTTCTTCTTCTCTATCCCGCAGCTGGAGATATTGAAAGATGGGCTTAAGGATGAAGAGGGGATCATCTTTGTCGGAGCTTCCATCACGAAACAGTATGCTAGCTCGGACACAGACAGACGCAGCATACCAGAGATGCTTGGAAGTTTTCTCCCTGACGGACGAAAGGTCTATCCGATAACGACTGAAGGATATGATCCAAAAGTATATGAAAGCATAAGCGACTATATAATCCGGCAGGATAAGAGGCCTAACCTGGTCATCGTATCCGTCATCCTAAATTTCTTTGGACCAGATTATATCTATGCCAAACCCCGATTCGAGATAGAGAAGGCCACTTATAGATCAGGCAACAATCCGTTGGATACACTTTACACCCGCCTATACTTGCTACTTGCCAACACACCGAAGATACTTGAGAAAGAGCAAGAGATATCTGATGAAGCGCAGATATATGTGAATGATACAGCGCTTGGACAGCGTAAGGACCTGCTAGAACTAGAACAAAGATATGGGGGGGCGAAAGTACGTCTGGCAGAGATGTATCTGTATCAGTTCGACAAAGATAATGACCAGTATCTTGCTTTCGAAAGGATGCTGTCAAATTACAATGAGAATGATATACCTGTTTTATTATACATAAATCCTGTCGATGTGGATCTAGGCGAGAAAAATTTCGGTGAAGATTTCCGCGCCATCGTCACAGAGAACGCAAGATCCATCACAGACCTCGCTTCAAGGTATTCGACACCCATCATCGACATGAAATTTGACCTGACACATCAAGCGTTCAGAGATTCAGATTCTGCAGAAGAACATCTCAACCAAATCGGACGAATGTACATAGCGAAGAAGCTCAGCGATCAATTATCATAGAAAGATCTCACTGAATCGATGACTCTCTGCACTTCATCATCAGTCATCTCTGGGAAGAGTGGGAGTGTAAGCGACTTCGACACGATAGATTCTGTTATTGGAAGAGAGACAACTGACGCCGCGCTTCCACTAAATGATGGTTGCTTGTGCACAGGTATCGGATAATGCCTACCCCACGAAATCCCATCCTTATCCAGATGTTCGCAAAGCTCATCGCGCCTGTCGGCAAGTATGATATAATGATGATAGACATGATATGCCTTTGGATCACAATATGGGGTCGTGACGCAACCCTTCAAACTTTCATCATAACGCCTGGCGATCGCCTGTCTCTTTTCTGTCCA
>PCVE01000050.1 GCA_002762705.1 Candidatus Woesearchaeota archaeon CG11_big_fil_rev_8_21_14_0_20_43_8 | reverse complement strand
CAAATCATCTTCGTCTGCCATTATATCACCATCCTACGTTTTTTAGGGGAATTTCCCGATTTATACCAGATTTATCCCTCAAATGATTTATAAATCTTTGCTGATATCTTCGAAAGATATTTATATGGGCACTTTAATAATCGGAAATAATAGACACAGAGGAGGTGGATTACCATCTTAGACGACGAAGATTATGAAGTGGATGACTACGCTGGTGGAGATTCCTCAGATGCCGAAGACGATGACGACGATGAGTCGCTAGACAAAGAATTCGGAAAGGACTACGAAGACGGCGAAGATGAATTCAGCCTCGAAGACGAGGAAGAGGAAGAAGAAAAAGAAGAGGAGAAAGACGTTAAATAAGCCTCTTTTAGAATTCTATATTTGATTTTACAGTTAGTCTTATGCGATATTCAATCTATTCAAGTATCTGAATATTGTCTAATGTAAGTATTTGACCTAAACCGCATTAATGTTACACTTTTGCAAAGTATCTTTCAATTGGTCTTTTGTAGTGAATACCTTGATGCATCCTTACTTCATTATAAAACTTTACAAAATCATCTAAGCAATTGAATCTCTCGTCGAATTCTAGCTTATATGTTCCAAACCATCTCTCTATTTTTCCATTGGTTTGTGGATGATGAACGCGACCAAGAATATGCTTTATGCCGTGTGATTCACACCACATTGTAAACGGTCCTTTTTCTGTTCTAGTGGGTGTGAATTGTGTACCATTGTCTGTCAAAATCGCTTCAGGAACTCCATATTTTGAAATCGCATTGGAAAACGCAAGAATCGTGTTTTCAGTCGTTGCATGCTCGAAATACTCAGCGTGAACGATAAATCTGCTGTGATCGTCAATAAATGCAATCATCTGTTTCCCAGTAAATGGACAACTAGTCCAATCTGTGTGCCATAACATATTTGGTTTTGGATATTCGTATTTAACGAATTTAATCTGTGTAGGTCTTTTTCTTCGGTTCATTTTTAAATTGTGAAGTCTGTAAACCTTTTGAATTTGTCGTTGAGAAATACCAAAACCTAATTCTCGAAGGTGTAAGAACATTTTCGGTGATCCAACCTTTAATCGTCCCTATTCTTGCACAATAAATGTTACACAATTTTCGTTGAGTTCTAAGGGTTTTGAACCTCTTGGTTTATCAACTGGGCCTTTCTCACCAGAATCTTTATATCGCTTGTACCAGCGATATAACGTCATTCTGGGAACTTTCCGATTGTTACTAATCTCTGTAATAGTGCTGATTCCTAATCTCATCTGTTTCACACACCATAGTTTCTTTTTCCGGCTGTACTTCATTTTGCCCTCCAGCCAAGAAAGAATAATCGCTGCAACAAATAGTTACTGTAACATAATTACGGTTTAGAACATCTAATGTAAGTATTCAAAACCTATATATACTAATTATGATAGCCAATTGCACAGATGGGCCTATAGCATAATGGATAGTGCGGCCGGCTTCGGACCGGTTGATCAGGGTTCGAAATGAGCATTGGGCCGTGAGCTTATGGCAATGAGGATCCATTGCCTGTAGCTGGCAACCCATAGTTCACCGAAAGTCCCTGTTGGCTCATCCTTTTTTTTGTCCTATCGCTTTCTTCGATAAGAATTCCAGACATAATATGAAGAATGGTAGTGTGATGCCGAATGCCGCTATTGGGAGCAGCACTTTTGGGCTCTCAAAGAGCAAAAGCGCGATGACTGTTGCGGCCCCACCATTCTTCATCGAAGAGAACAGCACAAATGGAATCCGGTCTTTGTATGCCAATGATTTTGGCGCAAGGAAATAGAACATAGATGAAAGTCCGAACCTGCAGACTAACGCAACTGAAATCGCGATAAAGACAGTACCGATGCCCGAGAACAACACATCCCGATTCAATGCGATGATTTCATACATCCCAAATGCATAACAAAGATTTATCCAGGGACGAGGCTCGAACCTCAGAGGATGTAATATCCTTGATACCACCAAAGGAAGGAATATCAATAGGAAAAGTATCTTCAGGAGATAGAAGATGCTCACATAATCACGCAGGAACGCATAGATGATGACTGGTGTCCATACTAACGAAAGGACATATGCCGCGATCTCTGCCATCAGAGAGTTCTTCATGTTGCCTTTGAGAAGATATGTGACCGGGACAACGCCGACTGCCGGAGGGACAGCGGCGAGTATTATGAACCCCATACGCAGATATGTATCAGCAAGCAGAAATGCAAGAGTGATCATAAGACTAGGCAGCAAGATGAAATTGACAAAGACAAGCCAACTGATCGTCTTTAAGAAACCCTTCTCATATCCCCCTTCAAAATCAAATGTCTTCATAGAGAGGATCATCATGGCCACAAGCGACGGAGCCAGCAAGACTTTGAGCTTTCCAGCCGGCCATGGAAATGCGAGACCTATGATTATAGAGATGAAAAGTATCGTCTTTGAATCAGATAGCAGCTTCATATTTCATCAAGATGATCAGTTTCATCGTCATTGAAGATGTCATAATAGAATTCATAAAAAAAGATGGAAACTGGGTCTCCATTATTGATCACCCAACCAGTCGGAGTGAAAGATTGCATCTTGAAGCTTGAATCCTCGAATCTATATCCGACCTTGTCCTTCTCAGTTGTCACAATTAACTTGACAAATCCAGGTTTCATCTCTTTCTTGCCATCAACGATTATAGTCGAGACCTTGCTCCGGAATTCATATGAGACCGAGACCAATTCTTTTCCCACTTTCAGTATCTGGTAGAAACGAAGACGTTTGCCTGTGAACTTGAGATCATAGAGAATCGCGTTTGATGAGACATCCTCGCCATCATTCTCGACTATTGTGGCCTTTATCTGCTTCTTGTCTTTAGAATGCTCAACAATAAGTCCGTCATAATCCAGAAGATATGTCTTGCAATCAGTCTTATATCTCTGCATAAAGATATTTTTCATGCGTTTGAGAAGCGTCTTTAGGCTTTTGTATCTGTTATCAGATATGACTTTGTCAAACTCATCTTCAGCAAGTTGGCACTTGCCATCTTTCCCCATATCTGTGAATCTCTTGCGGATATCAGAGAGATAGCTCTTTGCGATCTTCGCCCCTTTGCTGTTTCGTTTCTCTAGTTTCTTAATATTTTCATCAAGTACTTCTATTATCTTCTCGCACAGGAATGCGCCTTTTCCGTTCTTTCCTTTGACATAGCATTCCATACTGTCATATGCCTTGCCATCGACAAGGATATCCCATGTCTGAGTATCGAAGAAAAGTTCTCTTGTGATCATTGGTTCATTATATTCATCAGTGTCAAACTTATCGACACAGCCAGGATCAAGAAGATCAATAAGACCATCACCATCATTGTCCAGTCCATCAGCACAGGCAGGATCAGCGCTCTCATCGTTACCAGTGGCAGAAGCGCAAGCTGGATCGTCTGGGTAATCCACAAAACCATCGCCATCATTGTCCAGTCCATCTTCGCATTGCTTCATGATCGGCTCATTTGACTCATTAGTATCATATCGATCATCACAACCAGGATCATTTGGATAATCAGCGAGACCATCACCATCATTATCGAGATCATCACTGCATTCTGGGTCATCGCTCTCATCGTCATCGATAAGCGAACTGCAACCTGGATCCTGCGGATAATCCGACCATCCATCATTATCATTATCTATCTTATCCGCACATGCCGGATCATCTGATTCGTTATCATCATCTGATGAACTGCAGGCAGGATCATCGGGATAATCGACCAGAGTGTCGTTATCATTATCAAGACCATCCTCACATTGCTTTAACGCAAGGGCATTATATTCATCTGTATCATATTTATCAACACAGCCAGGATCATATGGATAATCTATGTATGTATCGTCATCGTTATCTATCCCATCACTGCATGATGGATTATCACTTTCATCGACATCAGTCTGCGCACTGCAGCCAGGGTCCTCAGGGTAATCAACCCAACTATCATTGTCATTATCTATGCCATCGGCACATGCAGGATCATCGCTTTCATCATCATCCAAGGCAGATGAACAGCCAGGATCATATGGATAATCTATCCTGCTATCATTATCATTATCTATACCATCTTCACATTGTTTTTTTAGGATCAGATTGAATTCATCAGTATCATATTTGTCATCACAGCCAGGATCATCTGGATAATCGATGTATGTATCGTCATCGTTATCGATCCCATCGCTGCACGCCGGATTGTCACTTTCATCATCATCGGTGGCTGCGCTACAGCCAGGATCTTCTGGGTAATCAGTCCATCCATCATTGTCATTGTCAGTACCATCTGAACATTGCAGAGGTGGTGATAATTTCAGATCATCAAAATAGACATTTGTCCCTTTCCCGACCAATGCAAGAGTCGAGAGTGAACTCACTGAGCTTGCGCCGTCAAAGACTATTGTTCCATCTATCTTTGCGACCAGATGATTTGTGCCATCAGTCATCAGGTTGAATTCAAGCTTGTGCCAACCCGCTGTCCTTGCGACAGATGTCTTGACATCATTCACTTCATAATGCGTATATTGTGATCCAGTATTCATGTTATCATCAAAACCGACGAAGAAACCTCCTTTTGGTTCACATTCCATGGCTTCAGGAATACCAGAACCATAGTCTGTGCAATCATAAGATGGATTAAGTCTCACACCAAAATACAGGCCCCACCATCCGACAGGAGGACTGAACCTGGTCTCCATCGAATCATAGAAATATACTTCGAGATTATGCATGCCTGTAGCAGAAGTGCTCAGTGATTTATAGACACAGCCATTGACTTTTATGTAAGGATCTTTTGGTGGAGCACCTTCAGTCGTCCCATAGATATATGATTTATGGACAAGCTGGCTTGACATGAAGACACTGCTTTGCCCGGAATAAGATTTTGAAGTAGATATCTTGGCATCTGGAATCCAGCTATAAGTGCTGCCGTCATACCCATAATGCTGACAGATCTTTGTCCATGATGACAGATCAGATTCAAAATCATCAGAGAATGATACTGCAAGAACAGGTAAAGCTAAGAGTATGACTGATAAAGCCATGAGAATTGTGATTTTCAGTTTAGCGCCAGAATACATAGTGAACTACCTCCGTTTGTCTTTTGAGATCGAGGAAACGATATAAAAAATAAAGAACAAAAAAATGGGTCGATGCCCACTTATGTCAGCTCAGCATATGCATAATACTGCACTATGCCTTCAGATGCTTTTACCGGGAGCAGACATTCAAAATCAGCAGTCTCGCCATTGTATGCAGTCAGATCCTGTGTGATCAATGCTGCGAACACAGGATAATCATTTGAACTGTTCAGAACAGTGCAATTGTGGCTAGATTCGAAATTCACAGCCGCCGTATCACCTGCTGCCAAAGTCAATGTCCCTGCATTGAATGCTGGATGGTTATTTGACTGAGTATATGTTGATGTGAAGTTGTCTATACTCGCTGAATTGCCCCATGCTGAGTTTTCTTGCCAATCTGCGACTTTCGCACTGGTCGCCAAAATCATTCCGGTCCAATCAGTGTTACTTTCATTGTAAAAATAGATCTCTCCTGTTGCTGCTGTCAATCCCCAGTTATAGAACACATCACCAGATGCATCTTCAAGTGTGACGTTGAGATCGACAGAACCCCATACTCCTTGCCACCAATCGGTCTGTCTTTTCTGGCTGAGGTTGAATTCGGTTATGTTCCCGCCTTCGACATATATAGAACCTGCAGCACCCATAGCGAGCGTCTCCGCTGTCCCTTCAACAATACCACCAGCGGTCACGTTCTCGATCGCTGCGTTAGCTTCGCTAGTAAAATACAGTGCTGAAAGGCAGACTGCAAATACACTCAAAATAAATAGTATAAACCTCTTTTTTCCCATCCATTTTCACCTCATGGTTAGCATTTGATTTTGATAACTTTATCAGTTACATCACACGCTGATTGATATACTTATTAGTATACTCATATATAAAACTTTCGAGTGATGTATGTTTTAGTGAATTAACGTAGATTATCCATCATGTAGTATACTAGGCTGATAGTACGTATACCTAGGTAAGGGGTATATAATTAGATATTCTCCCAAAACAAGAGATAATTAGTATAGTTCAGTATAGAATAAGTACTGCTCAACCCCGTTTTCGGATCTGACAGGCAACAGACATTCAAAATTCGCACTTTGCCCATTATACGCTGTACCATGAGAATTCACAAGAGCCGCATATAATGGATGCTCAGTGCCAGAATCTTTCCAAAGCATTGTGCAGTTGAATAAACCATTTGCCAAATTCACAGAAGCGGCACTATTCGCAAAAATCGGAACTGTCCCCATCAAAAAAAATCGATGACCATTCGCCACAGCATAAGTATTAGTGAGATTATCGATACCTGTCGAATTCGCCCAACCCCAATATTCCTGGGCAAAAGTCACGTTCTTATCATTGGCTGCGCTGATCGTGCCATCAAATGCCATCAATGTATCATTAGATATATAGATCTCGCCAGTCGACACATCTACATCACCCCAATTATAGAATACATCGCCAGAAGCATCCTCTAGAGTAAGATTGAGGGTCAGCGACCCATAGATACCTTGGAACCAGGGCGTCTGTTTTTTTGTGGAGATATTTATCTCAGTCAGATTTCCACCTTCTGAAAAGATCTGTCCGGCCAGACCGACTACCATTGTAGATGCATCTCCTAAGATGATCTCACCTTGAGTCACATTCTGCACAAGTGCAGTCGCTTCATCTGTCATCCAGATAGCCAATATGATCACTAAGAGTCCAGCCAATCCAAATATCACTCTTCTGGGTTGCATTGTGGATACACTTCTAGGCCAACCAAACCAACCACACACATACATATCTGAGTATACAAATATGTATACAACCATATAAATCTTTCTGAATCTAGAATGCGATCAAAAGATTAACCGAAAAAATAGCTGGCAGAATTAATTTAATGTATCTTTCTTCCACAACTTGGACAATGCACAAAATCAGAACGGATATGCCCGCCGCAAGATGGACAATAGAGGAAATGATGCTGTCTTTGATTGACTGTCGAAGGATGATTTGCATGTGACGCATGAATCTGATTGGGATGTGTCTGATGATGTGATTGATGAGGATGTACCTGCTGTTGTGATACTTGATGATGTGGTGTCCTATCATGGATTAGATTATGGATTGTCGGCGACGGAGCAGGTTTTTTTCCAAAACGCAACCTTATCAAGCCGACAAGCAACATGATCCCCCCGATGAATGAAAAGATCATCATCCCTTTGACTAAGAAAGATGACACAAGGACCGAGATCCCGATCCCCACAAGCCAGATACCAGGTATTTTTGCCAGATTGATCCACCTATCAATAAACAAAAAGATGTCTCTGTTTATATCATTTACTCATCAAGACTATATAGAAAGTCTTTTGTCAGCCAGAGCATTGACTGATTCTATCTGCATTGGATTTTTTCACAAAAAAGATCTTCTATCTGACAGACGACCTGCCATCAAATTCAGTCAACCATTAAATTTAAAAGGCACAAAAGACATCAATAAGACAATGACAGAACAAAAATTATTAGCCCCAGATAGCAAGCAGAAACCAAGCGTCAAAGATATCCGCTTGTTGAAACATTATATCATATTCAACCTGGAAAGCGGAAAACAAATAGAGGAGATAAGAAAAGATCTCCATAATGCTGGTTGGTCATCAGTTGTCATAGAACAGCTCTGCGAGGGGTTTAGGGATTTCCATTCAAGGATAAGACCGATAAAAAAATGGCGATGGCCCATGATTATGTTCCTTGTGGTCTGTCTGGCAGCATTGCTATATGTGCTTGTGTTCTACATATTGAAATAAAATAAAGCAAGATAGAAATATCAATTTATTTCTTCTTTTTCGCTGCAGGCTTCTTCTCAGTCACCTTTGCAGGTTTGGCAGCTTTCTCGACCGGAGCGCTTTGCTTTGTGCTCAAGACAAGAGGCTTGATCTCGATTGGAGAAGGCAAAGACACATCTTTTGCTAACGTGACAGCCTGGACACTGCATCGTATGTTTATATGGTTTATCAGGACAGAAAGCAGTTTTTGGTCTATCCTCTTTGACTTGTTCCAGTCATTGAGTATCTTCTTCGCATTTTCTGCGCTTGCCATCAGCAAAACATTACCATCCAATTTGATGTGGGCAAGATTGTTTCCATAGACTGTTGAGAATTCAAATAGGAGTTTCAATCCATTCTGTTTTGCCTGTCCCAGATTGAAATTAGCTGGCAGAAGTTCCTTGATATTGATATTGTTTGCGACTTGTATATTCGCATAAGACATCTCTGATTTCAGCACATCTATTTTGTTTATGTTAAATCCCACGATCGACATATTATCACCATTTCCTGGGCTATAAGCCCTTGTCCTGTAATGAAATCGAAGCATTATTTAAATGTTTTGACAAAGAGACTTCGTTTGCGGGTACGCTTAATTATGAAAATCATTTGCTTTTCTTTCTATTTGCCAGTGCACCCTTGGCCATCTCTAGCCAGCGTGCAGACATTTCCTCCTCTGCTTCATCCACACCCAAATACGCAAGTGATCTTAGAGGATGGAAGGAGACCTAACAAACAATCGTTTGGGCTGCATCAAGCGGCCGGAACTCTGCAAAAAGTAGAAGAGACATAAACCAAAAAATACTCCTATTACAGACTTGCAGCAAAGCCGACAGAAAGTTTAATATATAATCTTAGGCTCGCCTCTGATAGGCAGAACGAACATGGCAGCAAAAAACAATATATGCAAAGGACTTAGCAAAGTCACGCAGATGAAGCTCAAAAGCGGCATGACTGTCGACGATCTAGTCAAAGAGATGGGAAGATCAGGAGTCATGGGCGCAGGAAGGATATCCCATGCATCCGATATCATGGAAAAGATGTTCGTTGATAAAGACTGCACAGTATTTCTCGGACTTGCCGGAGCGATGGTTCCAGGCGGGATGAAAGCGATCATCATCGATCTCCTCAAGAGCGGAAAAGTGGATGTCTTGGTCACGACAGGCGCGAATCTCACACATGACCTGATCGAATCATTAGGTTACTCACATTTCCAGGGCACGCAGAACATCGATGATAAAGAATTGAACAAGCAAAAAGTAGATAGGATATATGACTCATTCATGCCAAATGAAGTGTATGAAGGCATGGAAGATTTCTTTGAGAAGAATTTCGATAAGCTCGCAAAAACAAAGAAGAACATAAAAGAGTTCCTGTGGGAGCTTGCGAGCCTTCTTCCTAAAAGTGATTCAATACTGAAGACATGCTATGAAATGAAGATCCCGATCTTCTGTCCAGGCATTGCTGACAGTGGGATTGGCCTGATGATCTGGGGACATATCGCCCGAGGGAAGAACATCGATGTCAACGCATTCGATGACCTTAAGGAGATCTTGCAGATCGCATGGGACTGCAAGAGAGCAGGGATAATCTATCTTGGCGGCGGAGTGCCGAAAAATTATATACAGCAGGCGATGCAGTTCTCTCCAAAAGGCGCAGACTATGGCATACAGATAACGATGGACCGCCCAGAACCAGGCGGAAGCTCTGGTGCAGAGCTCCGTGAAGGGATCTCGTGGGGCAAGATGAGCAAGAAAGGCTACTTCGTCGACGTGATCTGTGATGTGACCATAGCATTGCCGATCATATATGCATCTGTAAAAGACAGAATGAAGATCTGATGCCATCTTAATGTTTTCTAGAAAATGCCGGCTGAAGAAGATCAGCCCACTGGTTTATGAACGTGGACTGAGCTTTTCTTATCGCTGATCCCATCGCAAGTCTGACATCTGATTGTGTCACGATACCTTTCAAAATACCATCATCAACAACCGGAAGACGCTTGAACCCCTTGCTTTTCATTATCTCTGTCGCTTCGCTTATCTTCGTCGTCGTCCTGACGCTGAAGATAGGAGAAGTCATCACCTGGCCAAGAGTTATCTTCTCAGGATCAAGCTTTCCAAGCACAACTTTCTTTATGAGATCTTTCTCACTCACAATCCCGACTGGTGACGAACCCTTCATGACGATGACACAGCCATATCTTTTGTCAGCCATGACATTTGCCGATTCAGAGACCAGTGTCTTCACTGATTCGATGAATACCTTCTGGATCATTATCTTGTCGACAGTATCATCCACAGTCACATCTTTTTCGGGCATATTATAGAGTTCGGATGACGTCGACAAGAGCTCTTTATATTCATCCATGTCGACAGAATTGTTGTTCATCTCATTTTGGAGCTTCTCAAGAAAGCTCATGGATGCGAGGAGGATATCTGTCTGTGTCACAAGTCCGACGAGCTTACCATCTTCCATGACGGGAATTCTCCGAAAACCATTCTTTTTCATGAGTCCTATGGCGGTGACGATTGTAGCATTGCTCTCAAGACTGATTATCCCCGGACTCATCATCTCCGATGCGGTGAATCTAGATGCATCGACATCAGCAGTGAGTACTTTCTGCGTGAAATCACGCTCTGTTATAAGCCCCATCGGTTTTTTTGATGTCCTTTTTTCCACATGCGGCCTTTCCTTCCTTCCAAGGATCTTCGACAGAAAAGATGGTTTCTCAAAGACAACTGCATCTTCGATTACATTGCCCATGACAACGACGCATGAGATGTGCTTTTCGATGATGATTGTAGCGATATCAAAAGCAGTGGCATCTTCTGATACTGTGACCACATTGGTCTGCATTATGTCGCCGACGCTGAACATCTTTTAGTCATCTCCTTGCATTAGGCTATGACTGAATTGGTTATTAAATATTTCCCCTGAAAAAGAGGAAATCGCACCCACTGCAGTTCTCTCCCGTACAAAACAACATAGATCTCAGCTTAATCATCAGCCATAGGCTTTAACCATGTGAGCAAGGCCGCTATGAAAAATAACAACGCAGATATCCCTGCTAAAATGATCATCGCGGACATATCAAGGCCTTTGCTGTAGATCAGTATAGATTCAAGACCGCGCACAGACAGTGTCAATGGAAGATAGTAACCTATCGTACGCATGACATTTGGCATTATTTCAAAAGGGAAGAACAATCCAGAAAGGAAGAGCATAGGCAAACCGATCACAAGCGATGAAAGGAGAGATGTGTTCTCTGTCCGCGAAAAAGCTCCAATGAGCATCCCTAAAGTGACAAAACACAATGAGACCATCAAAAGAGTAAGAATCAAAGCAACGGTTATCGAGATCTCTACACCAAGCAGACATGACACGACGATCATACATGCGATCTCTATCGCAGCGAGGATCATCAGATATAGGGTCTTTCCAAAAAGGAATGTGAAGACAGACACAGGCGCCAAAAAATTTCTTGCCATGCAACCACTTTTTTTCTCTGCCACAATCAGGGATGAAGAGATGAACATGGTGATGAACAGCAAGATCAGAGTAATTATGCCAGGTGTCATGAATTCAAGGACTTTTCTATTTGGGAATGATCTCTCTTCATCAAGAGAGACCGCACGGATTATATTTTTTGGTTCTTTCGCGGTATATTTGTCAAGATCCCTCGTGGCGGCAGAAAGCTCTCCTTGCAGCATTATTATGCGCTCAGTGTAATTGATCAGCATCTCATCGACATGGTCGATCTCTGATCTTACAGTGGCTTCTTCTTGCTCGAGCTGGTCGATCATGGCAAAGACTGTGCTTATATTATCTTCATAGATTGCCGCATCATCCCTGATCGCGGCAAGCTTATCACGAACAGATTCGCTCCTGTTCAACATGCGCCCAATCGCATCGGCATAGACTTTTGTCTTATTGACAAGAGCAGAGGTAAGAGCATTATCAAGCAGATTCTTCTCATTCAATTCTTCAAGTTTTTCCAATGAGATATTCAATGCGTCGCAGAGATCGCTTGTGGCAGCGCTAGAATAATTATTCAGAAGCGTCGCATTCACAGGCAGTGTGGAATTTATGCATTGAACATCGTACAAAGAATCTAGTTCAGATAGATTCAGGTCAAGACGCACTTTTGGGATGATCCCGGCAGATAAGTTCAGGTCAGTCGCGTTCAAAATGATATCAAGATCAGCGATAGCAGAATCGATACCAAGAAGAGTCTCATGGTATGATGAATTGATAGAGATCAAAGTCTTCTTCGCTGAAGGGATATCAACAGAATCAAGCTTTTCTTTGGCATCCTGGATCTGGATTCTTGATCTCAGTGCATAATCTTTTGCGACTTCCAGTTCACCATCCATGCTCTTGAGCGCGGTGTTTAGCTCATTGAGTCTCACCCATGCAGCAGAGATAAATTCAGTCCCGATCTGTTCATTGAGGTCAGCGACAAAGGCTTTCATGGCGGCTGTGGCGACTATGGCTGTCTGCGCTTTTGAATTATCAATGATACTTGTCAGGTCCGCCCCTTGTCCTTGTTCTATATCCGAAGAGAAATTTTTCGGAATCACCACAGATGCACGCAATATCCCTGACTTGACTTGTTCATGCGCTACAGCTTCGCAATCATCTCCTTCAAGCGAAACGATCGTGAATACATCAGTCTCCAGATCGATTTCCCGATCATCCAGATTGCAAAGACCAAGTGGTATGCCCCTTATCGAACTACGTGTGTCGTCGACATTGAATATATTTGAGAGTATGAGCATTATGACTATAGGTGCCAAAAACACCATGATGAAAGTCTTCTTATCTCTATAGAAAAGCTTCAGATCTTTCTCAAGCATCCGATATAGCAATATGAAAAATTTCATTTTATTCCTTTTTTGGTATCTTATCCATCTCCTTTTTCTGTTCACTTTTTGATAGAAGATTCTTGAAAGCATCTTCAAGAGTATGGCCATATTTTTTCTTGAGATTGTTCGGAGTGTCCACAATGACCAGCTTGCCTGATCTTACGATAGCCACACGATCACATAATTTCTCCGCTTCATCAAGATAATGTGTGCATAATAATACGCTGATGCCTTCTTTCCTGACCTCTTCGACGACATCCCAAAGAGACATCCTTGAGAGAGGATCGACACCAGCGGTCGGTTCATCGAGATAGAGCACTTTTGGTCTGTGCATCATCGCTATCCCCATGTTCAGACGACGACGCATACCGCCAGACAGGCTCCCTGCCCGCGCGTCGATCTTGTCTCTCAACTGCAAAAGAGAGAGGAGCTGGTTCGCCCTTGCATAGATCTCATCGATGCGCATGCCATAGAGCGTGCCAAAATATCTAAGATTCTCAAGGACAGTGAGATTCCTATAGAATGCATCTTCCTGCGGAGCCCAACCGACAAGCTCTCTTATCGCTGATTGATCCCGTATCGATACACCGTCAACAAGCGCATCTCCAGAAGTTGGTTTGTGGAAACATGTTAGCATCTTTATCAATGTGCTCTTCCCAGCTCCATTCGGGCCGAGAAGACCGAAGACCTCTCCTTGTTTGACATCGAAACTAAGAGAATC
>PCVE01000089.1 GCA_002762705.1 Candidatus Woesearchaeota archaeon CG11_big_fil_rev_8_21_14_0_20_43_8 | reverse complement strand
ATATAGGAAACCAATCGATCTTATCAAGATACTTCTGATGGATGAATATATCAAAGAAAGAACCAGTTCTGCATCATTGTCAAATTAACCAAGCATGAATATACTTTTTCTGACAAAAAACGGAAAAGAAAAAAGGAAAAGATGGAGAGAGAGTACTTCGGGAGGGGATCCTTAGAAGAAACTGACTCTCTCCATAGTCCTAATTGTTTAGTTTGTAACATTCTCCAAATAGTTGTATTTAAATGTTATGCATATACACCACTAATATTTTGGGGGGTATGATGCAAACATCATACACCATATGAGCCTTTAAAGCACCCCTAGACTACTCGCATATCACCACAACAAATATATACTATCTTAATTACTCCTTTAACATAGAGAATCCAGGCAAATAACAACCCAAATAAAAAGATTCCACGATGTCTGCCGATAAAATATTAGACAAAGAAGAGTTAATCAAGGCCGTATTAGAATATAATCCAAAAGCGAATGTCACACTTCTAAGAAAAGCATATGATTTCGCAAAGGAAGCACACGCCGGAAAAAAACGATTATCTGGCGACCCATATTTCATACATCCTCTCGAAGTCACAAAATCGCTTATTCTGATGAGACTTGATACTCCGACATTATGTGCCGCGCTCCTCCATGATGTGCTAGAAGACACCAAGATAAAGGCAGATAAGATAACAGAGCTCTTTGGCGATGAGATCGCATCTTTAGTAGAAGGAGTCACAAAGATCGACGAGATCAATCTTGATGGGATCGAAGCAAGACGAGCAGAAAATGTAAGAAAAGTCCTTCTCGCGACGATAAAAGACGTAAGAGTCATTCTCATAAAGCTCGCGGATCGTCTCCACAACATGGAGACTTTGAAATATATGACACGGGAGAAGCAGATAAGCATATCAAAAGAGACGCTTGATATCTATGCGCCGATCGCCCATAAATTGGGGATGAGCAGGACTAAATCTATCCTTGAGGATCTTTGTTTGAGATATCTTGAACCAGAAATATATCAATATTTCAAGATCAAGATCAACAAAAAGATCGAAGAACGTGAAGCAGAAGTAAAAGCGATAAATGAAAGGATTGAAGCTGAGCTCAACGAAAGAGGCATAAAGGACGCAAAGGTGTTCGGCAGAGCGAAGAGTTTCTATAGCATCTACAAAAAGATGCAGAAGAAGAATGTCGCTTTCAATGAGATATTCGATCTTGTGGCGATCAGGATAATCGTCAGCACGATCCCGCAATGCTACAGCGCACTTGGTGTGATCCATACCTTGTGGAAACCTATGCCACATAAATTCAAGGATTATATCTCTGTCCCAAAATCGAATGATTATCAGTCCCTGCATACTGTCGTCGTCGGATCACATGGCAAGATCCTCGAGGTCCAGATCAGGACAAAAGATATGCATTATCGATCTGAAGAAGGCATAGCTGCGCATTGGTTGTACAAAGGAGACGAAAGAGACAAGCAATTTGACAAGAAAATCGCATGGCTTAAACAGATTCTTGACTGGATGAGGATGTCGACAGACTCAAAAGAGTTCATAGAGACCCTGAAGATAGATCTTTTCAAAGATGAGATAATTGTGTTCACACCGAAAGGCGAGCCGATCCCGCTTCCGGAAAAATCCACACCGATCGACTTCGCGTATGAAGTCCATACAGAAGTCGGAAATCATTGCTGTCAGGCAAAAGTCAACAATAGGATCGTCTCATTGGATAGATGCTTGAAAAGCGGAGATATAGTCGAGATAATCACTTCTTCCAATGCACGTCCATCGCGGAACTGGCTTAGTTTCGTCAAGACAAACCTGGCTAAAAGCAAGATCCGGCAGACACTCAATATCAAGATAGATAAAGATCCAAAGAAAGCGCGCGAAGAGATAAAAGAGAAAGAGAATAAAGAAGAGACGCTTGCGACCAAGAAAAAAAGTGGATTGAAATTCTCAAAATGCTGCAACCCTAAATTTGGAGATGACATCAGAGCATTCAGGACGACTGATGGAAAACTTACTATCCATCGGAAAGATTGTATAAATGTGCACTCGCTCGAACCATCAAGAGAAGTGGATATGCGATGGGAAGCTGAGAAAGAGCCAACTGTCTTTAGGGTGTTTGTGGATGTATCCGATAAAGTAGGCATCCTCGCAGAGCTTCTCAAGATTGTCGCAGACAAGATCAATACTATCCATGCAGTCCATTCAAAAGCAAAGAAAGATAGGGTGACTATACAATTCGACGTCGAGATCAGATCAGAGGAAATCCTAGAAGAGATCTGCACTGAGCTGAAGACCAGAGCTTTCGTGCTTGGTGTCACGCATAAGAAGATCGGACCAGCAGACAGATAGCTTATTCTATGAAGTTCTTGATTATATGCCGAAAGATAATCCTTTGGTGGCCATCTTTATCGAAAGATTTCATGAGCTCTCCAGCAAGATTTTCATCCTTGATCACATCCTTTATCCATGATGCGAAATCATTCTTGTTCTCGCTGACATGATGCTCAAACACATCCTGCGCAAGATGCTCCATGACCAGCGCAAGCTCTTTCAGATTTTTTATGGTCCTGCCATCTTTTGTCATGAAATAATTGCTTTCATCCAATAGCGAATGTATATTTGTCTTGTCACCCAAATCGATCACCTTTCATTTATTATCAAAAGCGACTTTCTCTTTATTATCGCCGTTCTTTCCATCTTTATCGACATTGATACCATGATCAGCGAGTTCAGTTCGTAATTTTTTCTCCTTGTCTTTCAATTCTTCTCGTAGAGACATCAGAGCGGTCTGGATCTGTCGGTCAGTGAATCCTTCCTGCTTAAGCCTTGACCTGATGATTGCGCTATTCTTGTTCATGGTCTCGACGATCGCGATCGTCGACCTCTGGTCATTGAATTTCTTTTTCTCTTTCTCGATCTCTTCGATCTCTTTGTAAGCATTAGCTATATCTTCATCTGTGAAACCTTCAAACCGAAGTTTCTGCTTGATATCATCTTCTCCTTTCTTGAGATTCTCAAGGATCTTGATGCTGTTCATTATGATTGTCGTCTTGAGTCGTTCTGTATCGACTTTCTTCTTTGTTATGACCTCTTCTCCATCATCTTCTTGCATAGAAGTCCCCATACTCTTCGTCACATTCCGTACAAACGGCATCCTCCTTATCTTTGTGATCATCTTTGTCGGGACATGAGACATTATCTGCTGTCTGAAGACAAGACCAAGTATCGTCATAGCGGCGATTATGAATATAGCTATCCCACTAAACAGAACAAAACCAAGTGAACTTGCCGGAATCTCAGTGATCACCGTGATCGATTCTCGTTGTCCAAAAGATTCGGCCTCTAAGATATTTGATTTGCTAAGATTCATCCCTTTTGGAATAAGATTCATCACGGTAACTTCTCTATCGGCCTTTGGGTTCAGGACAATATTTGATGATTCCAGCTGATAATATGGCTCACTTGACCTGAATTTGATAGTCACACTCACAGGTTCATTAAGATTGTTCTGCAATGTGAATGTGAAATCTTCTTCACTCTTATTTATGAAAATATTCTTTGGACTTATAGAGATCGGTTTTGAAGGATATTGATTTATGTTCACGACAAGAGGTATCTTCTTTGTGTTCGTGCCAGACACACATACAATCGTCCCGAGATAATCTGCCTGTCTTCTCTCAAGATTCTTCAAGGTGATATCAAGCACGACGCTGCTCTGATCCGACACAACAAAGCTCTTCTTGGAACTGATATCATCGTTATCCCATTGCACATCACATGTGAAAGTGGCAGCACTTTTCACGATATCAAGCTTCAATGCCGCCTCTTTGCCAAAAAGAGTCAATGAATTTGGATAAGTGATATCTATCTTCTCATACTTGAAGACACTTACTGGGACATTTCCAATCTGGGTTCCGGCATTATAGATTGTGAGATATCCATTATTCTCATCCGGTGCGATACCTGTCTGAGTTATCTTAATCTTCCTTGCCGAATCAGGACCGAGCTCTGACATCTCTTCTATCTTGACGGCTTTAGATATTTCGCTACTGAACTCCATAGTTATTTGATCCAGATTGAATGTAGATGGATTATAGAACAAGACCTCCTGCACTGTAGAAGTCAACAGTATATGCGTAGGGTCGGTCTTCACAAAAGGCCGTATGTCACCCTTCAACGCATTGAATGCAAGCGCAGTCTGCTCGATATCACCCCAGCCAGAGGATGGTTCGTTCTCAGATATCCAGTCTTTTGCGTCTTCGAGGACTTCATCACTACCTTCTGTGATACTAGATTCAATCGCCATGATTGCATAACCAGTATCATCCATCCTATTCAGAGCTGTGCCAGATCCCCAACTGCCATCATTGTTCTGCTGGTAATAAAGCCACCTTAATTCACTTGAGTTCTTTGATAAGAGGGCTGTTGATTTCTCTTCATGCTCTTTGTTTGTGGCAAAGATGTATAATCCATCAAGCTTTATGTCTTCATCATCAAGATATGATCCGATGCTATTTGTGATAGTCTGATTCTGAATATATAACATGGCAGAGTCACGATAATAACTATTCACTCCAGTCAATAAAGAATAAAGCGTTGATTCTTCGGTACAATTGGCCCATTTGACTTTATCTGACCAACATGCGCCAGGAAGAGTATATGTCAGATTATCCCCTGCTTTGTAAATAAGAGTCGGATCTCCGGTATGTGTCGTGATATTAGCACTGATATTACCAGTACAGGCAACGTCAAACTTTCTTTGATTGTATGCAGAGAAATTGATCTGCATAATGCTTGGTGTATGTGTTATATTTGTGGTGGTGTTCGCAGTGAGATTCAATTTGGAAAACATATAGAATGATGTTGTATTAGAATCATTGACCATGCATTGCAAAAAAGGTGTATTATTATCCAACGTTATATTTGGCTTGAAATTTAGTTGCCAGGTCTCTGTCCCAACGAGTTTATTCTGCATTGTCGTCAAGTATATCTCGCCATCATGTATTATCCTTTTGTTGTTATCATAATCTGCAAGACGTAAAAGTGAGACCACTTTTGCGGTTGTCTTGATATCGCAATCATCTTCAGGCCAGCATTTATCGACATTATCCCTATTGAGCTTCAACCATTCCATACCATCTTGCAATTGCTCTTCAAATGCATCAATAAAAGTCGAATATGCGAAGATTGCATATGCGGTGCTTACTGGATCACCCCAACCACCATCATCAAATTGTCCATTCGCAATCTGATTGAGGACTGATGTTACTTTCCTTATCTTGATGAGCTTTGTCATCTTGACATTCTCATTCTCTTTTAGATATTCTGCCTGGATAAGAAGATTTGTGCAATCTATGTTTGATAGATCATATGACGCGAGTCTGCAGCCATCGATCCAGGGCACAGTCTCAAGATTGATCAGATTTGAATCATCAAGACAGAATAGAGACGTACGGATATCAGCATCCGGTTCCCTTGTGCAGGCATAGAATGAGAGATCCTCTACTGAAAGATATGTTGAATTAGAGCTGCTCGACCGGATGAGATAGATTTTCTCTTCTACTGCAGAAGCTATCATAGGCAACAAAACAAGGCATATCAAGATGCCTATGACCCATTTTATTTTACTCATCTCTTTTTTCCCCTTATATTGGATTTCTGCTTTCTTTTATATAGTTAATTATATTATATATCCTTTAAATACATTTCTCAGTTCCGAGCGCCCCAGTCTTCATTTTCTCATACAATTCAAGTAGACTTGCCTTCAGGATCTGCATCGTCTCTTTAAGATGCATCTGATGATGAGATGGCATATCCTTGTAATGAGACAGAATCTCATCGTATATGGCCTTTGCTTCTGTCAAAAGCCCATTTCCGATATGTATAGTGGTCTGCTCGATCAGATTCTTGACTTGGATGAGTATCAATTCATGACGAAGATGCGAAAGCTTCTCGGCAATCATCACTTTTATTTTGCCATCCGCTGCATTGAACATCTCATCGATCAGACAATAGAGTTCCCCTGCCTTCTCTTCATCGCCTTTCATCGCGTAGTCCAGGACTTCATTCACAAGAGAAGTGACTTTTCCTCCGATATCTATATCTTCTTTATGAACCGGGACTGGCACAGTCATCTGCGGTTTTTTCTTAAAGATCCCAATGGCTGATTCTGCAAAACAAGACAACCTGCCTTTGACAGCGATGCCAAATTGTCTTTTTGAAAGGAAGATAAACCATGAAAAGACAATGCCTGCACTAATCAAGACAAAAGAGATCAATCCAGTAAAGAAAGGCATGCCCATGCCAAAGACTGTCGCATTTTTATCTATATCAGCGTCCATCAGACCGCCTTTTATCTTTTCAATCTCATTCAAGAACATCCGCTTCTTGACTGCATATACGATGTTATTGCTTTCAGTTATGTCAAACTCAATGAGAGGATCATATTTCAGCACTTTGAAATCATTGCCGAACATCTTCAGTTCTTCATATGATTTCGCAATCTCTTTCGGAATAGATTCTATATAAGAATGATTGCCATAATCTGTGCCCACAGTCACCTTTCGTTGGATGATTGTCATGTAATCTTTAGCTGATGACGCATAGTTGAGCTCGACAAGATAAGCGCTTGTGTCGACATTCACATCCTTCTGGAACGCTTTGCTTCTTTTGAGATATGCTTTCTTATCTATATCATCCTCATCTGATCTTGTAGAGATGAATTCTTCAGCTACCTGTTCGATATCCAGATCGCTTGGTAGATAGATGAAGTGAGAAGAATCAAGAATAGACACATTCTTTATCATTGTCTTTTTCAGGGCATCTTGTTTTTGCTTCGCATATACAATCTCTCTGTCGATATAATCTTTATCTTCGTTATCTGCTGCATCTTGTATCTTTTTCTTGAGCGTGACCAATTCATCTTTTTGCTTATACAACTCTTCTTCAACAGAAAGAAGTCTCAAGATGAACTTATATTCTTCGCTGTTCAGCGTCCTGAAATTCACTATCGCGTTATTCACATTAGTGATCAATCTATCGATATTGTTCACTTCATCAGTTATTATCTTCTGATTCTCATCTTCCACAAAAAAAGTCAGCTCTTCAGAGAACGCTTCTGAAGAATTATCTTTGCATCTCACTTTCCAGGTATAGTTCGCAGCTTTCATGTTCCTAAGCGTGAAATCTTCGACCTGACCAAGGGTGACCTTGCTGTTTGTGTCTTTGATCATGAAATTAAGATTATTCTGCTTGAGATACAGCTGGCAAGTATTGACATTCGGTTTCATGACAATGTAAGTCAAAGTCACTAGGTCTGGCCCCATCCTGCTTTTGTCACTTGGTGATTTGAGCTGTATATCTTCAGGGGTCAATGCGACAACAGCGCTTTTGCTGTTCACTTTCTGCGTACTATTGTCAGTCACATAATCTGGGCCATCGATCAGATCGACAGTATACTGGATAGGCACCTGCACAACAAGTGTCGTATTATATCGATCATATCTTTCTTTAACAATGACAAGAGAATGATTTCCTTTCTCAACTTCGAAGCTAACTGTGCCATTCGAGTCAGAATATTTCACAACTGATCCTAACGATACCTGCGCACTATCGACGAATTGCGTGCCTGCTTTGACTATCACAGTCACATTATATATAAGATCAGTCACATTTATCTGTTTGATAACAGAGATACTTTTGATCGAATCAGTCAGGGTGAGATTCACAACATAATTTCCTTTAGATGAGAATATCTTTGTCACATTCGGTGTCGTCGCATCTATGTTCCAATCATTCTCGAAATCCCACTTATAGGTGACTGAATCCTCATAACTATCGACATCAGAAGTAAACACCACACTTTGTCCGATCGATGGTCTTGACGGCGAGAAATTGAAATCGAACGCAAGATCATTGAATGTGCTGATATTGAAATCAAGCTGTTTCTTAAATGTCTGATTCTTGAAGATGAATGTCGTCCAGGTGGCATGCTGGCCATTGCTTTCTGGAGCATAAAGGAAACTCGCATAGCCTTGCTCTTTGATGAGCAATTGCACATCACAGAAACTCGTGTGATAGACATCACATCTCTTAGAGAGGCTGCTCGTATTCACATAGAGTGTCGTGCCATTCGGACCATAAAATCTCATCTCAAAGAAATCATCCCAGACACTTGACTCAGTCACAGTCATTGAAAAATTATCTGGTGAAATGTTGAGCACTTCTTCTTTCTCCACCGTGAACACGAAAGACTTGTTCTCGTCTGTCCCGTTACCATGTATATTGACAAAGCTAGTATGATCACCAAAAGAAGTGTTTTTGGGTATCGAGATATTGATCATGAGGGGAAATGTCGAAGTATTGAGCGTAATTTGATCTATCCCTGAGAGGAATTGACCATATGTGATTAAATAAGACCCATTTATCGTACCGGCAAAGTCAATCTGTGCAGCACTGTCGAATGGCAGATCAGAGAGATTCAGGAAATAATCATAATCTACCGCCATCGCATGCATGCCGGACAGAAGCGTGACTATCATAATCATAAGAGCCACATACACCCCTTTTTTCATGCTTATACCCATTTTCAAAATGCCATCGGCGAATAAATATCAGTTATCTTTTCATCTATCTGAGATATGAGTTCAAAGAACCGTTCATACCCATACAGGACAACATGATTGCTGAACATATCGTTCTTTCCACCACATAGTTCCTGCTTGAATCCATCACTAGTCATCGCTTCGCATCGCAGCTTCATACCTTTTTTCTGTCTCTGCAGACGAATTATATCCCGTTCATCCCGGCAGATGAATATTATCCTTTCGTCTTTTCCGGGAATAGCTATGATAGAATGCATATCAATCTCATTCTTGATCCTATTTAACATCTGATTCATGTCAGTTCCCAAATCACAAAGAAATCTCTCTTTTTTCCTGATCTCATTCAGGCTCAGAAGGATGATCGCGCGATCTGAATCTAGATTGATGCTGCAGAGATGAGAACGGCCAAAATTTATTTTCTGCAGGATATCAGATTTGATGAGCTGTTTCACTTTCTTGTTGATGTAAGGATATTTTTTGTCAAGCTTCTTAGAGATCTGATTGATGCTAAAAAGAGATTTAAGATTATTATCATAAAGGGAGATTATATCCAGTTCCAATCTGTTTTCAATCATATTTTGACACTTCTATACGGTATAAAGCACATAAAATCTCCAAAATCCCCATACATCCCTGATCAAAAAAGATATTATTGTGTTATCGTAATCTAGTTTTCCGGAATCACTGTTAGTATTATACTTTTTTAGATATAAAATGGTCCTGGTCATATTTAAATATTTCTGTTAATCTATAATTAATCTAGAATAATAGGAGATTTTTGTGCAAATCCCAGTTTATACACTTCTGTTTTCGAAACGTTTATAAATTGGCCTTATTTCCTCAGATTACTGAAAAAACCTAAAAATTAGGGGATTTGCAAGAATGAAACGAAATTCAAGGCGTTGGAAAAAACCGGGTCAGATGCGTTGGAAGTGGCAGAGAAAACGCATGAAAAAAGAGAAGAGAAGGCGTAGACAGAAATAGTCTCCTTAAAAAGGTTTTTATACTTCTTATTCGAATAAAACTGATATGGTTTCTCTATACGAGAATATACGGAAAACATCAGCATTCCTAAAGAGAAGAATAAAGGATTTCGCCCCAGAGATAGTTCTTGTGCTTGGAAGTGGGCTTGGAGGCTTTACAAGCAATGTGGATGTGAGATACAGGATCAGCTATAAGACCATCACTGGATTTCCAAAGACAAAGAATGTGGCCGGCCATGCTGGAGAATTGATCTTTGGAAAGATATGCGGAAAAAAAGTGGTCCTTATGGCTGGAAGATTCCATGCCTACCAAGGCTTCTCACTACAGGAAGTAACCTTCCCAATAAGGGTGCTGAGACAGCTAGGCCCAGATATCCTTATTGTCACTAATGCGGCCGGAGGGCTGAACCGGAATTTCAATGTGGGCGATCTGATGCTTATCACAGACCAAATCAATGCCATGGGTACGACTCCTCTTGTCGGCATGCATGATGAAAGGCTAGGACCTCAATTCCTGCCGATGACAGAAGCATATGACAAGAGACTTAGGATGATCGTGAAGAAGGCGGCGGCTAAGAGCAAGATCAAGTTACAGGAGGGAACATACATCGCTTTGATCGGACCAACATATGAAACACCGGCAGAAGCAAAGATGTACCGTTCATTCGGTGATGCGGTTGGCATGTCGACAGTACCAGAAGTCATCGTCGCGAACCACATGGGTATGAAAGTCATCGGGATATCATGCATAACAAATGTGCACGATGGAAGGAACATCCCATCACATGAAGAAGTGATGGAAGCCGGCAAAAAATCATCAAAGAGATTCCAACGGCTCGTGACAAACATAATCGATTCAATTTAAAAAAAGTGGTGACGTATGGATGCAATATTTTTTGAATTAGGAATGATAATGATCATAGCCACAGTCGGTGGTTTCATATCAAGATTGTTCAAACAACCATTGATCCCTGCCTATGTGATCGCAGGCATAATCACTGGGCCTGTCCTTGGTCTTGTCAAGAACCAAGATGTCATAATAACTTTCTCTGAGATAGGCATAGCGTTTCTTCTGTTCATGGTCGGTCTTGAGATCGATCTTGCAAGACTAAAAGATGTGGGTGTTGTCTCACTGGTCGGTGGTTCTGTCCAGACGTTATTGCTTTTCCTGGCAGGTTTTGGTCTTTCCAGAGCGCTTGGATTCACAAGCCTGCAAGCATTCTATCTTGGGATAATGCTCGCATTCAGCAGCACCATGGTCGTCATCAAACTTTTTTCAGATAAACGTGAGCTGGATACACTGCATGGCAGGATCGTACTTGGTATACTGCTTGTTGAAGATTTCTTCGCAATAATGGCCCTCACATTCATATCGACAAGTAGCGGAACAACAATATTTCAGAGTTTCCTTCAAGTCTTTCTCAAAGGTGGAATCCTTATCCTTGCGATCTTATTTGCTGGGAAATATATCTTGCCAAGATTATTCAGATTCGCAGCAAGCACAGTCGAATTGCTTCTTTTAAGTTCGTTATCGATCTGTTTTCTCTTTGGGATACTTTTCCATTATGCGGGATTATCAGTCGCGATAGGTTCATTCCTTGCAGGGTTGATACTTGGAAATTTAGATTACAACCTTGAGATCGCTGGAAGGATGAGATCGCTTAGAGATTTCTTCTCCACACTTTTCTTTGTCTCGCTTGGAATGCAAGTGGTCTTTTGGGATATCCCGAATATTATCATCCCATTGATAGCGTTCATCGGATTCACATTGATAGTGAAACCGATAATCATTCTGGTAACTACGCAATTATTTGGATATAAGTTAAGGACATCTTTCATGAGTGGGATATCACTTGCACAGATCAGCGAATTCTCTTTGATAATCGTAGCTATGGGAGTGAGCATCGGTGCCATATCGAACAGGATAATGACAATCACAGTCATACTTGCTGTCGTCACTATAACAATGACATCTTACTTCATCAAATTTGAAAGAGATATTTATCATAGACTATCAAAGCCATTGCAGTTCCTAAAAAGATTTGAGACCAGACATGAAGATTTTGAATATATCCCGACAGATAAAAAAGAGTTAATGGACATAATACTTGTTGGATATGATCGAGTCGGATACAGCATCTTCAAAAAGTTAAAAGACCTGCGAAAAGATTTCCTGGTCATCGATTTCAATCCTGAGATAATCAAGAGACTCATAATGAATCGCGTACCATGCATATATGGAGATGTCGCAGATCCAGAGATACTTGAAAGACTGAATCTAAAAAACGCAAAGATGATAATATCAACAATACCCGACGACAAGACAAGCAGATTGCTTATACAAAAAACAAAACGTATCAACAAGGACGCGATGATCTTTGTCACTTCTTATCAAGTAGATGAAGCGCTTGAGCTATATGATGCTGGGGCTGATTATGTCATCCTGCCGCACTTCCTTGGCGGGGATCATTTCTCACTTCTGCTTGAGGATTTCTCGCTTGATCTTAGCAATCTCATCCACAAGAAGATCGCGCACATACAAGAACTTTATCATCGAAAAGAACATGGCCACGAACATCCATTGTATGACCATAATCTCCACCGGAACAAGAAATATGATGGATAGAGAAGTGTCCTGGCCTCAGCCTACAAGTGATCATACCATAACTCCGGCACTACTCCTTGGGTTCTTCATCGACCAGGACTGGCGTGGTTAATGAGATGCACTATTTAAACTAAACCTTTTTATAGGCCGATGACAATTATCTGCCTAAGGTGTTTATCGATGAAACTGCTTAGGACTCTTGTGAATGCGTATGGCGTGTCAGGCAATGAAGCCGAAGTAAGGAAGATAATCTATGATGAGATAAAAGACCATGTCGATGAAGTGACTGTCGACAAGCTTGGCAACCTGATCGCTGTCAAGAAAGGCGCACGGCCTCGTGTCATGCTCGCTGCCCATATGGATGAGATCGGACTCATGATAAAAGGCATCGATGATGAAGGGATCATATTCTGTTCTGCAGTTGGTGGAATCATTCCTGGAAGCCTTCTTGCAGACATAGTGCATATCGAAGGGAAATCAAAAGCGTTACATGGTGTCATCACGACAAGACAGATCTCTGCTGGTGTCGATTTCGAAGAGTTTCCCGAGATAGGAGATCTTATAATTGATACTGGGCTCACAAGAAAAGAGCTTGAGAAAGAAGGGATCGGTGTAGGGACATTTGTCGGGTTTGAAAGAGAATGCAATTATCTAAGATATGGTAAGAAGATACTTGGAAAAGCGCTTGATGATCGTATCGGATGTTTCATCCTGATCGAGCTCGCAAAAAGGATAAAGAATCCAAAGAACGAGATCTGCTTCGTCTTCACTGTCCAAGAAGAATTCAGTTTATATGGTGCGAAGACCTCTGCGTTTGAGGTCGATCCTGACTGGAGCATCACTGTGGACACCACACCAGCAAATGATCTTATATCAAAAAAAGAAGATACTGATACGCAAGTCATCACGATCGGTGGAGGTCCAGTGATCACTATCATGGATGAAGCTTTCATATCTGATCGTTGCATAAATGATTGGATGAAAAAGATAGCGAAGAAGAAGAAGATCTCATTGCAGTTCGAGGTGAGCGATTTCGGCACGACTGATGCAAGCATGATCAGCGTCTCTAAGAATGGTGTGCCGTCCACCGCTATCAGTGTCCCTGTAAGAAATATCCACACGACATCAAGCATCGCACATATGCGCGATATCGATCAAACAGTAGAGATCCTAGAAGAGCTCATCAAAGATCCACCATTGAGCTGCTTGAATTGACTCATTGCGAGACAATCATATCTGAATCACCAGTCGCGATAGAAGTTATTTTCTGCTTCAGCTTCTCGATCATTTCCGTATCATCTTCTGAAGGGAGCCGATTTTTTTTCTCATCCATAAGCTCTCTTATCTTATCCATAAGACTATATAATTCATCATCAGCTATCTCTTCAGAATCAGCATGTCTGGTCTCTGTTGGAAGCCAGATATCTCTAGTGATATTTTCATTATCTTCTGATCTTTCATTTGAGATTGATACTCCAGTAGATATAACTGCGTTTCCGACGATTGATCCAGAAAAAAAAGTATATGCCTTATAGAATCCGCTCCATAAAGTCTCTTTTAATTTTTGTCCGACTGAATCATCATCCATATCTTTGGCGCTCACTATGCCTATCGATGATATAATCACGATAAGGATAATCAAACAATATCTGATCTGCATTTTTCCTCTTTTTTCTTA
>PCVE01000037.1:29628-43447 GCA_002762705.1 Candidatus Woesearchaeota archaeon CG11_big_fil_rev_8_21_14_0_20_43_8 | reverse complement strand
ACTTCAAGAAAGTGATCAGCATAAATCCAAAGTTCGCGAAAGCTCACACAAACCTCGGTGATGCATATTCCAGGAAAGGAGAATTGAAGGCCGCGCTCATGAATTACAGACAGGCGATAGAGCTTGATCCAAAAGAAGAAAATGCATTGAACAATTTAGGAGTAATACTTGTCAAATCAAACCGGGCTATCGAAGCTTTGCCTTATTTTAAACAGGTGGTGAACAACAATCCGGCCAGTGCGAAAGGATACAAGAACCTAAGCAACTGCTTAATCAAGTTGAATCGGCTCTATGAAGCGCTCCAAGCTTTGAAGACTGCATACCAAAAGACCAAGATATCCGGTTTCAACCAAAAATACAAGAACCTAAAAGCGGCTCTCGATAAGAGAGTAGCCGACCTGAAGGCTGGATTTGATGAAGATCAGAAAAACATCGAAAAGACAAACGCATATTCTGAAATACTTTATCGTCTAAGACGATTTGATGAAGCACGAGAGGTCCTGCAGACTGCGGTCAAGGTAAATCAAGGAAACAAGTCACCTGAAGCCGTGAATCTTTATTTCAATCTCTCAAATTGTCTGGTGGAACTCAAAGAATATCATCTCGCATCAAGAGTGCTTGAAGACGCGATCGAACTTGATCCACAAGCTGCATCTTTCCTCCGCGAACGACAGACGCAGATAATGGATATATCTAAAATCAAGTGAATTCTCTTACATAAGATATCAGGCCTGTTGGCAGGAAACGAGGGAGCTTCTTTATCTCTTCTCTCAACTTAGGTTCTGACCTGATTTGATCCATATGATTGAAATACCTGAAAGCATATCTGTCTGCGGCTTCATAGATTGAACTTATATTGGGAGTAAGGCTAGGATCTATCGGTAAGAATATCCGCCGTCTCAATTCAGACCTCTGCTCTGGAAAAAGTCTTCCCGGGCAGAATGAATCGCCTATGAGCTTTGAAGAATATACATATTGGTCGATCATGGCAAGGAGCTCGAGCTCTGTCTGAGTTATGGGAATCTCCACAGACGCGCGGTTGTAGACATTCATGAAATGGCTCACCTCTTCGACGATCACCAGGAGGGATTGAAAATTTTCAGGACCCACACCAGCCCGACCAGATATACTCTCTTTGACTTCCGAAGTGAGATATATCCCGAGTGACATATCATCCCCTTCGACCACCGACACCAATGCGCTTCCAGTGGTCTTCTGTGGCGCTTCATCTATCAGAAAATCAATTATATCGACATCCTGCTCGAATCGGTATAGATCAATCAGGCAATGATGGACACTGTGCACAATATCTTCGAATCTTCCCCCCATAAGTTTTCAAGATATTCTGCGAGTTTATATTTTTACTGCAAAAGACATATAAATCAGACGACGTACCCATGCATCGAACACGGAGGACTGTTATACATGGGAGGACATATGTCGATCTTCGATTTTTATGAAGAGTCAAAAGAAGGATCTCAGAAGTTGCCAGATGAAGCAAGAGAAAGATTGATCGGGATGCTAGACCGTTTTTCAGCATATATCCATGCATATGGAAAAGATCATTCACAGTGTGTGACTGGAAATAATATTTTTTTCAGACAGAAGGTCATTGAGCTCTATGGATTTCGTGCAAATCGCCAATTATTCACTTTTTTTCCTTCATCAAATACATTAGGATGCATGACTCTTGGTACCAAAGAATACGAGAAACTCACATTCTGGTCAGGTTATGACCTCTTGCTTGGCACTGCAAAGGATTTCAATAAATTGGAAAGAACATGGAAAGGAGAGATCCGTGGCGGCGCTGAGACGGTCGATATGCTCGAGACAAGATTGACCATGCTCAAAAGGGAATATGGCGAAGAACCAGAACCAGCAAGATTTTATTTCAAGGGTGACGAGACGCTCATGTGACTTTGGAATTTGAATCTATACAGTCTGCCGATTCGTAAGATATAGAAAAAACATTTATATAAAGCAAGCCCGATGAATACATATATGGAGAACAGATTCTTATTCAAATTCCACGGTGCGGCAAAAGAAGTAGGACGAAGCTGCATCGAGATATGTGCTACAGGACCAGAAGGACCTGCCAGGATACTGCTTGATGCAGGCCTGAAAATAACAGAAGACAGGGAATTCTTCGATGACTACCCGACAGAGATAGACAGACCTGATGAGATCGATGCTGTGTTCTTATCCCATGCGCATCTTGATCATACCGGAGCGCTTCCGTTCCTGAACCATATGGGACTCGAATGTCCGATATTATGCAACAGCCTGACAAAAGAGGTGGCGAAGCTGCTTCTTATGGATTCACTCAAGATCGAGCTTCTTGAGAAGCATAGTTCCGTATACAACAAAAACAACATAACACGTGTTATGGACCTGATAAGACCCATCTCCATGTACCAAAAAGACCATATAAAGGGGATATGGTACAAATTCTACGACGCTGGACACATCCCGGGAAGCACATGCATAGTCCTTGAGATCAACGGCAAACGGATCCTCTACACCGGTGACGTCAACCATATAGAGACAAACCTTCTGCATGGATCAAATGAGAAGTTCAACAATATCGATATAATGATATGCGAATCGACATATGGAGACAGAGAGCACCCAAACCGAGAATCTGAAGAAAAGAGATTCCTTGATACAATACAACGCACAATCGAAGATGGGGGATCTGTCCTTGTCCCAGCATTCGCTGTCGGGCGGGCACAGGAAGTGCTCATGATGCTTTCAAAACGCCATTTTGGTGTGCCCATATATCTTGATGGCATGGCAAAGAAAGTGACTAAGCTCTATATGCAGAACGGCGCATCATTAAAGGATGCATCGGCGCTTGAGAAGGCATGGAGTGGCGCTATCCCGATAGGCGGCTGGCAGGACAGAAAAGAGGTCGTGAAGCAGCAGGCGATCATAGTGACCACATCAGGCATGATGGATGGAGGACCTGTGATTGAATATGCACGACACCACTATTTCGAGACCAAGAACCTGATTGTCCTGACTGGCTACCAGGCAGAAGGCTGCAACGGCAGGATGCTGCTTGAAGAAGGCACGCTGAAGCTTAACGAAGACGTGGTCAAAGTCAGATGCAAAGTCGAGAAGTTCGATTTCTCTGCCCATTCAGGCTGTGCACAGCTAAAGACAATGATAAAGAATATAAAACCAAAAGTGCTTATATTACAGCATGGTGAGGAGAAATCCATAAAGAACCTCGCTTCCTGGTGCGATTTTTCAGAAGTACACACACCAGATATCGATGAAGAGATTGAAGTGATAATGTGAATAGAAAAGGATTCATCGGACTTTGCATCTTCATCATCGTGATATTATTCTTCTTTCCAAAAGACGCGGGAAGAGGAGGAAATGTCCCGATCAGCGAAGTGAGCCATTGCTCGTGCTTTGGATTCTCGCGAATTATAAATGTGCAGCAGACAAATGTGTTCAAAGAGGTCTGTTATGGGATCGTGACTGACTGCGAGAACTATATCGACTGCAAAGGAGACACATGCTGGCACAAAGATTCTGGTTGCAAATGCCCTGGCACTGAGTTCTGGACAGAATCCAAAGGAAGCTGCCAAGCGACCGATGCTATGAAGAACTGCGTCTGCACCCATGACGAATGCGAGGGGTTGCAGGCGATCGGCGGATAGAAACCAGTTAAGTAGCAAGTTAATATTTGGGATTATTCTTGTCGTAAGTCTCATTCTTGCAGTATTCCGACCATGTACGGTCCGAACAATCGCATGCCCAGATCCAATATCCACAATATCTTCGCATCTGAGAGAGATGGGCATGAAGTGAGCCCAGGAAGCGCACGCTGACCATTGTGGTCGGTGTGCTCTGCTTTATTAGCATCTACCGGCCAAGTGTCCTGCAAGAAATGACTTGCTACAGAGCCATAGAGAACATAACATTTATAATTTCTGTCTCAGTTACATTCTTCTGGGAGTGGTTTGATGTCAGATGAGTTAAAACAGATATTAGAGAAACTCAATTATGCAGAGCTTCAGATGCTCTCAAAAGACCTGTCGATGGGATCACCACTCCTTGGCTCGATGGTCCGAAACAGGATCGAAGAGCTTGAGACTTGCGGGAAGTCATGCGCAGTATGTGGAAGTTCGCTTGAAGGAAAAGATAATGTCTTTTCGTTGATTTTTGGACCGATCGGTTTCAAGAAGAAAGCGGCTTTCTGCGCAATCGACTGTCTTGGATATTTCATCGAACGATTGAAACAGATAAAACAAAAAAATAAAGGTGCATCGCAATCGACCACAAAGAACTGATCAGGATGTATGAGAAACGTAAACAGGAACTCATATATCTGCTGAAAGACAGAAAAGAGGAGATTGATTTATCCAGGCAGCATCAGATATATGGGGCAGTAAAAGAGATAGAATTATTCTTAGAGACAATCAGATATTTCATCGAATCGGCAGAGAAAGAAGAGTTTGAGAATGTCATACTGCCAAAACCAGAAAACCGGAACAAAGGATTTCTCTCAAAGATGCGTGATCAAGTCAGAAACAGGCTTGTAGATTGATATTGCGATATGATTGTCTTGTTCTGTATGCAATCAGCGGTGGTATTTCTTTGGGTGTGAGCTATGGGGTGTGGGGTATGAGTTCATAGCTGTGTTAGCCAAATAGATAAATTCCCTGACCACGGACAACAAGAAACATGATCCCCGCATACCCACAAGGATTATAAAGACAAGGTTGTTCTTGATTGATATGAGATGGATTGCCTTTATATTATTGTTTACGCTGTTCTTTTTGGATGTCCATGGCATCAACTGCACAGGATTGGATCTGGATTTCACGCGTTGCACAGACGGACTGCGTCTGCTCTCCGCTGAATTCCATATCTCAAATTCTTCTTTTGCGCAAGGATTGATCTATGGATTCAACACAAACCAGGGAATGATAGTCAATGAAGAGAGCAAAGGGATAGGCAACCCTCGGTTCCTGGAATTCTCTATAAAAGAGACACAGCCAGGAGATTTTCAGATCCAATGGCCAAATGATCTTTTAGTGAAAAGTCTTAAGATCACCCATCGGGATTGCCTTGGAAGCGATTATGTATCATTCATGACTTATTGCATCTCTGGAGAAGAATGTTATTATGATGATGATTGTGAAGATGATGAGCGTTGTGACGATGGATTATGCAAAGAATTCACTTGTGAATCATGTGAGAAAATAAACGAACACCAGTGCGTCGCAAAATGCGACGACAAAAGTCCTTGTACAAAAGATACTTGTAGTGAAGGGATATGCCATTATGAGAATATAGAAAATTGCTGTGAGGCTGATCTGGACTGCGAGGATTCTCTTATATGCACGATCGATCAATGCGAGACTTCATTGAATCGATGCATACACAAAGAGAGGATCTGCCCAAATCTCTGCAAAGAGCCGACTGGATGTATTGTGCTTGAAGAATACAATGGTGAAAATGATGCATTCTTCTCAGGTGTCCTCTATAGATTCCAAAAAGCTGTAAGCGACAACAAAGGATATAGCAAAGTCGCGTTTTATGGGACATTATGTATTGTGCTGATTCTTCTTTTAGTATTGACCGGAATTGAGAGGAAGAGACGATCAGAAGGGCAATCATAGGAATTTAATCCTAAAAATGGCCCCACATAACAAGTCCACAATAAACCCACCAAAAAGAGAGAACACAATCACCCATATCCAGATAATCGACCAATTAGATATAATATATTATTTACATCTTTTCTTACATGAGACTCATATACAAACTACTTTTTCCGACATTGATAGTGATCATCCTGATAAACCTTCTCGTCGGAATGTATATAACGAATTTTGTGGAGACTGAAGCGACAGATCGTCACATAAAGACAACTGCACATAGCATACAGCAGATGACACCAAAACATATAACTGCTGAAGATTTCAACAATGGAGATCCAGATGTATTTCAGGAATATATGGACGCCATAAAATCAGAAGAAGTACTCAAGATCAAAGCATTCGACACAGATTCAAAGATCATATTCTCTACTGATAAAGATAATATAGGCATGATTGCAGACAACCCAGATTATGATACTGCGTTGACAGGGATTGTTGTATCAGAGATAAATTCACCAGAAAAAGAGAGATCCAATAAGGATCTGGAAGGATTTGACCAGGTCATTGAAGTCTATGTCCCGATATCATATGATGGAAAGATCAAAGGAGTGATAGAAGTCTATTATGATTTAGATACTGTCAATGAAGAGATAAAGACAACCAAGAGATTAGTCATGATCAACAGCGGAATCCTCACATTCACAGGATTCTTATCGGTTATCATCATGATGTATCTTGTCATCTTAAGACCCATCTCAAGGTTCAAAAGAGAGTTGAAAGATAATCAGCCGTTATCTGTCAATTCTGATGATGAACTTGGCGATCTTGCTAGATCGTTTGAATCTCTGCGAAATAAGATAAGCAAGTCGATGTCACGCATAAAGAGCCTTCTTGAACAAAAGAATCACTTCATGAACCGTCTTGCGCATGATATAAAGAGCCCACTCACACCGATAATCACAATGGCCCAATTACTTGGAAAAAAAGTAGATGATCCTAATGAGAAGAAAAAGGCCCAGATAATAGAACGGAATGCGAAATACATGCTGTCACTGATACAAGACACCCTCCATTTCATCAAGTCAGACAACTCAAGAAACCTAAAAGATATGCAGCATGTCAAGATCAGTAAAATTGTCTCAGACATCATCCTGCTAAATCAAGTGCAGATAGATGAACAGAATATAAAAGTGAAGAATCAGATAAAAGACACAATTGGATTATTCTGTGAAGAATTGAAGATAAAAGAAGCGCTGAACAATCTGCTCATAAATGCCATGAAATTCGTGCCGAAGAATAAAGGCATCATCACATTTGGAAGCGATGAAACAGATGAGAAAATAACCATATACATAAAAGATAATGGGATCGGCATACAAAAAAAAGATCTGGATGATATATTCAAAGAGTATTATCAAGTCAATAAAATAAAAGTCAAAGAATCGCATGGACTTGGTCTATCGATCGTGAAGAAGATAGTCGAAAGCCATAAAGGCCGCATCTGGGCAGAAAGTGATGGCACTGGTAAAGGTACCATTTTCTTTATTGAATTCTTAAAGAAAAAATGAGGGCGATCAAAGTGACATCTGCGACTGTGTAGGTCAAGACGTAAACTATATAAACATAGCCCGCGGACTGCACAGAAGAGATGATCATATGACTGAAGACTGTATATTTTGCAAGATCGTGGAAGGGAAGATACCATCGGCCAAATTGTACGAAGATGGAGATTGTATCGCCTTTTTAGACATCAGCCCGGCTGTGAAAGGCCATACATTAGTGGTTCCAAAAAAGCATCACGAGACATTATTAGACATCACTGAAGAAGGATTGAAAGCACTGATGATCAAAGTCAGATCTATCGCAAAAAGCATAGTCGACGCGACAAGCGCAGAGGGATTCAACCTTCTCCAGAACAATAAGAAGATCGCGGGCCAAATGATACCACACATCCATTTCCACATCATCCCAAGATATCCTGGGGATGGACAAGATTTCTCATGGAAACATGTCAAGTACGGCGAAGGCGAGATGGAAGAATACAAGAACAGCATCAAGAAACGGTTATAGAATTCTGGAACAATAAAACAAAAGTGAGCATTATGCTAATCCTTTGGATCTCTATCTTCAGAAAAGCACGCCGAATATGGATGCTGCCATCACAGACCAAAGCAGTATTCCGAGAATGTCAAGCGCGATGCCTGCGTGGATCATCTCTTTTAGTTTTATCTTTCCAGTGCCATAAGCTATCGCATTCGGCGGTGTCGCGATCGGAAGGACAAAAGATAATGATGTCGCTACTGCTGCGGTCGCCATGAACACAAGTGGATAGTTTGAGTTCCCTGCTGCCATCGCCGCGCCTAGCGCGAACATGACAGGCATGAGCATCGTCGCTGTCGCTGTGTTCGATGTGAATTCTGTCAGGACGACTGCCAAAGCAGAAATGATTATCAGAAGTATCAGGACATGCACTCCGGAGAACACTGTAAGCAACTCTGCGAACCATGCCGCGACCCCTGTGTTCGCGATAGCTGCGCCGAGTGTGAGTCCGCCACCGAACAAGATGAGAGTGCCCCATGAGATGCTGAACCCAGTCTCAAGATCAAGAGTCGGCTCGTACTTTTTCAGGCTTGCTGGCACAAGGTATAGCGCTATTGCCGCAGCTATCGCGATGGCTGAATCATTTATCAATGTGAGGTTAAGGCCGAAAGGTTTCAAAGAAGACCATCCTGGCCAGTGTATGATTGGTATCGCCGACCTGGAGAGCCAGAGAAGCGCTGTCACCGCGAAGATTATAGCAACATTTTTCTCTCCCTGTGAGAACTTCCCAAGTCTCTGCGTCACGAGATGTTCTCCTAGCCTTATACCTTTCTCAGTATATCTCCAGCTCATGTATAGCCAGCATATTGGAATGAATAGTATGACAAACGGCAATCCAAACTTCATCCATCCGACAAATGTTATTGTGGTCTTTGCCAATGATTGCGCGAAACCTGCGAAGACCGCGTTTGGTGGAGAGCCGATTATCGTGCCGAGACCGCCGATCGATGCGGCGTATGCTATGGCAAGAAGCAGACCCGTCTCAAATCGCATCTCTTTCTTGTCGTGATGCGCGTGTTTCAGAAGAGCCAATGCGATCGGTATCATCATGGCTGTCGTCGCGGTATTGGATATCCACATCGACAAGAATGCAGTTGTCAAGATGAACCCTAATAGAAGATATTTTGGATTCGTGCCGAATACCTTTATTATCTTTATCGCTATCCTTTTGTCCAGATGCCATTTCTCTATCGCTTTCGCAAGCATGAAAGTGCCCATAAAGAGGAAGATCAGATGATTCGCATATTCAGATGTCACGATGAAATAACCAGGAAACGCGACGCTGCTCAATGACGCGACTGACAAGAGTGGAAACATGACGATCGGCAGAAGCGATGTGACATAGATAGGCACGATCTCGAATATCCAGAATACAAGCATGAGCACAGCGATCGCGAGCACAGCCTTCGCTGCGAGTCCAATCTTCTCTGATGCTTTTGAAAGCGTCATAAGATTATAAGAAGACTTCTTCTCTGACGCATCATAGCTCTGCTTTGTCAGGATAGAAGTGCCGCTCTTGGCTATCGCAATCTCGATGTTGTCAGCATAGGCCTTGTAGTCAGCATAATTGCGGTTGAAATCAATACCTGTCCCGAATTTCTGGTCGATCTCAGATGATATGCCCGAAGGAAGCTTTGCTATGAGGGCCTTTGTAGCCGCTGCTTCTAATCCCACCGGGGTATGCATCCCGAGGATCAGGCCAAACAGGAGCACTGCCACTGCCAATTCGATAAATTTTCTTTTGTAATTTAATTTATTTTCCGGCATCAAAGTTATTTTGGGTCATAATTGTATATAAATTTACCTCCTGATAGGTTTGATCACATATTCTAAGAAGGTTCATTTACCTTGATTATTCTAGAGGGATTTGATCTTCAGAACGCGGAAGATCGCAAGACTATAAAATTCCGCCAGTTGCCGTCTATGCAGTCTAAAGAATACAATTTGTCCAGAAGATCCTCAATCATTTCTTTGATCTTTTTTTAGGTCTCTTGACCTTTGATTTTTTAAAATACACAACTGCGACGATGAAAACGATGAAGCCAAGAGTGATCACCAAGAAATAAAGATTTATCGATGAAACTTGATCAACGTCAATTTTAGTGATTTCTTCGGTCGAACAATCTTCAGGACAAAATGTCTTATTCTCATGCCCATCGCAGACCCCATCACCGCAGATCTCCTCAAAAAAACTAAGATTCATAAGATGTGTTACTTCTATCTTTGTCCCGTTGACGATGCAGGCAAGACAGCTATCAAGCAATAAAGGGTAGCAATCATCAGTCATCGTCTGATCATAACCTTGCTTCTGACAATAATTATTTTCTGTTGATACATTTCCGAGCAGAAATTTCCAGGAATCCACTTTTTTCCCATCGATAAGACAATAGACCATATCACCAGCAGCAGTCGGTTCAACAACAGTAGTATAGCCAAGCGCATCACAATAAACTGCTGACGGATTAAGCAATGCGACAACGCCGATCGAACAGAATATCAGCGACAGACAAAGAATCATACCACCAAATACCCACTTACCCATATGAAGCCACCCCCTTCACATAATAAAGCGCTTCATTTGCGATATCACTGTACTGAGTATTCTCATATTGGATCAAACCATAGCCATCACCATTATAGTTGGCTCCCCAACTATTCTTGATTATCCATGCGCCGCTATAGAGGTAGTTCTGATGATATGTGTCATCCCATCCAGTGATGACAATCACATGATGCCAATTCTTTGATGTAGCTGACAAGGGGCCATTACAGACTATAGCTCGTTTGATCGCATCACGAGTATGCTGGACCTGCCAATAATTCGTGATACGCCATGCAGTATTTGGCGGAGTACAGGAATAGAATGTGCAGGTCCTTGGCTTACTGCATCTACCAAGGATCTGACATTCAGCTTTGCAATTTCCATTCGCATCCAAACAATTCGACGATTGATAAGGATAACAGTTTTCAGTGCCAACGCCACTATTACGGATAATATCAAAAGCTTTTGCAGGAGATCCACCGATGCAATCACCGGGTTCAGTATCTGAGCAATCAGAAACAAGATACTGTTCTGATAGATCTAGCATGCCAGTCGTCCCAGTTTCGATATTATATTTGGCTTCAACAACCCCGATAGCTGAATGTGCCCAACAGGAGCCACAAGACCCCTGATCTTTGACAGGAGTCATCCAATTTTTCCCATTATGATCTCTCCAGTCAAATTTTTTTGGAAGTTCACCATTACAGAAATCACAATCCTGGCATAGTGGTCCGATATTTCCAAATGACTGGACAGTCCCGCCGCAATCGACTGCTTCTTCGACTGGGCCCTTCAGTCCATCATTGCAGTCACAAGCGTCCCCTTCTCCATCTTTATCTGTGTCTTTCTGATCCAGATTAGGCACATTGAAACAATTGTCACAGGCGTTATCAATACCATCAGAATCTGTATCGAATCTTTGATCGACGACCCCAGGACATTTATCACAAGCATCGCCAAACCCATCGCCATCCTGGTCTTCCTGGTTTGGATTGCTGATAGTCAAACAATTATCACAATCATCAGGCACGCCATCTGAGTCTGTATCGACATTGGATTGATCAGCGACCAGTGGGCATTTATCGCACTCATCGCCTTTTCCATCTCCATCGATATCGATCTGATAGCTATTCTTCACATAGTAGCAATTGTCACAGACATTGCCGATGCCGTCTGAATCGAAATCGGCCTGGTCCTCATTATAATCATCTGGACAATTATCGCATTTGTCGCCAAATGAATCTGGGACAAGTATACAATACTGACCATTGCACTTCTGACCGATATCTGAATTTTTCTGATCTGGATTATAAGAGTTCTTGCAATTGTCACAAGCATTTCCAAATCCGTCATGGTCTGAATCAACTTGATCAGCATTTTTCACATGAAGACAATTATCGTATATATTAGCGACACCATCATGATCAGTGTCAGCAAGAGTGACATTTGGTTTAGCATCGACCATCACTTCCACATCAGGCAATGAATCCAGAGGAACCAATGTCTGCTCACACACATCTCCCACCCCATCATTGTCTGAATCGAGTTGGTCTTTATTCGGGTCATTAGGACAGTTATCGCAAGGGTCACCGACCCCATCATTATCGGAATCAGATTGGTCTGGGTTTGATCTATCCGGACAATTATCACATGCTGAGCCGAATGTATCATCATCTGTATTTGTCTGATCAGGATTGAACACTTTTGGACAATTGTCGCATACATCTCCAAACCCATCTGACAATGTCTTCTTGGTATCAGAATCTCTCTGATCTGGATTATAGGTCCCAGGACAATTATCACTTGAATCAAGGATACCATCATTGTCGAGATCACCTTTCATCAATCCATAGACAGATAATGTCAAGACTAAGAAAACAAGAATAGACGCAAATATCGACTTTTTCAGCATTCTGAATCAAGATTGATCGCTTCGAGTATTTGAATATTATCTTTTTATGCCATCACCAGTAAAATACAGATATAAACAAGATATCATAGGCTGAATATCGATTATGATCCAAGAGATAGTTTTAATATAAAAGATAAAGATACGGCCATCTATGCTTGGTATAAAGAAGGAAAATATATTGCATAACCTATTTATGATGGGGATCGCAATAAAAGTGGTAAATGGCTTTCTTGAATTGATTAGTGGAATCATACTTATGATGGTCCGAACAGACAAGATAATAAATGCCATGCAGATGATATTTCAGCATGAACTGTTCCAGGATCCAACTGATCTTATCGCAAACTACGTGATTCAAGCAGCACAACATCTGTCTATAGATACCATATCATTCATTGCGATATATCTCACGCTCCATGGCGTCATCAAAATCGGGTTGGTCGCGGGATTATGGTTCAAGAGAACATGGGCATATCCGCTTGCAGGAATTATCCTTGGCCTGGTTATATCATATCAGATAATCAGGATATACAACACCCATTCAGTGATCCTGTCAATATTTACTCTGGTTGACATATCTATCCTGATATTATTGAAATTTGAATATAAACGCATTACAATGAAGATCAAAAAGCGAATCGGACATGACCATGCAATCCTGACATGATTATAAGCGGTTATGCTTGGTTATATATCCAAAAAAGGCATAACAGATCATAGATATTTGAAAAAAACAAAAACAAACTATAGAAAAATCAGAAGCTTCTCTTCTTCCGAAAACAATCCTTGCAGAAGATTGGTTTTCCTTCTGTCGGCTTGAATGGAACTTCGCATTCTTTGTTGCATTCAGAACAGACTGCTTTATGCATCTTCCTAGGTCCGGAATCTCGTCCGTAACCTCCCCTGTCAAAATCGCCCATGTTATTCTCCTCCTGACCCACAATATTAAGGATCAGTCTATGTCTGTTTTTGGAAGAGACATGGGATTATAAATGTTCTCTTTACTCGGTTTAGTTGCAGTTTGACATTTAATAATTTAGATTTGTATGATCTTTCATTTAGAGTTCCGACCGAATGCTTCGGCCCGAACGATTGCCTGTCAGACATCTTCCCGACACATCAGACCACTTCGGATAAGCAAAAGTGGAAATGTAGCGCACGCTTGCAGAAAACCAGAGTGCACTGCCAAATAGAAAGAGGGGTAAATATAATTTGGATATTAAACGTAACCTGCAACAGAACCCTTTACCGATATGATGATATATACAACAGAGTTTATGCAAAAACAGAAAAGACTAAAAAAAACAAATGAATCAATCACTTTTACTAGGGCTAGAATTCATCTTGATCTGACAAACATCACAGAAATTCTTCTTTGATTCGCCTTTTGGTACAACAAATCTCTTTTTGCATAATCTGCAGTATTTAACAATATTATAGTCTACCATTTTATTTTCTCACCGTTTTATATAGTTATTTGGGTCATTCTTTTTAAATGTCACTAGTAAATCAGCCGATTTTGTATAGATTTAAGCTATTTGAGCCGAATATAATAAGTCAATCGAAAACGACCACCCCTGGTCACAGACCAGGGGCTAAATTCGCTGCGCGAATTTAAGTTTGCTTAAAACTGCAAAGCAGTTT
>PCVE01000037.1:27733-29568 GCA_002762705.1 Candidatus Woesearchaeota archaeon CG11_big_fil_rev_8_21_14_0_20_43_8 | reverse complement strand
AGAATTTAGCAAACTTAGCTCCGCTTCGCTCCGGGTCGTTTTCTCGGACCCTTGCATTTTCACTAAATCACCACTCGTCAATAGACGAGAGGAAATGCAAGATTATATAATTGCTGATTGCTTACAATCACTCCACACGCGGATCTTGTTCGTTGATTCAAGGGACCTGTTTTTTGCATCTTTCATCAGTGTGATCCAGATATCAGATGAATTGATTCAACAGATTGAATATATATCCAGTGAGAACTATCGCGACAGCCACGACAGCAAAAAAGATTGCGATAAGCCTAAGCTCCATCGCTCGTCTAAGAATGACTGCTTCAGGGAAACTGAGCGCCGCTATCGCCATCATGAATGCGAGCGCGGTGCCAAGAGGGACTCCTTTCTGAAACAAGACGACTGCGATTGGGACGATCGCAGCGCTGCTCCCATACATCGGAACACCTAAGATCACTGCGATAGGGACAGAGAATACTCCTGCTTTGTTGATTATAGACTGGATGAACTCTGAAGGCACATAATTATGTATTATGGCTCCGATACCGACCCCGACCAATATCCATAACCATAGCTTCTTTATTATGGACAAGGCTTCACCAAGTCCAAAGACCACTCTTTGCTTGATGCTGCCAAAGATCTCTTCTTTTGCCACCTTGGATGCGATCAGGTCTTTGACCAGATATCTCTCAAGCTTCATCCTGCCTAAGACCAGACCTGAGACGACACCGATAAGTATCCCACTGACAACATAGGTAAGCGCGATCTTCCAGCCAAAAAAACCAAGCATCAGCACGACCAGATATTCATTCACCAAAGGCGACGTTATCAAAAAAGAGAATGTCACGCCCAATGGCACACCGGCTTTCAGGAAACTAAGGAAAAGAGGAATTGATGAGCAGGAACAAAATGGTGTCGCCGCGCCGAACATAGATGCGACCAGATTGCTAAGACCAAAACCCTTATGACTCAACCACCGTTTCACTTTATCCTTCGGAAGATATGTCCTAAAAAAACCGATAATAGTGATCATGACAAATAGCAGCAGAAGTATCTTGATGGAATCATAGATAAAGAAATTGAGCGACCCGACCCATCTCAGTGAAGAGTCTAGGCCACAGACAGAATATAGCATCCAATCGACTATTTTATCTAGCATCCTTTAATGATCCTGACAGCAACAACACTTTTTCTTCTTTGATTTCTTCTCAAGCTTCTTGTCAAGATTGTCTAATAATCTGCTGATGAACCCTTTTTTCTTTGCCATTTTTTGTCTCCTTCTTCATTGATTTTATGATAGATTAAAACAATATGAACAAACAACAAAAAGAGGTGATAAACTTTACGTTTTCCATCTCTTGAGCTTTGGCAGAGTATCATTTGCCATGACACGAGCCTTATCCTCTGGCAAGCCAAGCATCTTCTGCGCGATTGTCACTTGTCTTTCAATAAACTCATCATATGAACCATTGAATGTGAACTTTCCTACTTTATAGCAAAAACAGCAATATTCGCCACTCTTGTTTCCATCTTTCTCTGTGCCTCGCTGACTCACACGACTTATAGGCATCCCACAACACTGACATATCTTTTCCATTTTGATCAAATGACCCTCCATCTTTCATATCTAATTATTAGTATAAAATATCCCTTAAGAGAACAAAAAGAGTTGCCATTTATAAAAGTTCATGATTTTTCGGGAGGCATGACACGCCAATACTTCCAATGCGGCTTCTCCCACCATGAATGAAAGCTCAACTCGATTCTACCCTGGAAGGTGATTTCCAAAAGATGATCATCGAGGATGTGTCTTAGAACAGATCTTCTGGGTTCTGGGA
>PCVE01000037.1:17124-27725 GCA_002762705.1 Candidatus Woesearchaeota archaeon CG11_big_fil_rev_8_21_14_0_20_43_8 | reverse complement strand
CCCGCGCCGAGGATGACATGCCTTCCGTCCTCTTCCACGCGTTCATATGCGATGCTAAAACCCTTTGTCAGTTCGCTATCGTATCCATCCAATGGAAAATGGAACACTTCTCTTGAATCTATCAAGAGATAGAGTCCGGAATCATCTTTCTTAAAATCAAGCATCCTGCCCTCAAGGTCTTCAAGCACTTTCTTTCGGCCCTGCAGACTGTATCTACCATCTTCGCGGATACCGCCGCAATCACGTATGAACAGTTTTTCAGCATGATAGTTATCGAGACATAGTCTAAGAGTCATGAAATCATCTTCCCGCGGGATCACATATTGCTCCATATGATAAATAAGAAAGAATCAAAATAAAAATATGTCGATTAAATCAGCATAACGAACTGATCCCTCTCAGGACCGACCCCGATTCCGCCCATCTTCGTTCCGACTTTGTCCTCGATATACCTGATCACGTCAAAAACCTCTTTTGGAAGGTCCTTCTTGTCGCGGATCTTGGTAAGATCATCCTTGATGAATGGAAGATACTCAACGACTGGTTTTGCCCTGTAGCACTCATCTACTGTCGATGGGATATAGTCGATCGTGTTCCCATCGAGTTCATAAGCAGTCACGACAGGTATCCCTGGCAGTTTTGTCTTTTTGAAATCCACAAGACAATCGAACTTGTTTATGTATAATTCATCGACAGCGTTCATCATACAGTTCTGACGAAGCATCACAAGATCGAGGATCCCGAGACGACGCGGACGTTTTGTCGATGCGCCGTATTCTCCTCCCATCATACGAAGCGCGATGCCAAGCTCGAATGGATCATCCGACACCAACAATTTCTTTTGATCATGCTCTGCAAGCTCACTCTCTTTCATGTGAGCAAAGCCGCCATCCTCAGCGCAATAATCTTCTGACTTCTTTCCGCCGAATTCAGAGATGAATGGGCCGTTTCCCACACGAGACATGATCGCTTTAGCGACAGCGACAGTCTTGACATGGTGCTTTGAAGAAAGATCGCCACCGACATATGCCGCGCCTGCCATCGTCCTGCTCGAAGTGACAAAAGGCACATTGCCATACACCACATCAAGCATTGTCGACTGAGCGCCTTCGAAGAATACATTCTTCCCTGTGCGGACCTGTTTCTCTAGATACATCGGGTCTTTCTCGCAGAAACCGATGATCATCCTCACTTCTTTGTCGAACTCAGAAGCAAGCGAAGCCGGATCGGCGTCAAGCTCATACATCTTGACTGTGTCTTTCAGGTTCTGAAGGACGATAGACAGCCCTTTCTTTGGATCGGCAGCATAGTCGCCAAGACGGAGATTTCTGAGATTCTCGCCATGCGCCCTCGCTGCCTGGTCTGAATATGCAGGTCCGATGCCATTCTTGGTGGTACCAATTTTTCCTCCATGCACGCTATCAAGCAGCACGTGATGCGGCTGCACAAGAGTTATCTTCGCAGAGAGACGGAGCCTGCCTTTGAGTTTGATGCCTAAAGATTCTATATCACTGACCTCTTTGTTCAGTTTCAAAGGGTTTATGACACAACCAGAACCCATATAAAGCACCATATTGTCATGGAATATGCCTGATGGCACCTGATGGAGCGCGATCTTCTTGTCGCCGACCTCAAGTGTATGGCCTGCGTTCGCGCCGCCATTGAATCGGGCCACGATATCTGTCTTGCCCATTATCTTGTCAAGAACTCTTGCTTTCCCTTCATCGCCATACTGAAGACCGATGAGAACCACTGATTTTCCATTTACCATAGTTATCCCTCCTTTATACCAACCATAGAAGTCAAATGAATACCCATTAATAATATTTTGCATGGCGAATACATACTAAATAGATATTTCAAGCCCATCCCTTGCAACAATCGTATCCGGAAATATTTGCTTTGCCTCACTCTCGAACTCACTATAATCTGTCTGCAACGGATTCATGTGGAATAATACAAGCTGACCGACATCTGCATCCTTTGCGAGCTGCGCGACACTTCCGGTGTAAGAATGCATCACTTTTTTTGCATATGCTGCCATGTCATTTTGGAAGTAGCATTCATGGATCAATAGATCGCATTTTCCAATGAAAGGTATCTCGCTTCTGTCAGCCATCGTGTCTGTCACATAGCAGACGCTCTTTCCATCTTTCTCCAGCCGATAGCCAAGCACACCCTTCCCTGCATGCAGGAATCTCTCTGTCTTCACAAGCACATCGCCGAGATTGAAATCAAGCCCTTCGATGATCTGGTTCAATGTCCCGGGGAAAGGCAGTGGGAAAAGGTCCCCCTGGAAAAGATGATCATTCACGCATTCGATAAGACCATACATACCATACACGTTCATGTCGACTTTCTTCCCATAGATCACATCTATCCAATAGCTCAGGCCGACAGTATGATCCAGATGGAAATGCGATAACAAGATTTCGATCTTAGGGGTCATTATCTCATCTGCAACCCTGAAGAAACCGCTTCCTGCATCAAGTACTATGCCTTCTTCTGGAAGCATGACACATGATGTATGTCCGACTTCATTTGGGTGATAGCCGACTGTTCCTAGGAATTTGACCCTCATTTTTTACGTCTTGTCTCCATCTCGAAATAAACCCAGATGATATCTTCTACGATGGATTCAGAATCAAACTTGGGATAATACATACCATGATAATCAGAGCCAATAGTGATCTTCAATCCATTCTTCTTAGCGAATCTTCTCAGCCTCCACTGTCCGAATCTGGATGCGGTATGATGATACACCTCGACTCCATCAAGACCGTATTTGACCATATCCTTCACTTCAGACATGCTAAGCTGGCTATGATATTTATGTGGCAACACAGCCAGACCACCAGCTTCATGCGTTATCTGTATGGCCTGCTTTGGATCGATTATAGCGCGCCTCCTATTCGCTGCCAGCCGATTAGGAAAGATCGTCTTGAAACTCTCACCAAACGACTTGAAATAACCTTTTTTATATAACACATGCGCGATCTGCGGATCTGATCTCGTGCCATGACCGACTGCCATGATATCATCGATTGTGATATCATATCTTCCTTTCAGAGAATCGACGATCTCCCTATTGATCCTCTCATGGCTATTCTTCATATCACGTTCATACAATTTCAGGATCGGATTTTTCGGATCCACAAAAAGACCAAGCATATCACATCGTGATGTCGTGAATTCTATCCCCGAAATGATATTCAAAGAATAATTCGAAGCAGCTTCCACCGCCTTCTCGATACCAAGAGTCGTATCATGGTCGCAGATTGCGATCGCATAAAAATCCAGGTCAGCCATGAACTCTACGACATCAGCAGGTGACTTGATGCCATCTGAATAATGCGTATGCAGATGCAGATCTATGCCATATTTCATTTTTTGAATTTCTCCTTCACTTTCGAAGCCACATATGGATGGACATACTGATCGATATTTTCACCCAATGATGCAAGCTCCCTGACTATCGATGAACTGATGACTGCATAATGCGGTTTTGCGAAAAGCGTGATAGTCTCGATATCTTTTTTTATGCCTCGATTCGCGGTAGCCATGTCTAGCTCGTATTGGAGATCAGTAGTGTTCCTCAGACCTTTCAAGACCATATCCGCGCCGATGCGCTCTGCATACCGTATGACTGCGCCTTCAAATGAATCGACGACTATGTTATCTAGACCAAGCATCCGCTTTGCATCATCGACAATATGTTGCATCATGTCTTTTCGTTCGTCGATATCGAATAGATATCGTTTCTTTGAATTTACTCCGATCGCCCAATAGACCTTATCAAAAGACTGCGCGCCACGAACAATTATATCACTATGTCCTCTAGTCGGCGGACAGAAACTGCCAGGATAAACAACGATTGTATCTTTATGCATGCATAACACCCAAGCGGGCGGAATATGCGGGCATTTATAAATGTTTCAGCAGTATTTCCTCACGTATATATAACAAGTTCTCAAAAAATATCAATAAGGGTGATAAAAATGCAAATCTATGAAATGACTCTTGATGAGATAATATCGAAAGTGGAACCAAAAAAACAGGAAAAAGTGAGGGCAATAATCGACAGGCTCGGAGCTATGGCGCTTGACGCGACAGATGACTTTGTGAAGATCAATAAATTCACAGAGAGGTATGCCAATGCAGACGATTCGATAGACACAACGATCTCATACTTGAAAGATTCGATAGATTACGCGATCGGACAGTTCAGACATTTCTTGGGCACAAGTTCACGGATTTCAAAAGTGTTCAAGGGAAAAGATACAGATAATATCAAAGACCAGATCGCTGATGCTCTCGGATATTCATTTCGGGATATAGTGACGGATAGATACCTTACAACATTCATTTCTGACAGGATGAAAGACCACAAACAAATGGAACAGCTTAAATTCGAGGAGAAAGTAAGAGATGCGGCGATCGAGTTCGCTGAGAGACTTGGATACAAAGACCCAAAAAAAATCGTTGACAAGGTAAATGGAGATCTCTATAGAATCAATGGACAGCCTTGATCTTCTGGCAGATGTCTTTTATATCCACTTTTCCAGAGCAATCCACGACAAGGATATTATGTCCGATCTCTTCTGCCTCGTTCAGGCACATATCAAGTATCTCACAGTCGAGGTTCTCACGTACCTTCTCTTCTGAATAACCGCGTTTCTCCAATCTGGTTTTCAGGATCTTCAGGTCGCACCTGACAACAATACACACATCAACAAGCTCAGACGGCAGATAATGCGATAGATGAGAATCGATCACCAAGTCATTTGAAGTCGATATCTTCTTCGAAAGCGCTTTCTCAAGTCTTTTGATATCGACAATGGCACAGTCTCTTTTCTCATCCCTTCCTTCAGACAACTTATGTTCTTCGATGACTGCATTGACATCGACATATTCATGCTTGAGACATTCCGCGATGGCTTTAGACAGAGTCGTCTTTCCAGTCCCTGGCACACCAGTCACAATGATTATCATGATGTTTATGAAAAAGAGATAGAATATAAATCTATTCCTGTGACAGATAGTATAGAAAGTCTTTTGTCGGTGTTGGCATTTAATTAGCATCCACTTTCTTGCTGGACACACAAAATCAGGTCAGCAGAAGCTCTGAATGATCAGATGAACGTGATAGACATATTTATCTTCCCTTTATTTACGCCAGAAAGATAGACCCCATTGTACTTTATCATAAGATTATATCTGCCAGGCCCGGCTTTCGCTACCTTATTGAATGCTATCGATGGATAATTGACAGATGTCGTTATAGTGAATCTATCGGGCACACTTGCCAGACCAAACGAAGGCACAGATTGATCGAGGAGATTCTGTCCCTCTAAGTATTTCTCTTTTTTCTCCACATTGAATCTTTGCGGAGCCAGAAACAAGAACACATTACGGCCGATATCAGACCCGACAAAAAATGGAGAGAGGCTAAGATTCGATTCTCGCTTTATCGTATCCGTAGCAACGCCAAACCGATTCGAAGACGAATCACCATAGACCATGAAATCACCACGTGTGAGACCAGCCATATTTCCGATGAATGTCGTGTAGAACTTCACATCTTTGACATCCATGTTGGGCAGCGTCCCTGATATGACCCCATCGACATATGCAGACACCTGATAGATGCCTTTTTTCAGTGGAGACCGAAAAGTAAGCTTATAATATCCATCATCAAGGTCTTCCACTCCGATGTCCATAGCAGTGACGCCCCCGATAAAGAGAGAGAATCGATCAGGCGAAAGCCCGCTGAGTCCATCCGGATTCACATCTACAACACGTATCGTCGCATTAGCGATCACATTCACAAAGGATGATGGTGTCGTCTGCCATGATACGGCATTGACTGTCCTTATAGAATCGATAGTGAAAGCTGATGCAGCAGTCGAATTCATGTTACCGACCTGGTCTGCGCATGTGAATGTCACAGTATATGGGGCATCCGGAAGGATATATTGATGACGTGATTCATGATAATATGTACCGGTATAAGACATCTCATATTTTGTCGGTCCGGTCGACAGCACATAAGAGCACACGGCAGGCTCATTAGTCATCAGGACAAACAACGGCTCTGAAGAGACAGACACGCCACCACCTTTCGGTTTCTGCACCCTTATATTCGGCGGGATCTGATCTATCGTCTTCTGCACCTGATTCGACCACGTCCCGTTGAGCGATGCGTTGTTTATCGCGCGGACTGAAGCATACCATGTTCCGTTCGAAGGCATGTCGAATGTCCCTGATGTGACATCACCCACATATGCCTCGTACTCAGGTGATGTGAACGAAGAATCATCATCGATCCTCGCGAAATACCCTACGACGCCGCTCACAGTATCAGAAGCGCTTGTCCATTGCAGAGCAAGACGGGATGATGAGACCACAGCGTCATCAGTCAAGAACTGCGGCGTCGACGGCGGACTTGAATCCACAAGCAACCTATAATGTTGTGTCGCCCCATAATTGTGGGCGCGATCCATCGTCTTTGCATGAAACCAGTAGGCGCCATCAGCGATAGAACCATAGATCACTTCTGAATCATTCCGGATTGACATGGCGCCACGGCTGCTTATCTTGATCACATGGAATTTTCCATCTCCGCCGCCGTTATCGTAGCCGGAAGCCAGCACATTATCATAATTATCGATATAGACAGAACGCAGATAGTCCCCGGTCAAAGAGGCATCGACAGTATAATTCCAACGATGATTCCCATAGGGATCATATTTCACGATATGGAACTGATCACTTGGTGGAGATGAATCCGCGCCCACAGCGATTATATTATCATGGCTGTCCACCCTGACATCCCAAAGGATATCATTCGCTCCACCGCTCGGACTGAATGTCTTATTCCATAATTGTACACCTGAAGGATTGTACTTGAATATCATAGAATGACCAAGACCGGCAAACCCGACGACGATTATGTTGTTGCCGCGATCTGTGTCTACTCCATTGAAAGATTCACCGATACCTCCATCCTCAACAGACAGGTTCCAGAGCAGGTTCCCATCCTTGTCAAGTTTCGCCAGATGATATCTTGGTGTTCCTATGAAAAGATCATATCCCACGACAATGACATTATCTTTCCTGTCGACAGCGACATCCATAAGCTCTTCATCTGCACCAGATGGATTATAAGTCCAATTCCATAATAATCCCCCACTGTGATTGAGTTTGATTACATGGAATTCCCGTTCAGCCCCGATACCGCTCGCGCCGGCTGCGATGATTGTGTTGTTGCTTCCGATCTCGATATCGTTCATATAATCTGAAGAAGCAGAGACATCATAAGTATAATTCCACATGTGATTCCCATCAGGGTCGATCTTTGCGATATAGATAAGACCATTCGATCCGGCTTCATCGCTTTCGCCGCAGATTATAGCATTCCCGCCATTGTCTATATCGACACCAGAGAACCATGCGCTCACGCCAGGATAATATGTCCAGTTCCAGGCATAAGTACCATTGGCGAGCAATTTGATCAATGTACCCCTTGAATTCGCTCCAGGCACACGGTCAAGCCCGACCATAAACACATTCCGGTACTTATCCGCGGCGACACCATAGAGCATATCGTTGCCGATCGATGGATTGTATGTCCAATTCCAATAGTCATCTTTCTCGAAACGGATCTCAAGATTATTGTCTGGTTTTGTGGTCTTTGTCTTATCCAGCACATAGCTATAACCATACACACCGCTGAGATCATCAGAACCGTTTATCAGCACCCTCGCAGTCTTGCTACTGCCCCAGGAATAGTTCTCATGCGTCGATGAATTCACACGTGGATTTGGTGGATTCACAAGATCGACAGTTATTCCATCGGTCAGCAGAGTGGTCGCGAGAAGATTGTAATTATATGCCGCGACCTGGAAGAAATAAGTGTGGTTGTGGCGAAGCGAAAGTCCGGTTTTTGTGCCTTCCTGCTCACGGCCGAAATTAGGAGCACTTGTCCAGTATGCTATCGGGACAGTCTCATTCAATATCTGATATTTGTAATACACTGTGCCTTCCGGATCAAAGGCATGCCATCTCGCATGAAGCCAAGTAGATTCGTTTGTATAATCGCCATCATCTGAAAGTTCCAGATTTTCTGGTGGAGTTATATCTCCAAAATCAGTGAGATTGATCCGATCGAATGTAGTCTCGATATTGCCTGAATTATCCATCGCCTGGAACCAGACTGTGCAGTTGCCTGTCAGATTCCCAAGCATCCATGATTTTTTTGGCTCGCACGCAGAAAAATGATATTTTGTCGGCTGGGCAAAGTCCTCATATATCTCTGATGCGTTCTTGAGATAAGAAGATATCATGAATTCATTTATCTGCTTGTTCCCTTTGTATTCGTCATTCGCGGATCCAATCTCGAACCAATCGACCGGAGAATGCGGGAAATCCGTACCAGCACTGGTCGAGTTGATAAGCGCCCCATCAAGATACAGACGCGCGGCATGGTTCCCTTCGCTGACATTCCTAAATGAGAACGCCAGATGATACCATTCATCTGCCACTAACCCGCAAGTCGAGCAATTATATTTCAGGACAGTGCTGCCGGTCTCATTCATCCATGAGAAGAAGAGCATGTCAGATTCAAGATAGAACTGGTATGTCGCATCACCAGCAGTATTGTTCGCGAAGAAAAAATAAATGGGATCTGATGATGGCTGATCTATGAATTTCACCTGCATCTCGACAGTCCCTGACCATAACGGGAAATCGCCGTTGTTCTCATATGATGCCTGTCTTGGACCGCTTGAATCCAGTTTCAACACATGGAACTGGCCATTGGTCATAGTGATAGTATCCACGACACCAAGGATGATATCATCATCTGGATCCAATGCGATTGATGTGGAATAATCAGAGGTCGCTGAAAAATCATATGCCCATTCCCAAAGCATCTCGCCATATGGATCGAACCCAGCAGAATAAGCTCGCTGGCTTGAATAATCCTGGCCTGATACGACCACAGTCCCATCAGAAGATACAGCTACCGCCGTTAAGCTATCTAAACTGGTTGATGTCGGATAGGATTGGTTCCATAGATGATTGCCAGATGGATCTAGCTTTACGACAAGCATGTTGTTGTTGATACCCGCGGTGCGTTCATATCCGACAGCATAGATGTTGCCATCCGGATCAGTCGTCACACCGGAAAATGAATCATAAGACGGCATGTCATATCTCCATTCCCACAAGAAAGCGCCGGCCTGGTCGAATTTAGCGACATATCCTGCCCACAATGTGCCGCTCTGATCATAACCGACCACGATCGTGTTGTCATCCTTGTCTACCGCGACATCCCAAAGCACATCCTCAGACCCTGAAAGATCAGATGTCCATGTCCAGCCCGGATTGCCGGAAGAATCAAGATGCCGCACATATATCTGGTAATTTGCGCCGGCGACAAACTGCTTGCCCGCGACTACGACACCATCCTTGCTGTCTGTCGCTATGCCATACAGGATGTCTCCGCCAGCTGTCGGATTGCTCTCCCAGTCCCAGACCGGGACACCGGAAGAATCTATCTTCTGCACATGATACTGGATATTCCCAGGTGAATAGCTGTAACCTGCGGCGATCGCATCACCATCGCTATCGACAGCCAGATCATTGAAGACACTTGGAAGACCATTATAATGCTGCGTCCAGTCCCATGCGAATCCGCCGGATGAATCAAGCTTCGCGATATAGAACTGTGGATCAGCCACGCCGTTTGTCTTGTCATAGCCAGCGAAGAACACATTTCCATCTGCATCAGTATCTATCCCATTGATTATGTCATCATTGGCTGAAGGATTGCTCGTCCAATTCCAGATAACAGTCGTATCTGTGTCTGATGTGATAAATGCTTTGTCTTCAGTCCCGCCCGCAAGACTGCGATAAGGCGTATTTATGGGATTCTCCATATCTTCACAGACAAGACCATTATCGAATGGACATCTGAATATCAATCCGCTGAGATTATAATTTGAGACCCGACACCCGTATATCCCATTGTCATCTTCATATCCAAGAGTCAGTTCAACGGATCTTGTCCGGCTGATGTTCGATCCACCTGCGATTGTGAGACTCACTGACGGGGGAGTGTTGTCAAATATCAGGCTGGTATTGAAAGACAAGACATTTCCGACAGAATCATCGACCGTCCCGAACAGAAGAAGCGAAGCATCGCTTGTATTATCGTTCCTGAACCTGGCAGAATAGATGCTGTCAAGAGCGACCGCGTCTGGCTCTTTCCCAAGGTCATACAATCTTTGGATACTTGAAAATCCCTTGATAGAGCTTGTGTTCACTGTGACATTCAGACCGGTCTTTCCGCTCCCGAAGAATTCGACGACTGCTTGTGTACCGTTCCTCATGATAACCGGGCTTATAGAAAGAACACCAGTTATTGGCAATGTCCCAGAACATATCGCGGCGATCTGGAATGGAGAATAGAAATACATACCGCCATAGATCAGTTTCCCGCTGACAAGCACACCATTCTTGACATCACCAAGAATGACCATGTTGCCGCATGGAAATATTGTGTTCTCTACTTCGGATTGATCAAGGACAATATTTGT
>PCVE01000037.1:4413-17075 GCA_002762705.1 Candidatus Woesearchaeota archaeon CG11_big_fil_rev_8_21_14_0_20_43_8 | reverse complement strand
CTGTCGTGCTATTAAGGTCAGATGTCGTTATGAAACTATTAGACGAGATGCAATTATGTGAATACAGCGGTGATTCATCGACAAGACTACCTGCATCGATAGAACCGCCAATGACATCGCAGTCAGCGCTCACCCAGGCATATGCACATGGGACTAAGAAGAACAAGGATATTGCTACCAATAACTTGACCAGTCTCACCATCTTTTTTCCTATAGGGTTTTATATCTATAACTGGTCTATGTGCTTTATATACTTTATTATTGAGTATCTAGAATTTTATATTTCGGGTGTATCAGTAATTCTTCCTCTACTGAGATCGATTCACTTATCGAATCCAATTTCTTGATAGCTGCCGGATCATTCCCAAAAAATACCTTATCGATGAGAGAATTGATGTCATCTGCGTTCACACCTAAAAAATCTATCGACACATACCCCAAAGCATCGCTTATCGCATAGAATTTATTGGAGAGCTCTTCATAGACTCCTCCGGATAATATCGCAGAAGCATTCCAATATGATCTCCTGCCGACATCACGATAGAAATCTATGCCATTCATAGTGTTTTCAAGCTTTTTTTTATATACACCGCTAAGGAACAGGAAATGATCTCCCAGATGGACGTAGACACGCATCTGTCTGTCTTTTGGGAGTCTTTGTGTTTTCCGAAGTATAGAGGTCAGCGAATCTCCATTATCCATATCAGCCAAGTCTTTTATTGAATGGTGATCCGACCGTCCATAGAACCGATCTGCCAATGTGAAATCAAGAAGCATCTGTGACACATACATGAGCGCTTCTTTTGTTGTCTGAAGATTGGTCTTTTCGACCGCGTCTTTTAATGAATCCCTAAACATCCCTTTTAATTCAGTCCCGGGTACAATACATCCTTCCATATCTCATCCCTCGCAAATCTTAAAAAAATAAAAGACCATAGATAAAAAACTATGGATATATCCCACGTAGCTTGATCGCTTCTGCGACCCGAGCGATAGCGACGATGTAAGCTGCTGTCCGCATATCCACCTTATAATCTCTTGCTGCTTTTGCCACATCATTATAAGCATCCTTCATACGCCTATGCAGTTTTGTATCTACTTCTTCTTCTGTCCAGATATCATGGTTCAGGTTCTGTACCCATTCAAAATAAGATACCGTGACACCGCCAGCATTGGCAAGGATATCCGGGATCAAAAAGATACCTCTGGACAGCAGGATCTGATGCGCTTTTGGTGTCGTCGGCCCATTGGCGAGTTCAAGGACAGTCTTCGCTTTTATTTTCCGTGCGATCCGTCCCCTGATCTGATTCTCCATCGCTGCTGGCACAAGTATGTTGCATTTACATAGCAACAATTGTTCATTAGTTATGCTTGTTGCGCCTTTGAAACCAAGGATCGTCCCTTTTTTCTTGATATGATCCAGGACTTCATGCGGATTCAATCCGGCAGGATTATAGATTCCTCCTTCGACCTGGCTGATCGCCACGATCTTGGCGCCTGCATCATACGCATTCAATGCAAAATATGAACCGACATTGCCAAATCCCTGCACTGCGATCGTCGCTTCTTTTATGTCACTTACTCCTTTCACATGGCCAGTCGCGATTGCTTCCTGAAGCACAAAGAACCCTCCACGGCCAGTGGCTGACGCTCTGCCGACAGAACCGCCAAGCTCGACTGGTTTTCCTGTGACAACAGCATATGCGCTCCTGTTGTGATGCACACTGTAAGTGTCAAGGACCCATGCCATTACTTGAGCATTTGTATTTACATCAGGTGCTGGTATGTCTATATCCGGACCGATGTTTTCAGAAAGCTCTTTTGTGAATCTCCTTGTTATCCTCTGCAATTCACCGCTCGATAATTTTTTTGGATCACATACCACTCCGCCTTTTGCCCCGCCAAATGGGATATTCACTACAGCGCATTTCCAGGTCATCCAGAATGCCAAAGCCTTCACATCATTCATGCTGACATCGGGATGATACCTAAGACCGCCTTTATACGGGCCCCGTATATTACTATGCTGGACCCTATAGCCCTTGAACATCGTGAGTTTGCCATCATCCATCCTCACTGGGAACTCAAGCTGGATTATACGTTTTGGAACTTTCATCAGGTTCTTAAGATCATCATCCACCTTGAGGATATTTGCCGCACGGTCGAATTGAGACTCAGCAGACACGTCTGCGGATGGAAGCCCTTCTTTGGATATTGTCGCCTTCTTTTTCATCTTCTTTTTTATCATTTGTGTCATCTCCACAAATCTAATTGTTTCTGAAAATAATAAATCTTTTGTATCATTGCATCCGATCGATAAGATCATCTTCCCAACCCTGGTTCTTCAGGGCTTTTTTGATCTCATCCATCGTGTGACCCTTTGATAACTCCATCTGCATCCACGCTTTTGTGCTCGTTATCAGATTCTGTACACTTATTGGAATCGGTTTTCCTTCAAAAGCTTGCCTTATCAAGACATTTGTCCCATGATGAGCTTCATCTGGCTTTCTGCGGGTGATCGCTATGCTGGAAATTATTATCACGCAAGCCACTATGACTGCTGCGATTATGAGCCCGATTGAATTCAAAGAGAATCCGGATTTTTCGGGCGTTGGGTCTGAGGTCTGAGGTGTGGGTTCTGTGGTATGGTGTGTGGAGCTTATGGCCTGCCCTGTCGGGGTCTGACTGCTCGGCTGCGACATCTTCTCTTCTGTTGTCATCTTTGGCTTCTGCTCTTCTGTGATTGGTGCTGACGGAATGATAGGTTCAGTCGTCTTGATCGGTTCTGCTACTTTCGCATCAGATGATAATCCTATCCCAAAATAGCTGAGACCATCTACTTTTGAAATGAAATATGTATATGGACCGTCTATTTTCGTCTCTTTTGTGCTCTGTTCTTTCCAACCAGTGTCTGTGAGTCGATATAATGTTGCCCTCTTATCTCCCAGAGTTTTATTGTCAACACGGAACTCCATCTCTATGTCTATGACTTCGTCATTTGTGATATAATTCTCATGTGTGACTTTTAAGTATTGGAATGGATCATCGATTGAATATCCGCTCGCCTGTGCAGGTGGCGTTGAATAGCTCCGCACATATATCTTGATTGTCTGGAAATCTTTTAGCGAACGGAATGAAAGCGAAGTCATCGCGATCCTGAAATTGTTTATATCAAAAGTGAGCAGTTGATTCGCAAAAACATTCCTGAAATATTTTGTCTCGGAATTCAATGAGAACCCACCGCCACCGCTGCCTGAACTTCCTGGTGTCTGTGGTGTCGTCGTGTTCTCAGGACCCACAGCGTAGCTTGAGAATCCAGGTACACTGAATGTCAGAGTGGTGCCTGAGCATACGACATTTGTGCAGATCGCAGATGGACATTCGATTCCGGAAGTGATTGTCAGCAATGGATTCTCGAAGAACTGTGAAGAATAATAGATGTCATAGTCCGAACAATCTACACCAGTGAAGTTCAATAAAGCAGGGCTGTTGAATGTTGTGTTCAGAGAAGATGTATTGATTGAGACAGATGCATTGACCACCGTCACAGACTTATCAAGCTTCGCGCCTTCTATATTCAGTGTGCCGGTCCACTTTACGAGCGCTGTTGTTTTTGCAAGCGTGAAGTTATTGAATGATTGGAGCTGTTCTTTTGTGAGCCCGACTATTGTCGATGTGCGATTGTCTGATGTGAAATTGTTGAGTTCAGGAAGATCCATGTTCAGGCTCAGATTCAATCTTCTATTTGTGGACATGTTCGTCGTGTATGAGCCATTGAATGTGCCGAATGTGTAATTTATCGTGTAATTGGATTGATCGAATCTGTGCGTGAGATTCGACCGATAGTTAGTGAGGTTCAATCTGACCCGGCCATTTGTGTTCGATAATGCTGATACGATGAACTGCCCGGTCCGGTTGTATGCACTGATATTGACACCGTAGATCGGCGCGCCTTCTGTGTCATTGACTGATAAGTCGAGGTACCATTCAACTGAATAATTCCCTTTAGCGCCAGACTGATAATACACAGAGCTTTCATTGAATGTGGTATTCAAAAAATAGATTAAACCATTGTAACTAGATTGTATCCAAATATCATCACCAAGAGGAGCGCTGATAAAAGAATCTATCATGCCCATATGTCCGCTCAGGGACAACCAAATACCTTTAGTTCCAAGAATGGACATGTTTATGTTGATATAAGTGTTGACAGATTCCAGACTTGACCCGACATAATAATTGAATATACCCGTAGTGTAATTACCTAAGATTGTGATATTTGTGAATGTGTTGTTTGTTATCGGCATCAAATCCAGTTCTGCTTCATTGCCACTGATAAGCAGGCTGCTCATCCGAGTGGCGATTGGGATGCTCAGATTATTAAGATTTGTTAGTCGGATGTTTTCGATCTTATTATTGTAACTAGCATAGAATACAAATTTATTCAAAACCATATTCTCAAATGTGCTGTTGCTGACAAAGTAGAAAAAACTATTGCCGAAGACATCGTTGCTAAACACATTTGTCAGTGTCAGATTATTTATATGAGACATTATAATATTTGAACTGTTGTCTACAAGTGTGATATTATCTATCACACCATTGTTAGAATGACCAAGCATAAGCGTACCCACATCATCCAAATTTGAGAGGCTCTGATCCTGCAATTCGCGATAATAGATCGGAAGATCATTCATAGTGTTATACGCATCGAATGAGTGGTTGGCATTTTGTATCCTGTCGTAGAATTCATAAAAGATTATAGCTGAACCATTCCCGATATAGAGTGTATTGCCATTAAACTGGACATCCGATGCGTTTGCAAATACCAACCCTGATTTTGGAGAAACTAAAGTGTTGTTCGCAATCAGATCCGATTCAGAGTTTTTGATGTAGATTGAATATGTTGGAGAAGTGCTTCCATTTCCGATCAATGTATTGAATGTGATATTTGTTCTGTGCGCACCCCCGATAAAGATTTGGAATGATGTCTTTGAGATGATCGTATTGTTCTGCAGAAGATTGTCAAACCCATTTTTGATCAACACGCCATAATCCTGATCATCGTCAGACTCGATGAAACTGTTCTTGATCACCGATCCATTTGATTGGAGAAGGAACGATTCTTCACCAGTAAACCAATCAGTGAAATCATAACCGCATTCTGTCACTCTTGAATTCTCAAGTATCAACTTGCCTGGCTCTTTTGTTTTCCATAGATAATCATCATCCGGGTTACCAGCAGTGACATTCGAGTTATTGACAGTCAGATTTCCAAACGACCAGATGCCATTATGCGCGCCGCTCGATGAGTTCATGATTAAAGTGACATTATTGAATAACACGTTCGCGCTCTCGTTGATCGTCAGGTTGCTGTTCAGCGTCATCGTTTGGTGCTGACAGTAGATATCAGATGTGACATTCCACCAGTAATCGACGACTGATGGACATGACATAGTGATATTTAACCGCCTGTTCGTCGACATGTTGATTGAATATGATTCTGTGCCATAGGAAGAGGTTATATTTATTGTATAATTATCATAATAATACTTACCACTAATGTTCGCCCAATATCGCGTCAGGTTAAGTCGGCCCACGCCAGATGATCCAGTGAGTGTAGATTTCAAAAACGCGTCAGTCGAATTGTATGTAGAGATGTTCACAGAAGGCATCTTTGTTCCGCGTGCGTCCTGCACATCCACATCTAGATACCATGCGACAGAATAATTGCTATCAAAAGCAGTTGTATGAAAAAGTATGTCATCTTCATCAATCGAAGTATTTATCAAAGAGACGCTTGCATTAGTCGTGGATATGTTCATGTCAGTGATATCCGGCGCAAGCATTGAACAATCGATCAATTCAGTCACAGTGGGACGATTGGCCACAACGAAAGAAGACAATTTATCCGTTGTGTGAGTTATCAGATCAACTCCAGATAGACGCGTCAGACCACCTGTGCCTTCGAAGAATAAGAGATATGAATACGAATCTATCAACGAGTTTTCCATGCTGAAGTTCAAAGAGTTTATATTAGATATTCCTCTTTGATACCTTGAATTTGTCAGATTGAATGATGAATCTGAGAGTCTGAGATTATTACTGTAAAAAGAATAAAGGATATAGGCGCCAAACCCGGTAATATTCGCAAAAATATCTGAAAATGTGATGTTTTCAGAACGAAATGCCCACATACAATCGCCCGCATCCTTGAATGCAACATCATACACCAAAGAATCATTCACCTTCCCAAAAAATATGCCCGTTGAATTTGAGTCGAATGTGATATTTCTTATTGTGATGTTTGTTGATTGGGTGATTATCAGCTGGCCAGACATCACTTGATTCTCAAAGACAGTATCTGAGATGCCATTATAGTACAAAATAGGATATCCATTCGCCAGATTAGTTGTATCGATTGAATGATTGAATTCACTATTGGTCGTGCCATCAAGATAAATGATTGTAGAAGAAAGATTATTCCATAGATTATTTTCGACATAAGTCATATTTGTTGATTTATATAGCCTGATAGCAGACCAGACTACAGAACTGATCGTATTGTTTGTGAACAGACCACCGTTTGAGAAGAGACTATATAACCCATAAGAATAATTTCCAGTGTTTGTGATATTGTTTGAATCCACAGTTGCATTTTTTGCATAATTTAAGTACAGAGAACCACTGCTGCCAGAACCGACAATGATAGTGTTGTTTATTATGATCACATCAGATGCGGATTTCACACCAAGACCGCTTTCACCTGCATCTGAATCAAATAGAAGGTCATTGTTCCGGATGATTGAGTGATCTGCCGCGACATAAAGAGAATTATAGATCGACCATGACGCTGACGCATTCCCGCAGACTTCGCTTACAATGGAGTTCTCAAGAACTAGATGTCCTGGCTGTTCATTTCGCCAGATATAATCTACCGAACTATTGCCTGCAGTGATGTTCGAGTTATTCACAGTAAGATTACCATAACTATACAGCTTGTTATGGACATTCCCCGAAGAGTTCATAATCAAAGTCACATTATCAAACACCACATTCGCAGAAGATGCAATTGTCAGGTTGCTGTTCAGTGTCATGGTCTGATGCTGGCAGTATAAGTCAGATGTGACATTCCACCAGTAATCGACCACCAAAGGACATTCGAATGTCAGATTGACCCTTCTGTTCTCGGTCATATTCACAGAGAAAGACTGCATCTCATAGCCAAAGCCAGAGATATTCACAGTATAGTTCCCCATCGTGAAATTATGTGTCATATTCGACCAGTATTCAGTCAGATTCAATCGTGCGACACCACCGACAGATATTGCGGAGAACTGCATATCACCAGTCGAATTGTATGCAGACACATTAAGCCCATCCAATGCTGAACCAGCAGTATTATTCAATGCGACATCGAGGTACCACGCGACCGTATAGTTCGCAGAAATGCCTGAATCAGTCTTCACCCTGCCACGGTTGAATGTAGTGTTCAGAAAATAAGCCTTGGCATTGGTATAATCAAAATGGACATCGATGCCATATGGCGCTTCGATATAAGAATCGACAAAATCTAATGAGACATCTTCGCCAATGATAATAGCATAGCTTCCGTTGTTGATGAAACGAGTGTTCAAGAAACGCAGATACATAACAGGATCTCCATCCACGTAGCTGCCTAACAAAGCGAGTTTTGACACATTCCTTGCGACAAAGCTACAATCGATGAAAGTGTTGTTTGTTGATTCAAGATACAACGAATAGAAATATAACGCAAAGTTAGTTACTCCATAATCATTTTCATAAACAGAATAATTTCGAATAATATTATTAGAAAACCCGTGATAATTCCAGAACGCTTGTTGGGAACAAGTTGTATCATAACCAGCAGTCATGTTGATTGAGATATTCTCAAACCGGCTTTCACTTATATTCTGGAATTCCACCCTCACACAATTTTCTGTATCCACCTCCACATTTGATAAAGTGATGTTCTTGGAATTAGCTAAGTTCAGACCACCAAACTCTGCTCCGAATGTGAGGTTGTCAAAGACAGAATTATCAGAATCCATCAAAAACAGTTGGTTTATACTCGCATTATTCTCAAGATATGTTCCGGGCGAGTCTTTGACAAGAACAATTGGAAGACCATTTAACATATTATCATAAATATTATGTCTGAACATTGGAATAGGATCCAATCCAAGATAATACCAACCAGTATATTGCATTCCTCCGCTTGTCAGATAGTTGCCGATTACAGTCGTATTGGTTGAGAATGAGACTACTGGTGATCTTATGTTAGTCCTGCCATGCTGGGTGTTGTTGTTGATGATACCATTCTGACTATACCATAATAAAACTCCCACATCTGTAGTGACACCAATTGAAGTGTGGTTGTTGAATGTGACGGAAGAATGAGTTATATTACGCAGATATATCGCATATGATGAATTAGTGTACATGATCAGTGTGTTATTGAAAATAGTCAGATTAGATGAGTAATTTGCATATATTGCCCGGCTAAAATTACTAAGAACACTATTCTGGATAGTGACATTATTTGAGAAATTCACCCATACGCCGATATTGCTCTCATCGCCAAATACAGTGCTTCCATTGAAATCAAGCGAGACATCATCAGAACTCACTTCAATCATCCCACTGATGTTATAGAACGAAGTCGAATTCACCCAATACATCCCGCTTCCATTGATGACAAGAGAGTCAGCAGTGTTGTTTATTCCAAAAAGCCCGTCTGAGAGATCATCATAATCACAACCAGAAGGACAGAGTGTCTTTGTCGCAGCAAAAGAAGAATACGCATATAAAAAGGTGACAACTAGCAAAATAGCAATGAATAATCTATTCTTCACCTCTTTTCTAATACTGACTCACCCGTTTCCCCTACGAAGATTATCATATATAAATATTTCTATAGTAATCTTTATTAACACCCAGCTTTATCCCAAGAGAACATGTCGACCTTGCCATTTGAAAAGAAAAAAAGAGAGATCCTCATCAAACGAGAATTGACCCCATGCAAAGAATATGGGACAGAGCCAGACAAAAGACCGATCCCTGAACTCATCAAATATGGCATAATCAATGTAGACAAGCCTAAAGGCCCGACATCACACCAAGTATCTGCATATCTCCAGAAAATCATGGGTGTAAACAAAGGCGGACATTCAGGCACTTTGGATCCGGGTGTCACTGGTGTCCTCCCAGTAGCGATAGAAAGGGCCACAAGAGTAGTCCAGGCGATACTGAACGCTGGAAAAGAATACGTCTGCCTCATGAATCTTCATAAAGAGATATCTGAGTATGAGATATACAAATTATGCGAAGGATTCACTGGAAAAATCGAACAGATGCCGCCAGTCAGGAGCGCCGTGAAAAGACAATTGAGGACACGTGAGATCTATTACATCGACATCCTCGAGATTGAAAATGGAAGGAACATACTTTTCAAGGTCGGGTGCCAAGGCGGGACATATATCCGGAAACTGGTTCATGATATGGGCATCAAAGCAGGAAGCGGCGCTCACATGGCTGAACTTAGAAGGACAAAGGCCGGACCGATAGATGAGAGCACAGCATTCACCCTACAGGACATATCAGACGCGCTTTATTTCTACAAAGAAGAAGGAAATGAGAGATTTCTCAGAAAAGTGGTCCAGCCGATGGAGAACGCGGTGAAACACCTGCCAATGGTCTGGGTGGCTGATACTACAATCAACCCGCTCTGCCATGGATCAAATCTCTGTATACCCGGAGTCGCAAGGTTCCATAGTGGCATAAATAAAGACGACATAATCGCTGTGATGAGCCTGAAAGATGAATTAGTGGCGCTTGGGACTGCAGTGATGATCTCTGAAGACATACAGAAAGCAGAGAAAGGAGTCTGCGTGCGCATCGACAAGGTCTTCATGGAACCCGGCACATATCCAAAGTACATCAAATAGCGACCATAACTTCTAATCAGTCTTATGAAAACCCACCAGAGATACCCATAAGAACACAGAATTCTACGTTTCGGCATCTTCCCAGTCCACTGGACATGGCCGGCTGAAGTTAATAAAGAAACACCCCCAAATCAATCCTAGAGGTGATTCACATGACAACAACGCCTGATACAAAACAGATCGAACAGATATTTTTTCAGCGGATCAAGCAGATCACAATGGAGAACCAGATCAGATAAAAAGCAGAGGTGAATCGATATGAACAAAAAAACAGCGCTTGGAAAGATCATCGGTGGATTTTGCGTACAGCACTTGTATACAGAGAGAAGATTCGATGATGATATAGCCTTCCCAATAGAAGACAGCATCCGTGTGGGCTTCATGTCTGCATGATTTTTTTCTATTTCTTAAATCCCGCAAAGTTTTTATATATCAGTGATGATATGAGATATATAAAAGAGGCTATAGAGTGACAAAAGAGCGCATAATGCATATTCTAAAACACGGACAGCAAAAAGGCTTCCGTATGAGTCATATACGATCTGCGCTTCTGGAAAAAGGATATGATAGGGCGCTTGTGGATCAATGCATCTCTGAATTGCAAGAGGGACCACAACAAAAAGAGCCAATAAATATATCGACTAGCCAGAGACATTCAGGTGGAATCATCAATTATCTCTATGTCATCATAATCATACTGATATTATCATTAGGCATATCATTGTTCATCAAGCCAGACATCATCGAGCAGCAGATAATCATCGAGAAGAACTGTTCATGTGAAGACCTGCAATACATACAGGACGATACACCATTGAAAGAGAAGCTTGACAAGTATAATGAGTTATCATTATTGATCGACGGCAAACAGAAGAGGATAGATGAACAGATCAATCTGATCGATAATCTGAACACATCATTAGAGCACAAAGAAGAAGTCATAGAATCTCAGATACTGGAACTAAAGACCTTGAACGCATACTTAAAGAAGGAAAGAAAAGATGTCGTGGCATTGCTTTTAGAAGTTGTCAATTACATAATCAAATCCTAAAAGCATGATGTTTTTAGCATATCGATAAAAACCTTTATAAACGCTTTCTTCAATATTTTATACCATGGTCATCAAGATGAAGACAACAAGGTTCAAGTTCAGAGGGACCTTTGATTTTGATCGGTTGTATAAGACCGGATATAATTGGCTCCAGGAAGACCATTTCAATCTCATCGAAGATATGTACAAACATAAACCACCTGCTGAAGTCGAGATAAAATATCATGGCGAAAAAAAAGTTACTGGCTACATCATGTACATGGTGCATCTACGGTTCTATTCGCAGCAATTCAAACAGATCGAAGTGGTCAAGGACGGGAAGAAAAAGAAGATGATAGAAGGCAGGATATTTGTAGAGACAACAATGGAAGTCCATACAGATTATGAGAAATTATGGTCTTCTTCGCCGATAAAAGAGAGATTGAAAGTGATCCTAGAAAAATATATCTTGCTCCATGATATAGATACAATGCATGCTGACTATCTTTGGTACAGAGTGCAAGAACTAAATGAGAAATTAAAAGCTGCGATTGGCATGACGTCTCATAGGATGGCCGAAATTGACAGGCCAGAATCATATGATGAAGAACTTAAAGATAATGGTGAATGAAGATGGGCGAAAAAAGAAGCTTAAAGATTCTTAATTTCAAATACACTGGTCTGTTCAGCATCGATGATCTGTACAGTATAGTAGATGACTGGATAACTGACAAAGGATATGATCGATTCGAACCGTTCTATGAAGAGATTGTGGAAGAAACTGGAAAACAGATCAAGCTAAAGTTCACGCCATGGAAGAAGACATCAGATTATGCCAAGAATATCTTGAAGACAAAATTTATCATCACTGATTGCCATGATGTCGTCGTAGAGATGGATGGGAAGAAAAAGAAGATACAGAAAGGCAACATACATGTGAAGATCGAAGTCATGATCGAGACAGATTATGAAGGGAAGATGGTGAACAAGCCGTTCTATTTTTTCATACGAGAATTATTTGATCGGTTCATCTATAAAACATACACAAGACAGGCAGAAGGTCTTGCGATCGAAGACGCAAATCATCTCTGGTTGACCATAAGACAATTCTTCAATGTCACATATCGCTGACGAACCAATCATGATGGGTATCAAAACAGCTATCGGACATATCATGGAAGAGATCGGGAAAGCCACCCTTGTCGCTGTATCGAAAAAGAGATCTGTAATATCCATCAAAGAAGCATATTCTACTGGCATTAGGGATTTTGGTGAGAGCTACTTGCAAGAAGCATTGCCAAAGATCGAAGCACTAAAAGACCTTGATATCACCTGGCATTTCATAGGGAATCTGCAGAAGAACAAAGTAAAGAAAGTAGTAGAACATTTTGATGTCATCCAGTCTGTGAATTCTATCGCGCTCGCAGAAGAAATTGATAAGAGAGCAGAAGAAAACAAGAAGATCATGGATGTCATGGTCGAGATATATCTTGGTGATGAAGATCCAAAGACCGGCGCTGCGCTTGATGATGCACGCCAGATAATTGATCGGATCAAAGAACTTGCCAACATCAAGCTGATCGGGATCATGATGATGACCCCTTCCATTGATATTGAAAAACGAAGGAAATATTTCAGAGAAGCGAAAATGTTCTATGATGATA
>PCVE01000037.1:0-4392 GCA_002762705.1 Candidatus Woesearchaeota archaeon CG11_big_fil_rev_8_21_14_0_20_43_8 | reverse complement strand
CATGACTTCTGACTACAAGATCGCGATAGAAGAGGGATCGAACATGGTCAGGATAGGGACTGCGATATTCGGAGAGAGGAATCAGACATAATACAACTTATTCTCTTGTATCTGTTTCTGGTCCATCTGAGAACCTGGCTTGTTAACACGCGGCATGTTGGAATGCTCGTCACGCCGCATTGTGATCTTGAGATCTTTCAAAAACAGATTCATGCCATCGATCATCGAGAAAGGACCGTTCACGATACCTCTGATAGCAGGCTCGCCGTCAAAGACCACAAGACGCCTCGAGATATGATCGATGAATAGAAGATCGTGGTCGACCACCATCGCGCTCGTGCCGCGCTGCACCATGAAATCTCTAAGAACTTTTGACACGAGCAATCTCTGCTCGACATCAAGATAAGCAGACGGCTCATCAAGAAGGAAAAGGTCCGCGTCTCTTGCGAGACACACTGCGATAGCGACTCTTTGCAATTCTCCGCCTGATAGCTGATCGAGCTGCTTTGTGAACAATGGTTTCAGATTCAAAGGCCTTATCAGGAGAGATTCATATTGCATGGCTTCAGAAAGCACAGATATCACAAGCTCATCGCTTTTCTCAAGATACTGTGATTTGTAAGACACCTTGACTTTCTCTTCGATCTTGCCTTCATCAGGATCGAAGACGCCTGCAAGCATCTTGACAAAGCTAGTCTTACCTATGCCGTTCTCACCAAGTATACCTATGACATCATGCCTGTGCACTTTCCCTTCTGTCGCTTCAAGCTGGAAAGAGCCAAGTTTTTTTTTGAGGCCAGTCCAATCAGTGATCATCTCCTGCTCGACCCTGCCGATATCCTGAGGAGCTGAGAAGAATTTTATTTCTGTTTCTCGAAAACGCACGTTCTCTTCTTTGAGATAGCCAGACAGATATGTGTTTATCCCGGATTTGACTGTCTTTGTCTGCGACACCACACCATAGCAGCCTTCGCTCCCATACATGAGATGCACAAGGTCAGTCATGTAATCAAGTATTATCAAATCGTGTTCGACGACAAGCACAGCAGTGCCTTCGTCAGCAAGAGACCGGATGAATTTGCTCACGCGTATCCTCTGCTTGATATCAAGGTAAGATGTCGGCTCATCGAATATATAGAGGTTCGCCTTCTTCATGACTGTCGCCGCAATCGCGACTCGTTGCAGCTCTCCGCCCGAGATTGTCTTTATATCATTATCAAGTATGCCACGAAGATCCAGCTTGTCCACAAGATCGTCGAACACACCGCGCTCATCCACTTTCTTGAGTAAGTCTATCACTTTCCCTTCTGTGGTCTTTGGGATCATATCCACTGCCTGCGGTTTGTAGGCGGCTGTGATCTTGCCATCTCTTAATCTCTCGAAGAATAATTGGGCTTCAGTGCCCTTGAAATATTCGATGAGTTCCTCTGTCTTGCATCCTTCCTGGCTTTCCCATCTGCCAAGATTAGGTTTGAGTACGCCTGCGAGCACTTTTATAGCAGTAGATTTACCGATGCCGTTCTTTCCAAGGATACCGACAACTTTCCCGAACATCGGGATAGGAAGGCTATAGAGACGAAATCCATTCTGTGAATATTGATGTATTGGATCATTGTCAAGCTCTGATGGAAGGTTTATTATCCGGATAGCTTCAAAAGGACATTTGTTCGGGCAGATTCCGCAACCGATGCACAATTCCTCATTGATGCCTGCCTTTGTGGTCTCATCTATGAAGACACAGTTCTCTCCTTCCCGATTCCTTGGGCAGACCTTCATGCATACATAGCCACATTGCTCGCCAGTGCATTTGTCCTTCTTGATGATAGCTATTCTTGACATGTTCTGTTGGGCAGGTTGTATTATTTATAAGGGTTTTGGTAGGGTCTTTGGTGTGGACTGACAGCTATGCGCTATGAGTTCATACAATATAGCTCATAACTCAAAACCCATAACTCAAAACCCATAACTCAGAACTCACACCCAAAACCCCACACCCCACAGCTCTAAACCGATAACTAAGTTTTAAATACTATAAATCATCTCTTACAACCATGGTTAGGAGAAGGGTTGAGTTCCATAAGATTAAGCTCCAGAATGATATTGATCATGATTACACCTATGCAGACATGCATTTCCATACAAAATACTCTTTTGACAGCAGCGCGCTCATCAGTAACATAGTCAAGAAATGCAGAAAATATGGCTTTGGTCTTGCCGCTACTGATCATGACGTGATAAAAGGCGCGATCGAACTATCGAAGCATAAAGATATCTTCAGTATCCCGGGAATAGAATTGAGATGCGACAGGGGGTTCCATACTTTATTATTTTTCTATCACATATCTGAATTGGTAGAATATTATGACAGATACATCAAACCGACAATCAAGAAAAGAGATTATCTAACTGCCCATCAGATCCTTGACGCAACAGAAGATTATAACTGCGTCTCAGTCATGCCGCACCCATTCGCTCCTGGAGCGACATCGATATGCAATAAGTATCACAGGAATCATGTCTGTGACGCGCTTCTCGACCGCTATCATGGTGTCGAAGTGATACAAGGATGCAACATACACAAAAGGAACCTACAGGCCATCGGTCTTGCGTCTGATCTTCGCAAAGGTATAACCGGTGGAAGCGATGGACATACGACAAGAGAGCTTGGCAACACACTCACATTCGTAAAAGAAGACGCGGATATCGATTCATTCCTCGATGCCATAAGAAAGAGGCAAAACAGAGTCATAGGAAAGAACGGAAACTCTGTAAGAGACATCATGTGCCACCTGGGAAAATTGCCAGCATGGGTCAAGAACACAAAATATTATGCGAAGAAAGGCGTACAGCGTATAGATGATGTTCGGGAAAGACGCATCATAAGACACAAGAAAAAACAATTCATCAGCTGAACCATCGCATCATCACTGATTCTGCAGGTTTATTATATGGACAGAAATGTTTTTCATAACTTCCATCTATCATATCCAGATAAGGATAGTCCCAAAAGAACATGCCATCAAACCATGTTTCATTCCAAAATGTCTGGAAGATAGCTTCGTAATATCTTTCCTGCAGCCATGGATTCGCATCATACTTCGAAAGATCGCCCCACTCCCAAGGATCTTTGCATGCATAATCCCGGCTAGTGATCCCGACTTCTGTGAAGACGATCTTTTGGTTCTCTCGCTCAGAGAATGTTTTGAGTCTCTTTTTGTGCTTCTCAAGACCTTTCTTCATCGTGTCCAGGCTTGGACTCTTCTCGTTACATATCGTGCTATAGAAATCGATGCCGATATAGTCCAACGAGTCAAAGAATCTCACACTTTGATATTCATCATGATTAGCGGCATAAGTGATCTGACCAGAGAAGTCGTTTCGGATTTCTTTTATCAAGGCCTTCCATCGTTCAGTCTCTTTTGACAAAGCTTTCAACTCTGTGCCGATGCAGAATTCTTTTGCTCCGTGCGATTCAGAAAGCACGGCATAATGATGCATTAGACCATAGTATCTATCAAAGAAATCGTCCAGATCTTTTTTCGTCTTGTATGCGATCTCGCCACGCCAGGGAAATATTATTGTATCTATATGCGGCTTTAGTTGCACATCGATCGCGATCCTGTTGAAAGCATCGATACAGCGTTTTATATGATCGTCAGACATCGTCTTCTCTGTCGCGACACAGGCTGTCGGATCATCTTTATCTTCATTCAGCAAAGAGAAATGCAATGATACATGATCCACACTGAGATGAGAGAAATGCTTGAGCAAAGCTTCAAGGTGCTCTTCTTCAAGCCTTGTCCTCTGGCCGTAATCCCCAAATGATACTCCTCTTCTCATGATAGATACCATCTGCTGCAGATTATATATTACTTACGCGAGTAACCTTTATAAATGAGCCAGTCCTGCCACCATAGATACAAAAATGCATGAAAAATTAATAGCAACATTGCATCCGCTCGAAAGAAAGGTGCTTCCGGCACTTGAGAGCCACAGTGATTTTGATGAGATAATCAAAGCCACAGGCCTAAAAGACATAGAAGTCATGAGGGCTGTGCAGTGGCTCGGAAATAAAGAAGCAGTAGAATTGAAAGAAGATGTCAAGGAGATGGTCGATCTTGACGAGAACGGCAGGGAATATAGAGATAAGAAACTACCAGAGAGAAGATTTCTGATCGCATTGAAAGACGGACCGCTCAGCATGGACGACCTGCAGAAAAAAGCGGACCTGAACCGTGAAGAGATAAATGTCTGCATAGGCACACTGAAGAAGAAAGCGGCGATAGATGTCAGGAAAGATGGCGAGTTGGTATTCTCAATAACAGAACCCGGGCGTAAGATGCTTGATAAAGAATCGCTAGAAGAACTGTTCCTAAAAAAAGATTTCCCGCT
>PCVE01000043.1 GCA_002762705.1 Candidatus Woesearchaeota archaeon CG11_big_fil_rev_8_21_14_0_20_43_8 | reverse complement strand
AAGTATTTCGACAGGAATATCGCAGAAGTCAATCTTAGGGTCAGCAAGATATTCGGCACGCTTGTAGGCCTATGTGTGGAGAATTATTGTGGGGCAAATCCTGGTGAGTATTTCCATTTCGGTAAACTTTTCTATCAAATGTTTAAATCTAGGTCTGTCCCTCAGCTATTTCAGTTAGATTCAGTAAATGCATTATCTAATCTATGCCGTGAAGCAAGAGGCACAAAACAATCGCCTTTGTTAGTCGGATTTTCATATCCTGGTTCTTTTTTTGGGGAATATGCCGACAATGTTGTGATAAAAAGTGAGTGTACGTCTCACGGCATGTTCAGAAAAGCGACAAGGTGCAAAGGGTATGTGGGTCGGATAGAACATGAGCTTGTCAAGAATGGCAGTGATATCGAGATATATTCTCCGGGCATACATTTCGTAGATGGTAAATTGGATTATTGTCTTGAACCATATTCACATATCTTCACAAACAAGACTCTCGGATTTGAACGTAAAATGACACTGAAAAAATTATATAATAATCTAGGGAAGTTCTTTTCAGTAATCAGAGGTCATTTTGGGATGCCGAAAGTGATGGCTGCGTCAGCGAAACTTGTTTCCGGAGAAGAGCTATGCAATCTCAGTGCGGTCAGGGAATATCTGTCTGACCCGGATCTTGGAGACTCTTGTATCTCTTCTTATGGCATCAGTTTTGCGACTGAAAATGATAAGATCATAGGGACTATTTATCCGACTGAAATGGCATATGAAAAGAAAATGAAGGAATTTGGTGGTGCTGGAACAGTCATCGCTGGCGGCGGAGCAGTGGCTGCGTTTTTCTTAGATTCTGTTCTGACCGGTGGGTTGCTTACTGCTGCATCACTTGTATTTGGAGAAGAGACCTTTAGACGAGGAATAAATCATAGTCGGGGAAATTACATGGTCCTTTCGATCTCGTCAGGCGCGATGGAATATTCTGTCGATGAATCCGATAAATACAAACAGTTGAAACTTGAACTCGAAAATGCTTTATGATTAGTCAAACAGAGATGAATAATCCCCTTTTATCGCTTTTTTTATGACATCATCACCATGTTTTTCTACAGCAATCGCGAATAATGCATATCCTAGATAATACTTTCCTGATCCAAAATTGGCTGTTGTGAATCGTTTGAGCCTTGTTTTTTTCGGGTGTGTTTTTCCATCTGATGCCTTGATAATGTGTTCTTTTGCTCGAATGAGAAAATATGCTTGTTTCAATTGGCTTGCAGCAGTCAGATCTTCTGAAGCATTTTGTATTGTTTTGTGGATTTGAAGACCGACTGTTGTTGCCAGACCTTCTTCGATGATATCTAATGTCTTATAGAATTTATACCACCCTAACCCATGGAGCCTGACAAAATGTGTCAATTCATGTGCCAATACTTGTGGCATTTGGATATCATCTAATTGTTTTACATAGATGTGATTTTTCTTGCTTAGACCAGCCAAATTTCTTTTAGAAATTGTCGATGACGCGATGGCTGATGTATATCCTGCGATCAGATTGACTAGACTTAACTTTTTTTTCAGAATCATCTTTGTCAGGACTTCCATTGTCACAGCATATGTCAGGGCTGTGCCTGAATCATATCTGATGCTGTCTATCAAGTCGCTTCCTGAACTCATGACCATTGGGATCTTGTGTGTTATTTTGATTCCCGTTAGTTCTGAAAAAGCAGGTTTCACTATTTTTTCAAGCAGATCAGTTGTCTGTTCTTTATTCAGGAGCAGCCGATCTTTTTTAAGCTGTGCCGGTGCTTGAGAAGTGGTGTAATTATCTAATATCTCTTCTATCTGTTCTATTGTTTTTGGTCTATATAGCTGTCCTTCTATTTTTTTATATATGCTCATGATTTTGCCTCTGTTGGTTGTGTGATGTGGATTGGATATAAAAATTTCTCTACTTTTAGTTGATTGTGTGGTTATATAGTGTAGTTTAAACTATCGAAATGTTTATAAATCAGTATATCAATTTGTATATTAGTAGAGCGGATGTATAACTGATTTCGGATTAAGTTCAAAAAAAAGTTCCATAGGTGATGTGAGGATGGATGTAGCTAAGCTTCAGCGAGTTAATCAACTCGCGCGTGAATTGAAAGACTTTGGGATTGCCAGTTCTATGGATGATGCATATCTTAAGGCAGATAGTATGGTCGATAGCAAAAGTGAACTTGGATTCTTGAGGAAATTGAATGATAAGAAAGAACCAGAAAATACTCCTGAAAGGATTGAAGTCAAGGCTGCCAAAGTCGAAGGTGTCAGCCTGGATTGGGAGAGCAAATTCATAAACCTCTCTTCACTATATCGAGAGCAAGAAGCAAGGGTCTCGAACATGGCTGATATAATCATGAAAATGCAGCATGCTATGAATGATATCATCGGCGAGGTCAATGAACTAAGAGGAAAACTTGAGCAATCAAGATCAGCCGCTCCAGTACGCAGGCAAGAGGTCGCTGTTGAGATGCGGGCGTCTGCTCCTGCGCCACGAGTCGAAGTCAAAGAGGCTGTGGCAGCTCCTGAAGTGAAACTGACTGGAAACAATCATCCAAGAAGCGGCGGGTATCAAGCAGAAGATGTGGCCATCGACAAGATATTCTACTTTGGTAATAAAAAATGATGTCAATATTTATTTTTTTGACTTTTCTTGATCTCTTGAGACGAAACCTATATTAGTAAGAAGGTTATCCTGTCTTTTTGAGGGTAAATATGAAAACTGATTTTTCTTATACTTTTGTGGAATCAAAAGAGCGGAAGCGATATAATCAGCAACTCAAAGTTCTTGATATGAATTTTGATTCTATCGCCGATGATCTCAATGAACTTATATCACCGACGTTGCGGATATATCAACGTAAGGTCAAAGAGATGAACAAATATATCGCGAATAAAAAGGTCTCTGTTCTGCAAGGTGAAGGTCTGTTGAAGAATCTTACCGGCCAATATCTCGCATCGATATCGAAGATTGTGTCTGTGGATCTTTATGGTGATGATACTTTGGCTGATATTGTACTGAATGAGAATAAGGAAACGTTCATTTTTGGGAAGATACTGAAGCTATACAAAGAGAAAGGTCTTGTCGGTGTGGAACCACGGGGTGACATTGAGAAGACAATTTATAGAACGTATTGGGAGAATAAATCGGATGTGATGGCTGAATGGGAGATCGCACAGTCTGATTCTGAACTCAGACGTGTCGGCACTGTCACAGGATCTGGCGCATTTGGAATGCTTGGTGGTGGTATCGGAGCAGGACTTGCATTTGGTGTTGTCGGTGTTTTAGTGGGTGCGATCGGTGGTATCATCTTAGGGACTGTATCGGGAAAAGGTTTGAATTCTATCGTTTTGAACAGGCAGTATAAGAAAAAGATGAAGGTTCTGAAAAATGAGACTCTTTTTGGACTTATTGAACTCTGCAGGATAGGCAAGGCTTATAGTTAAAGCTGATCCAAGCCACAATGATTTTATCTATAATCTTGCATTTCCACCCGTCTATTGACGAGTGGCGATTTAGTGGAAATGCAAGGGTCCGAGAAAACGACCCGGAGCGAATTATGCCACTGGTCTGTGACTAAGGGTGGTCGTTTTCGATTGACAAGATAATTCTCCAGAAATAGATGATAAAAAAAGTGAAAATTAACAGCAGGATCACCTGCTGGAATCAGCCTGTCTCTCGACGTCGAGCTTCTTTGAAATCGCATGGGAGTCTGGGCTTGCCTTGTATGCAAGTATGATCTCTTCAGCAAGGCAACTCGCGATGTCCCGCTTCTTCTTGAATGATCGTGTATATGCTCCTTGGGCAAGATGCCTAAGGACAAGGTCAACTCGTCGCTGTGGAGCACACTCGACAACTTTTGGATATCTTGCGCCACCGTATTCGATTGTTGTGATCTCTTCACGCTGAGCAGCATTCTCGATCGCTTTCACGAGGACTTTGATAGGATTCTCTTTTATCCGTTCTTCGACGATTGTAAGAGCAGCTTCCATTATATCATAGACCTTATGGCCTTTTCCTGTGCAATGTCCACTCGATTTGTTATGCTTCTTGCTCTTGTGGCCAGCGACCATGATCTTGTTCATGAGTCTCTCGACGATGAATACCTTTGATTTATGGAATCTTGATCCTGCGTATCTTGCGCCGCTTCGTGGCACTATCTGTGGTTTGACCGTGATATAATCTTTTAGTCCAGGATCATCTATCTTGATTCCGTCAATGTCCCATCTTGTGAATGCTTTGATTTCTGACATATTCATCACTTCCTTGCTTTTTCTGCTTTACCGTTCAAGAGAGACTTCAGTGACTGGTCATTTACCTTGATCACTTGCCATCTGACTCCAGGGATATCTCCTTTCGCACGTCCCTGTTTTCCGCCGATGCATTCGATGATTACTTCATCGTGTTCATCAATCATCTTTTGGGCTCCATCCCGCGGCATAAAAGCGGCGATCTGTCTGCCATTCTTGATAAGCTGAACTCTGCAGCACTTTCGCATAGCTGAGTTTGGCTGCTTAGCTTCGATCTGTATCTTTTCAAGGACTATCCCCTTTGCCTGTGAAGATCCTTCTAATGGGTCGGATTTTCTTTTGAGATCAAGAGTCCTTCTGATATAACCTGAGTCGAGCCATCTTGATTTGCTCCTTCTTTTCATGAGTTTTGCTGCCGCATTAATGCCCTTTGCTTTTTTTGCCATTCATTTCACCATGATTTCTTTATATATTAAATACGATTCTTAGTTGGTGTCTATTATTCCTTTTTAAAACTTTTGGTTCAGACGACTTTGATTTCTTTTACCTCAAAGAACCGTCTGACGTTCTTCTCAAGGTTCCGAAGGTTCTGTGCCGCACGTCCGATTATGTAGCCTCTTGTGGCATGATCTTTCGCTTCAAGCAACACTCCGCCTTCAGCTGTGATCTCTGCGTTTGTGAGTTTCAATGGATAAAGGAGATTCTGGATGAATTCACAGAGTTCTTCTGAGTATTCGACAATCCTTATCTTCTTCTTGAATAACGATTCAAGTTTTTTCGCATTCGCTCCTGATTTGCCTATCGCGCGGCTTATCGTGTCTGGTGGCACTATGAAACATAATTGCTTTGTGAGTTCATCCTCAAAACAATCCCTTGGCTGGATATGTGTTATCTTCTCAAACAGCGCTATCTGCCGCATCTGACCAAGGTCTAGTTTTATACGCACCATCGTCTCATTTCTGGATGCCTAGCATAGAGATGTTATGCTGCCTTTTGCAAAGCATGCCTAGTTCATCATTCTTGATGTCAAGCTGCACCACTTCAACACTATCCATCGATGAATAATGTTTTATGTCTTCAAGCGCATCAGCAGGGCAATTCGCTGCTAAAAAAAGCTTTGAAAGCTTACCTAGCTTGAGCTGTTTGATGCATCTTCTTCTACCGATGAGCATCTTGTCGGTCTTCAGACCTTTTCTTATATCTGCTATTACGTCTTCATTTGTCATTTTATCTCACCTTTTCTGTGTGAGTGTCGTGTCGAGCGTCAGTCTTTCATCATGAGCTTTGGAAGCCCAGTGCCTGATGGAATCGGCTGGTTGAGCATCACGTTCTCTATGACGCTTGTCAGTTTGTCTTCCTCTCCGGATAGCGCTGCTGCGATGATGTGCTTTAGCGGAGTCTCGAATGATGCCCTTGCAAGGACAGAGGATTTTTCACTGACAACACCATATCGTGTTATGCCGTTGACAAGTCCGCTGACACACATGATATCAGCGACAAGCATTATATGCCTGATGTCTACGTTCAATCCCTGGCTGTTGATGACTTTCAATACTTCTATCATGATTGCTGAACGTGCTGCTTCGATACCGAGCACACTTGCTATCTCTTTCACGTCATTTGTCGTCGTCCTGATAGGATCGACGAAATCAAGTTCAAGCACATCCTGTAGTTTTGTGCCTGCGGTGACAATGATGAATTCATCTTCACGCTTGATCGGGAGGACGTGATTTATCGTCTTGAGTCCGCTAACATAGACGCCTTTTATCTTCTCTTTGATCTTGTGCATCTCGCTGAGTGTCTCATCTTTTGGTTTGATGATCAGCTTGTCATCGTCGATCTCGACATTGACTTTGAGGCCTTTTTCGATAAGTTTCTTTATCTTTGCGATATCCATATCGAGGTCAGCGAGTTTTTTCTTGTCAGGCACTATCGCGATCCATGACTCAAGCACATTTATGGAGAATTCGCTGATAAGCTCTTTCAATTTTGTCTCTTTGATCTTATGCGCGATCTTCTTTATGTCTTTTCCCTTGTTGTATGGTGCTTTGAGGTAGATCTCCATCATTGGAGTCTTCGGTGCTGCCGACGCGTCAAGGATCTCGATGAGCCTTGGCAGACCTGTCGTGACGTTCATCTCTGCGACGCCAGCGAAGTGGAATGTGTTCAAAGTCATCTGCGTGCCTGGTTCACCAATAGATTCAGCTGCCACGATGCCGACTGCTTCACCTGCATCGACTAGAGCTGCATCGAATTCTGTCTGTGTGATCTCAAGTATCTCCTTGACTTCAGCTTTATTGACTTTGTCTGGGAGGTTCTCTCTTATATCTTTTAGGATGTGCTCTGGCAATGTCTGTTCATATCCCTTGAATAATTCTTCATGCGCCATTTGTTATCACCGGATCATTTTGCCTGTATGTTGCATACAGTATTGATTATGCTTTTCACGTCGATTGTACCGCCGCTGCTTCTTGAGACATCAAGTCCATCACTTCCATATATGAACTGGACAACCCTTCCGCTTGAATCTCTGACGGTCCTGTCGTATTCGACTCTCAGGTCCTGCATAGCGTTCGCAAGTCTTCTATATAAATAACCTGATTTTGGTGTTCTAAGTGCGGTATCCATCAGTGAATCCCTTCCAGTCATCGCGGCGAAAAAGAATTCGCTTGGCGAGAGACCAGACCTGAAACTGTTTCTGATGAAACCATGTGCTTTCGGACCGAGATCGCCACGTCGGAAACATGATAATGTCCTGTTGGCATATCCTTTGTCGATCCTTTTTCCTCTCATAGCCTGCTGCCCTACGCATGCGGCCATCTGAGCAAGATTTAAGAAGTTTCCCCTCGCTCCTGACTTCACCATAGTGAGTGTGCATGAATCGACAGCTTCTTTTTCGACGATCTTTCCTGTCGTGTTTCGTGCTTTGTTCAGGACTTCAAGTATCTTCAGTTCAAGGGTTTCTCTCTCTGTTTTTCCAGGAAGCGCTTCAAGCTCGCCATTCATGTACATCTTGACAAGATTCTTTACCTGTTCAACACCATCATTGAGTGTCTGGTTGATGTGTTCTTTTGCTTCTGTCGGCAGATCAGTGTCAGAGAATTCAACTGTGAATCCATGTATCGTGAGATATTCAATCCCAAGCCTGAATAGCTGATAGAGTTGCTTTGCTGCGAACTCAGCGCCATATTTCTTATGTATTGTCCTTAAGAGAAGACCTTTGCCTTCACCTAGGTTGTTCTTGTCAAGGACACCTGAGGTCAGCTTGCCTTTGTTGATCAAAACGATGGCATCTTTCGGATTTGTGTTCGCTTCTCCTTGTTTTGGTTTCTTGTAGAGTTTTGAATATCCGCTATAGCTGAAATCACTTGGAAAGATGACGCTTGCGACTTCTTTTCCAGTGACTGTATCTTTAGTTGGAAGCTTTGAAGTATCTTCGATACCGATAGTATGCAGAAGATTGATCGCATCCTTCCTAAGCATTGTCGTACCTTCCTTTGTCAGAAGAAATAAACCTGACAATGAATCTTGGTTGCATCCAATCACAGAGAGTCCGTATCTTGGTGATATGAGTTGCGTCTGTACTTCCATGAGTATCTCTGCTTCAGCTCTTGCTTCCTCTGTCTGAGGTATGTGCAGGTTCATCTCGTCGCCATCAAAATCTGCGTTGTATGGGTGGCAGACTGCTGGGTTGAGCCGTAGTGTCTTTCCTGGAAGGACTCTGATCCTATGACACATCATAGACATCCTGTGAAGAGATGGCTGTCTGTTGAAGATAGATATGTCTCCATCAAGCAAGTGTCTTTCTATGAGGAAACCTGGCTGGATCTCTTCGAGCAGAGCTTCTTTTGTCTCTGATGTGATCTTCTTCTTCTTGCCATCTGGTCTGACAATGTAATTTGCACCAGGATATGTGGTCGGTCCGCGATCGACAAATGTCTTGAGATATTCAATGTTCCATTCAGTCACTCTTTCCGGAACAGATAGTTTCATAGCGATGACCATCGGTACTCCGACTTCATTGAGCTTCAGATACGGGTCTGGTGAGATGACTGTTCTTGCAGAGAAGTTAGTACGTTTTCCTGCTAGGTTGTGTCTAATCCTGCCTTCTTTGCTCTTGATCCTTGCGGTGAGTGTCTTCAAAGGTTGTCCGGATCTGTGTCTTGCTGGCGGAAGCTGAGATACGGCATTGTCGAAATATGTCGTGATATGGTATTGGAGCAAATCCCAAAGATCCTCTACTATGATCTCCGGAGCGCCTGCATTTATGTTCTCGAACAGACGCTGGTTGATCCTCACTATATCACCGAGCTTGTGTGTAAGATCGTCTTCTGACCTTTCGCCGGATTCAAGTGTGATGGATGGACGCATCGTCGCAGGTGGGATAGGCAGAACTGTGAGTATCGCCCAATCTGGTTTTGCGAAATCTGGATGCATACCAAATAATTTGCAGTGTTCATCATCGAGCTTCTCAAGTCTTGTCCTTATCTCAATAGGTGAGATTCTCTTGTTGTCTTCGATGAACGTCGTCGGTTTCTCGATTGTGATTTTGAGCTGGGCTGCGTTGCAATGAGGACATTTTGTCTGTGTCTTCAGATATTTGATGATCTCTTTGACTTTATTCCTGACTGCTTCCTGTCCGCCGATCTCTTTTGCGTTTTTGAGCTGTTTGCCAAAAGATTCTATCTTTTCTGGCGGTGCAAGCGGTTTCCCACAGTCTTTGCAGATGCTTCGCAGTATGGATAATACCAGGTTTACGAACTTGATGTGTATAATCGGTCTTGCGAGTTCGATGTATCCGAAGTGTCCGACGCAATCTTTCAGTTTATACCCACAGGTCTTGCATTTGAGACCCGGGTCTATGACACCTAGACGGACATCCATCAGTCCACCGTCGACAGGGTATCCTTCTTTATCGTAGAGTTCAGGTGTCACAATCTTCGCTGATGCCATCTGCTTGATCATCTTTGGACTTTGCAGACTGAAAATGATTGATTTTACTTTTTTTGAGATATATTCTTCTACCATCGTAAAATCCTCCTAATATTTATTTTCCAATTTAATCTTCATATTTATTCCAAGTGATCGGAATTCATCGACGATGAGCTTGAATGCGTAGCTCAGTTCGATATTGTTGATCTCTACATTCTCTCCGCACACTGGACAATATGACTGGTTCTTGAAGTCATTATGCACAGCTATCATGCCACATGATTCACAGACAGGAACCACTGTGTTGTCAGAGTCGAATCTCTCCTTTAGGAGGAGCGATGCTCCATGCGCGACAAAAGTGTCTTTCTCCATCTCTCCTAACCTAAGTCCGCCTTCTTTTGCGCGGCCTTCTGTCGGTTGTCTTGTGAGGAGCTGGATAGGACCTCTTGCTCTTGAATGCAACTTGTTCGCGACCATATGTTTCAGCTTGAGATAATACATGCTTCCGACGAATATCTTCGCTTCGAACTGTTCGCCTGTGACACCATTGTATAGTGTCTCGCTTCCATTCTCTCTGAAGCCAAGTCCAAGCAATTCTTTTCTTAAGTCGTCTGATGTCTCTCCATCGAATGTAGTCCCGTCGATATGTCGGCCCGCAAGCGCTCCGACTTTTCCACCGACAAGCTCGATCAGATGAGCTATCGTCATCCTGGAAGGGACTCCATGTGGGGAGAATAATAGATCAGGTGTGATGCCGGATGCTGAGAATGGCATGTCTGTATGCGGCAGTATGAGGCCGATGACTCCTTTCTGTCCATGCCTGGATGTGAACTTATCACCAATCTCTGGTATCCTCTGGTCTCTCATCCTGACATAAGCCAGTTTGTTGCCTTCTTCGTTCTCAGTCACAAGCACAAAATCGACTGTGCCTTTCTCTCCATGGGCAAGCGCGACTGAGCTCTCTCTTCTTGTGTTGGATGTAAGATTATATTCATCCATGCTTGAAAGGAATCTTGGTGGTGATGTCTTTCCAATGATGACATCGCCTTCTTTTGCCTTGCACTCAGGGCTGATTATTCCATCGTCTTCAAGGAACCTGTAATCTTTTTCGCTTTTGTAGCCTTTGACGTCTTTATCAGGCACGCAGATCTCATCGGTCAATCCGCCAGTATATCTGAGTTCTTCGCTTGTGCTTGGTCTGTAATAGAATGATCTTGCAAGGCCACGATCGATCGCACCTTTGTTCAAGATGATCGCATCTTCCATATTGTAGCCTTTGTATGTCATGATAGCCACGACAATATTCTGACCTGAAGGATGTTTATCATATTCAGCCACTTTGTGCATCATTGTCTGTACGACCGGCACTTGTGGGGTCTCAAGGAGGTTGACATCCATGTCCATCCTGACTGGGTAATTCGCCGCATAGAATCCTATCGCCTGTTTCTGGTTCTTCGACCCTGCGTTTAATCTTGTGCTCTGGTTGAAGTCTCCGAATGGGACAAGCGAGCTGCAAAGACCAAGGATATCGAGTGGTGAGATCTCAAGGTGGGTGTGATCCATAGTCAATTCTGATTCATAGAATGCGACGAGCGCATTCTCTTCTTCAGCGCTGTCGAGATATTCGATGACGCCCTGTTTGACAAGATCTGACCAAGTGAGCTCTCCTCGTTCAAGCTGTTTCATGTGATGGTCTGTGATTATCGGTTTCCCTTCTCTGACGACAAGCAATGGTCGTCGGGCTCTTCCCTTGGTGGTCTCTACATAGATCGCGTCTTCTTTCTCATTATGCTGGACATTGACAAGATAAGGCAATGTGCTTTTCCGTCGTTCTTCGATTATCTGTTTCTTGAATCCTTCTGCATTGTCTACTGTGCCGACAAATTTGCTGTTAACGTATACATCTGCCATGATTATCACCCGATTGTCTGAAGGCCAATGCTCTTTAGGTGCTTGATTATCGTTGCTTCATCGCAATGTTCAGATACTTCTGTCAACAGCGCAAAGTTCTTTCTAAGACCTATGTTGGTTCCTTCTGGTGTCTCTATTGGACAAAGTCGTCCAAGATGTGTGCTGTGAAGCTCTCTTGCTTCGAAATTTTCCTGTGATGATGATAGTGGACTCACGACTCTCTGGAGATGCGAGAGTGTCTCTAGGAAATTCAGTCTCTGTATCCTCTGGCTGATGCCTTTCCTTCCACCGACCCAGTTCCCTGTCGCCATCGAGCTGTAGATCCTCGATGTCAGGAGCTTGTCTCTGATGATTACCTTTATCGACGGATATTTTCCTCTCTTCACAATCCTTTGGTAGTTGTAGAGAAGATCTCCGATGAGGACTTTGAGGTTGACTCTGATAAGATCCGCAAGGAGGTCGCCAGAAAGTTTGATCCTCTTATTCATGTAATGATCTTTGTCGTCAAGCGGTGATTCGCCCATGCTGACTTTTATGAATTTCTTCAGCATCTTGCATAGATTGAGCGATTTGAAGAGCCTGTCTTCTGCCTCGATGCCGATATGGGGCATCAGGTACTTGTCTAGGATCTCCTTTGCTCTCTCGACACGGATCTCTTTTGCTTGTGTGATGCCAATCTTCTTTGCGATATAATCGAGCGCGTCTTCTTCTGTTTTTATGCTCATGAATTCATACAGGTTCAGAAGCACGTCGTCATAGTGATGCTCTCTTGAGACGAAGTTCATAATCTCTTCATCTTTTCTCAATCCCAATGCTTTTAGGATGACTATCAATGGGACTCTCTTCACTCTTGTGAAGCTAAGATAGAATATCCCATTCTTCATCTTCTCAAGCGAATGCGGGATCTTGAACGATCCTTTCTCACTGAAAAGCTTGCCGACATATTCACTGACGCCGACTTTCTCTTTCTCGACGAGAAATCTGTTCGATGCGAGATCCTCAATACTGATGATGACTTTTTCTGTTCCATTTATTATGAAATAGCCGCCCATGTCATCTGGATCTTCTCCTTTCTCGATGAGCTCTTTTCTCTTTGCGCCAGATAGGTGGCAATATTTTGATTTGAGCATGATCGGGATATTGCCGATCTGCGTCCTGAATGATTCTCTTTTGACGCCATTCACTTTCGCGCTGACTTCTATTGTTATCGGAGCTGAGTAGCTTAGTTTCCGGAGTCTTGCTTCGACTGGGAAAATCGGTCTTTTCGAACCGTCAGCCTCGGTGATCTGCGGTTTTGTTATCTCGACCCTGTCAAGTGTGATCTTGTATTCATCCACATTCTGTGGGATTATCGTCGGGACGATCTCGCTGTTTTCGCTGACGATCTCCTGCAGGACATTATCCATGAGTTCGTTGAATGATTTGATATCAGAATCAACCAAGGATTGCTCCTCAAAATATTTCTGGATCAATACTCTCGCTCTTTTGCTATTATTCATCGATTACACCCCTGTAATAGATTGTTGTCCCAAGTATCGGATTCTGTCTCTCGATCAGGATTATATCTCCTTCTTTCACATCTAGATGTCGTATTGCTGGATCTTTGTTCCCGATCTTTGGCATCTCTTGAAGTGTTATTTTCAGTTTATCAAGAAGTTCTTTTTTGTCTTTTTCAGAAAGTTTTGTGTGTTTTGGCACCAGACTATGATTCAGTTTGTCATAGGTGACTGTTTTTTTCCGTATTATCTTCTTTGCCATTTCGTGTGCCTCCTGTTTTCAGGTGCGTGATTCTGCGCTAAAATGATGACTCGGGCGGGGTTCGAACCCGCGACCACTCGATTAAAAGTCGAGTGCTCTATTATCCGGCTTTTCGCCTCCGGACTGAGCTACCGAGTCATTAGGCCGTTGGCTACATCTGGAAAATGATAGTTATCAGATAAATCACATTCTCTGATGTAGATGGTGTTGGTTGATTTTTTGCGCAAACTCTCTCACCGGCATTCATGTAAGTGTATAAAATCGCCCTGGCCGGGACTTTCATTGGGCTTTAGGTCCAATTGCCCATCACCCATTTTGAACCCGGGGCAAAGCCTTTCTGCGGTTTTATCCGCGACAGGGCTTTATGTTAGGCCAGACTACACTACCAGGGCGTCTGTTGACTGCCAATCACTCCTAAATAATATAGATATCAATGCAATCTATATCTTTAAGAATAATTTATCAGCCATTCGGGTTTGGGATAAGTCTTTATTTATAAATGTATCGTTTTTAAATGGATGTCGCCTTCTTTTTGATAGAAATAAAAGAAATAAAGTCCCCATGGCCGGATGCAGGAAATCGAAGATTTCCTTATCCTGCCGTTGCATCGCACAATGCGTGAGAAATACTATTGCGATAGAATAAAAGAAATAAAGTCCCCATGGCCGGACTTGAACCAGCAACCTTTCGGTCACTGCCCGAGCTGTCTGCTTGTCATAGGTGGCTTCCTTGCCCTCTCTAAGCAGTCGTGTCTACAGCCGAACGCTCTAGCCATTGAGCTACATGGGGACTGAATTGTTAATTTGATGAAATGGGGTTTGTATTTAAAATTATCGTTTTAGTGGGCTAATATGAAACCCTCTAGATTTCAGAACTATATTTCCGACGAGATTAGTCGTTTTATCGACGGTAGATATTATTAAACAAATGGTCAAGATCTAATAAATACGCTCTCCAGACTCTGTCTTCCGAGCTGCTTTGTGGCTTCTAATTTTGTTGCTGCGCCGTAAGGCGCGTTTTGAATACTAAGCACGGAGAAGCAATTTGGGAAGC
>PCVE01000002.1:2250-15713 GCA_002762705.1 Candidatus Woesearchaeota archaeon CG11_big_fil_rev_8_21_14_0_20_43_8 | reverse complement strand
TGTATGTGGACAACACAGAAGATAAATGATATTATGTGGACAACACAAAATATCCTTGATATTACAAAAGATTTCCTTCTTTATCCACCCCAGTATACTAAATCGGCTACAAATAGAAACTTATTTAAACTACTTTGCCTGATGTGATTATATTATAATATATCACCAAAAAAACAGAGGTGTTACGTATGGGATTGAAAAAAATTTCTAATAGAAGGAAAGGTAGCCTTAGCCTGTCCATCAATGCGATTGTTGTATTGATATTAGCAATAACGATGCTTGGACTCGGCCTAGGCTTCATGAAGAAGATGTTTGGAAGTACCACTAAACAGTTCGAAGATGTCGCCGACGGCATGAAAGAAGAGATGATAAAGAATCTCCAAGGCAGCACAGAAAGAGTTGCCATGAACAGATATGATATGAATATCAAGAAAGGCGATGAGAAAGAGATTTACTTTGCTATCAAGAATGATATTGGAACTAGTGGTGCACAAACTCAATTCAATATAGTGATTGCATGTTATGGATCTATTCAACCAATTGCTATCCCAAGGGATCAAATCACGTTCTCAACCCTACCAAGCAAATCGATTGATATGGAAGAGATTTCTGTGATGAAAGCAGTGATAAAAGCGTCATCTAATTCATTGATTACAACATATAGTTGTAAAGTCGCAGTATGTGACAGTGTTGCAGGCACTCCATTGATAGATGATGATTCAAATGGAAATCAAGGAGACGGAACAGTAAGTGGGTGTGGCACAAGTGCTCCATACGCACAAAAAGATTTCTTCATCAATGTTAAATCTAGTTAATGAGGTGTAGATAATGATAAGAAGAAAAGGAAGCTTAAACCTTTCCATCAATGCGATTGTTGTATTAATCTTGGCAATCACCATGTTAGGTTTGGGATTGGGATTCATGAAAAAGATGTTCGGTGCGACGACAGATCAATTCACAGATGTCGCTGACCAGATGAAAGAACAACTCATGGATGATCTGAAAGGATCAAGTGAAAGACTTGCACTTAACAAAGTCGACATGAACGTCAAAAAAGGGACAGATAAAGAGATTTATTTCGCAATAAGAAACGATGAAGTGACTACGAGTTCACTCGATGTTTGTTCGTGTATAACACCAGTCACAGTAGATACAGTTTCGGGCCCTGTACAAGCCTGTGATAAGGATGGATCAAGCACCACCACCAATGATAGAGTATATGGCACTGATTGCACAGGTAAAACATCTTCACCAAGTTGTTTAGCAATGGGTAGTCCCACGTATTGTAAATGGGGACCAGCACCACCAAGTTTGACAAATAAAGTATTCTACATTGGAATGAAATGTTATAATGCGATTGGAAGTGCAAGCGTAGCTATGACTGCACCACCAACATTTGTAACCCTCCCAAGTAAAACAGTCGAAGCAGATGGTATTGCGGTGTTAAAAGCAGTTGCAACTGTCCCATCAACAGCAATATTAACAACATACACATGTAAATTAGCTGTCTGTAATGATGGAAACGCTCCAGTTATTGCGATGACAACTGGTGTAGCAACATGCGGTGCAAGCGGAACACCATACGAAGATAAGGACTTTTACATCAACGTTGTGAGTGGCTAGTTAAAATCTAAGAGGTGAAATATAACAATGGCAGAGAAAAAAGTGGTAAAGAGGCCCATGGTCGGGCATCATGAGATAGGGCCGTCGGGCAAGAAGCTATTGCACAGGCACGAGGAATTCGACATCATGAAGATGGTGCTTGATAAGTTCCTGTGGCTCGGCGTGCTAGTGATCGGCTATGGATTGTTCAAGTTCTATGAAAGTATTGTGGATTCGACAATGAGAAGCGTAACGATCTTCGTGACAGGCGGTATCATGCTTGTACTGTTCGCGATACTTCTCAAGAAAGAGTACGAGATCGTCGGGTAGTTGACCCGAATTTTTTTCTTCTTATTCTTTTCGGATAAAAAACGAGATCACATAATATAGCCAGATATTTTCTGGACCCCACAAGAATTCTTCCGAAAACCAAGCATCACATTATATTAGACACCTAAGCATATCTCTTACCGAAACACATAAATACATAAATGTCTTTTTTGTCATAAAATATGACAAAAGTGACATAAAATGATGACCAAGACACAGGTAAAGATAATGCAGATGCTCACCGCGAACATCACAGGAAGCTTCAGTCTCACAGACATAAGCAGACAACTCAAATTGCAATACCAGGCAGCACACAGGGCGATAAAACCCCTTGTGAAAGATAGATACATCGCAGCAGACAACAAACGGTATTCATTGAACTACAAGATGCACCATCAAGAACTAGCCTATGTTGAATCCTTACGAAGCAAAGAGCTACTTCAAAAACCAAGAAACAGCACCCTCTCATTATTCATCGCAGACACAATAAAAAGGATAAAAGAAGACAATTTCATCCTTATCGTATTCGGCTCGACTGTCACTGAAAATAAACCCAGAGACACTGACATCCTATTGATCGTCGATGATATCCATAAAACTGAAACACTAGAGAAACAATTGGGTGTGATCGCGAATATGTTCATCCTGAAGTTCGATATCCATGTGATATCGCATGAAAGCGTCTATGATATGCTGAGAGACAGAGGCGAGACAAATCTCATCAACGAAGTGCTTGACAAGCACATAATCACTTACGGCGCTGAAACATTCTACCGTCTTCTTGCAAAAGGCAGGCCCTACAAAAATGCTGGATGACAAAAAACTAAAGGAAATTGAAAGGCGAACAAGAAAATTCATGTCAGAAGGTTCTATCAAGACAAACCAAAGAAAAGAGCATGTCGATTTCTTTCTTACAAATGCCCATAATTCCATCGCGACTGCACAAGCGCTCTATGACCTTTCGACCAACAATGATTTCCAGATGTACACTGGGCATATCGGGCTCAACAGTTTCCTTTGGGTCGTCAATGCTGGATATTATGCGATGTTCTACATGACTAGGGCTCTTCTTGCAAGCGAAGGGATAAAGATAATCGCAGACAAGTCAGTCCATTCACTTACATTTGATGCATTAGTCAATTTCTTCTATCTGAACAACAAATTGAAGAAGAGATTGATCGAATCATTCATAGATGCACAGGAAGATGCTTCAGAGATACTGGGCCAGGAGATGGCAGATGATTTAGTCAGGCAATTCTACTGGGAGAAGAAGAAACGTGCTTCGCTGACATATGAAACCGGGGAACTTGCGATACAAAGCAAAGCTTTGACTTCGCTCACAAGAGCGAAAGCATTCAACCAGGAATTGAGGAAGATCATGGGTCACGTATCCTTGTGATCGGTTATGGACTATACAAGTTCTATGAGAGCATCATGGATTCGACGATAAGGAGCATCACGATATTTGTATCAGGCGGCATCCTGCTTGTCATCTTCGCGATACTTCTCAAGAAAGAATATGAGATCGTCGGGTAGTTGACCCGAATTTTTTTCTATTTCTTCTTATTCTTTTCGGATAAAAAACGAGATCACATAATATAGCCAGATATTTTCTGGACCCCACTAGAATTCTTCCGAAAATCAAGCATCACGTTATTTTAGGCACTTGTGACTACCCTAATTAAAACAAAAGATTATTATACCTGCGGTTATTAATTTGACCAGATGGTCAATAAAATAACCAGGTGATGATATGGATAAGATGTTCAAGAACAACACATACCGGATATTAGAACTTTTCATCGAACATCCGCTTAAAGACTTTTCTGTTCGGGGAATCGCACGGGATCTAAGACTGAGCCATGCGACGGTTCTGAGATACATAGCTGGACTGCTAAGATCAGGTTTCATTAAGAAGAAAGAAGAGACACTCTATCCGACATATTTCGCAAATACAGAGAATCAAAAATACAAATTCTATAAAAAAAATCATTTGATATACAAACTGATGGATTCAGGCGTCATCGAACATATACAAAAAGAGACCCTACCATCTTCAATGATACTATTCGGAAGCGGAGCAAAAGGCACATTTACAGAAGAGAGCGATATTGATATCTTTGTAGAAGCCAAAGAAACAAAACTAAATCTAGCAAAATATGAGAAAAAACTAGGCAAAAAGATCAACATCCTGTTCGAGAAGAGCATAAATGAACTCTCAAAAGAACTACGAAATAACATAATCAATGGCTGCTTGCTTCAAGGATACATACGGATCAAAGGGGGAAAAAATGAATTGGAAAGAATGCGTTGAACAAGGAATCATCACAAAACAACAACCAGATATAGAAAGATCAAAACAGATGCAAAAGATGGCAGATCTTCGCCTTGAATTCTGGGATAGAAAACTAGAAGATAGATATATAACATTCAAAATAGAGGCCTATTATGAGATCATCAAAGAACTTATGCTATCTCACCTTTATGGAAAAGGCTATAACTGCACAAATCATCTTTGTCTCATCGCCTACTTAAAAGAGAGAATCCAAGACTTCGATTTTGAGATCCAGAAGATCGATGAACTAAGAAAAGTCAGAAATGAGATAAATTACAGGGGACTTACAATCAAAAAAGATTATCTCGAAAGAAATGAACCGGAGTTCAAGAACATAATAAAACGATTGAAGATCGGATGCTGACAATCTTGGCAAGTATTCGCGATACTTCTCAAGAAAGAGTACGAGATCGTCGGGTAGTTGACCCTGATTTTTTTCTAGTTCTTCTGTTTCTTTTCGGATAAAAAACGAGATCACATAATATAACCAGATATTTTCTGGACCCCACAAGATTCTTTCCGAAAATACATCATCTAGTTATTTTAGACACCAACAATTACCATCACCCATGACAGAGATCATTTGCGAAACAAATAAATATAGTATGAACTTATACCATGGCATAAACCCATATAACCGAGGTAATACCATGGCAAAAAGAATAATCCACTACCCAAGATTAGACACCATATTACAGGTAGAGAAGACGATCAAAAAAGCGAAAGATCCCCTCTCAAAGAACGAATTAGACAGAAGGCTGCCAAAGCAGATAATGCGCCCCACCCTCAATGTCATCCTAGACTACCTCTCAGAGAGCGGCAAGATTGCCACCCTAAAAGAAGGAATCATATGGATCCACATCGATGATGCAAGCAAGAGACTTAAAGATGCGATCAAAAAAGGGACAAGGGTATCATGAATGGAAGTCCAGATCATATTCAGCGAAGAAGCATATGTCGACTATGAGAGATTAGACGAGCAAGTTGCAAATAATCTAAATTCACCAAAAAAACCAACATACAAACAACTTCTGAAATCTATTGATCTGATAATGAAAAAACTGAAAGACAAACCATTTTGCGGAGATCTTATCCCAAGGAAATACATCTCAAAAAAGACAATCGCCAAATATGGGACAGATAAGATATTCCGTGTTGAATTAGTGGGCTTTTGGCGGTTATTATACACAATAGCCGGAGACAAAAAATGCCTGAAAGTATTCATTCTTGAATACATGGATCATAAGAGATATAATTCACTTCTTGGATATCGAAAGAAATGAATCTTGAGGTCGTAGAATGCGACCACAAGTTAGGCTCGTAACCCTTCCGAAAACACACATGAGATCCCGGAAAATATTCCCTTTCTTGATGATAAACCAAAACATCTTCTAAGCAAACCAGATTCTTTCCGAAAATCAATCGGCTAGTTATATTAGACACCATGACAACCAGATACACATGTCAAAATATCAGATTATTAGATTAAATGAATTCAAAAAACAATTCAACAAATTGTCAAAAGATATCCAGAATAGATTCCGTAAACAGATGCTGAGACTTAAAGAAAATCCTGACCAGATAGGTAAACCATTAGGTTGTCCGTGGCTAAGAGAACTGAAAAACGACAAATTTAGAGCCTATTATTTGATATGCAAAAATCCAAATCAAATCATGATGATACGGCTCTCCGATAAAAAAGATCAAAAAGAAGCGATTGATTTCTGCAAAGAACGGCGGTCATCACTTAGGTTCATAGCACGTGAAACAGAAAGCTATTTATATTACAATGGAAGAATCAGAAACATGGAAGACAACATAGGTGAACTAATCCGTGAGAGAAACAGGCTTGCAGATCAAGTGGCAGAAGTATTGGAAAAAATTGAAAGGATCAACACACAAAATGAAAGAGACTAAGGAAGACCTCATGGAGCAGATCGCATTCTATAAAGCGATACTGAAAGGATATAAAAAAATAACAGAGATCAGGAAGAAGAAATGAATATGAATCTTTGAAAAACAGTATTTTGCTTTATTCTAAATCCGCCGGAAAATTTCCGATTCTTGAAGTCACAATTTGTGACCTCAAGTTTGAATCATAATTCTTCCGAACGCAGCAATCATTCTTCGGAAATATTCACTCGATTACAAAGCAGTAACCAAAAAGACCCATCACAAGAACTTCTTCACTACCGCAACCAAGCCAGAAGCATCGTCGACGAGCTCATCGAACCTAAGACCCCCATAGCCTTTTGAAAGGATTTCACTTCCTTCATACCCATAGCACGCGCCGACTGTCAGCAAAGACCTATTGCCATGCACCCCATGCGACGCACGGAGATCAGCGATCGTGTCACCGACGTGCAACGTCTCTTCAGGCTCAGTCCCAAGAACCCCAAGCATCAATTCGATCGAGAATGTATTGGGTTTCTTAAGGGGCTCACAGTCCCCATCAGGGCTTTTCTCGCGAAGCGTGTCAGATGTGATAATGTGCTTGAAATATGATATTATCCCGCCCTCGACAAGACTGCCCTTTATCGACCGCATGGAATTAGATGTGTTCAGACCAAGCACCAATCCTGACGACAACGCCATGATGTCATCCAGCGCCTGTCTCATCCCAGGATACAACTCCAAAGGATTCTCTGAATTGAACTGCTCATATGCGGGCCAGACTGGATGCGACTTATCAGACATGTCGCATGGGAGCGAGAGCTCATCATACACATTCTGGACATTGCCGGGCCGCGATACACGATCATTGTAGAACTCTTTGAAATCGTCGAAACAATTGAATCTCCATGGTTGATTGTTCCTCTTTGAATAGAACCGGAACCAGCTCTCCTGCCTTTCAAGCGTCGGTATGATCGTGCCGTCGCAATCGAATATTATACCTTTCAGCAAATCAATCACCTTTTATCAAATCGCTAAAAGCCTTCTGCGCGTTCTTGATGAACATCTTGTTTAGATTTGCCTTCTCTTTTCTGGCAGGAAGCTGGCCGTACTGGCGCCATGGATGAGAGATTATTACTCTGTTCTCATGGCCAAACGAGACATTGACACCAAACGACAACAGCTTATGGAAGAATTCATAATCTTTCATGTCTTTTTCAGTGAGCTCAAAAGTCACGAAAGCATAATCGCCGCGCGACGGCTCAAATGGATGACCTTCGCAGCATGCTACAGTAGAAAAACGCGGACACTTGTTTATTATATCCACAAGCTCCTTCATGCCAGGATCGATTGTCTCCTCTATCTCCATCGTGGGGCAGGGATTCCGAAGGGGTATAAAAAGCTTTCCATCTAAGTGTAGATATGACACAAAACTGCCAAAACCTTTATATTCAAGTCAAAGATACTCAAAATGGTGATATCATGAAAGATCTTGTATCAGAAGTGAACGTTATATTTGAAGAGAAAGTGCCGCTTGCGCGTGCAGAAGAGATTGTCAACGAATTGTCTTATGTAGTCAAAGACAATGGATTGTATGATCCGATCCACGTATTAGAGGTCGGATGTCCAAAACCGACTGATTATACAGAGATAAGGACAGATTTCCTTGCTTACAGTGAAGTGACAGATGTCGAGAAGAATTCCGACTGCCATACCTGCGAAGATTAAGGAAAGCTTAAAATACTTCTTTTTCTTTTATTGATATAAAGGTGATATACTTGTCTATCGAATTCCTGCTCAATACCGCAATCATACTCCTGATCGGTTTCATATGCTCATCCATCGCGAACAGACTTAGACTACCGCATTCTCTGCCATTGATAATAGGGGGAATGTTGCTTAATCTCATACATTTCAAAGGAATCCCCTTGATCCAGATGCCGACGGAAATCCTTTTCGGTTTCGCGACCATCGCTTTATGCATAGCTGCATTCGATGCTTCATCGCGTTTTAGGATAAAGCATCTCACACAAGATATCAAGATCACATTGAAGCTGACTGCATTCACAGCAGGGCTCAATATAATCTTCCTTACACCGACCATACAAGCATTGTTTTTCTCTGATGGCTTCACTTCGCTGAACATTTGGCTTGGCTCATTGGTTCTCGCTGTCATGATGTCAGAGGTCTCGCTTGACAATGTATCCATATCATTCCAGAAGGTCAAGAACAGGGCTGTCTGCATCCTTGAGAATGAGTCGATCATAAACACGCCGATATTATTGATTTTAGCATTCATCATACTTGACCTTTCAAAAGCAGGATCCACGATATTGGTCGCATCGAGTTATATAATGACACACATCGCGCTCTCTATCTGCTCGGCGCTTTTAGTCGGGATCATCTTTTTTAGATTCATGCGCGGCACTTATTCAGAGATCTATTCTCCGTTCGCATTGATTGTTGGTGTGTTGCTTTCATATGTCCTTGCAGTGATGACTGGTGGAAATGGATTCATCGCAGCTTCACTTGTCGGGCTGTTCTTTGGCAGAGTTTATATCGAGAAGAAGACTCAGCTCCAGGAATTCTCCTCAGTATTCGCGGTATTCCTTGAGATGTTTGTATATCTTCTGCTTGGATTGACTATCTCTATGAGGGTAGATCTTTCCTTCATGTTGTTCTCGTTGATCATATATGTAGCAATATTGTTCATCAGATTCATCGCTGTGCAACTATCACTTGGAGGGATCTACACGCTTCAGGAGAAACTGTTCATGACTGTGAACACGCCAAAGGGCATCTCTATCGCGGCGCTTGCGCTCTTCCTCAGCTTCTTTTCGTCAGATATGGTCGTGATAGTAGATCTGTCAGTCATGCTCATACTCTTCAGCACGATCGCGCACTCATTTCTCATGTGGAGCAAAGAAGAGATAAAGTGAATTGTGCTGGAAATCTTTTTAGCTGGGCACACCAGTTATCCAGCCGGCGTGCACTCTTCGTCATGCTGAGCTTACCCGACATCAGACCATAATATTTATATAGGAATATAATTATAGAATATTCTGTGGGACATTAGGAGGAATACTTGTGTTGAGTAGAAAAAAGAAGAGGTTAAGCTATAGTAGCAGTAAAAGCGACATAGCTTATGCTGTTCTATTCTGTTTTCTTTCGTTTTTATTAGTTTTAACTGCGTTTATAACCCCCCTATGCCCATATTCATGTTCTTCAAACAATACACGAGGTGGTATCTTCCCTGTCCCATAAAACAGGAAGCAGTTGATAATTGATGAAAAAGAGGGGTGGATTTGAGAAAAAAGGCTGGATACTCCTAGTCTTAGCTATGCTTGTTCTAGTCACTTTACCGCCTTTTGAAGCCCGTCCTTTGACTGAGACCGCAAGTGATTTCTTTGGTTCTTTGTTCAACACAGTCTTTTTTATCGCTGAAGATATCGGAGGAAAGATAATCCATTTCTTCGCAAGACCAGACATCGCAGGAAGAGCGATCGATGGAGAAAAGATGGTGATCCCAGAATCTGGTGAGCAGGGAAATGGTTCGGGCATAATGCCAACTGGCGTCATCAAGGAAAAGACCAATGTCACCCTGAAAAACAACAAGACGGTCGAGAAGATGGTTGTCAACAAGACACATTCTGTCCCACAACAAGATATCAATACGACCATCCAAACAGAGAATGTCTCTTCGATAGATGAAGACCTCCCAGAAGTAGTTGATCAAAATCTAACTCTGCCATTGAACCTGACAGGTGTCAATGAGACCGGATTAAATACGACAGAGCCAGTTGTGAATGTGACAGTGCCAGAAGTCAATGTAACTGAAGTGAATGCGACTGAACCTGAAGTCAATGTAACAGAGCCAGAACTCAACATCACTGAACCAGCCATAATAAACACCACAGCGGATGTGAATCTGACAGAATCTATCGAGAATGTCACGCAGAACATCACCGCGCCGATACTGAATGTGACTGAGCCAGTTGTGAACGTAACTGAACCAGAAGTGAATGTGACAGAACCTGAAGTCAATGTAACAGAGCCAGAACTCAACATCACAGAACCAGCCATAATAAACACCACAGTGGATGTAAATCTGACAGAATCTATCGAGAATATCACGCAGAACATCACCGCGCCGATACTGAATGTGACTGAGCCAGTTGTGAACACAACTGGATCTGTGGATTTCACCTTAGTGATAATCGGCAACTATACTGCTGGAAACACGATCTATCTCACGCTTGACAAAGAAGGCATCTATCCAGAATACATAGTGAGATTCAACAACATCGATTACACATTAGAAAGAGCATCGTACACAATACCAGAAAAAGGCGAATATCATGTCGAAGCAAGATTTGTATATGACGGCAAGCAATATTCACTCGTCGATTCATTCACAGCAAAAGAAGGCGAGTCTAATGAGTCAGATCTGCCCGGTATCATCGATGGCAAGATAGATTTCGGAGATGATATCATCCCTGATGAACCAAAGACAATCAACTTCTCATCAGCAGAGGATGGCATGTATCTGCGATGGCATGCATTCATACAAGGACCAATCGATGTCCCATTGCCGGATGACGCATTCAACATAAGCGTCCTTGTCCGTGATGAAGCTTTGTATCAGCTATCTACGACTGAAGTGTTCACAGAGATCGATCTTGATGTCTATGTCGATGGGACGCCGCAGAGGATCTCAACATATAACACAAAGAACGAGACCATAAAAAAGAGCGCATCACCGATAACGGGATTTGTTGTCGATCAACAAGCAGGAAATGGCCTGCTCACTAGGATGATCGACTCGATAATGGCCTGGCTTAGCAGATGGTCGATAACTGGTTATGTCGTCTATGAAGATGGTCTTTTCATCCAACTTGGTGATTCTTATTATTACGTCGAATACATGACACAGAATCCAGATTACAAAGCGCCTGTGACAACTGCCCTTAATGCCACGGTAGAGAACCAGACAGACGTAATCGAGACTAATATCACCATCGAGAACGAGACTTCTGTGATCGAGACAAACGCGACCATCGAGAACGCTTCATCTATTGTCGAGATCAATGCCACAAACACGACAACGCCGATGATGATAGAAAACAAGACTCTGCTTTGGAACATCACAAACGCGACTGCATCATTGATCCAGAAGATCAATCAGACATCCAATGAGACTTTGATAAATCAGACAGTCGTCTTAAGGACACTTGTAGGAGCAGAGAGTGATAGAGGAATGATTGTAGATGCGCAAGTATCAAGAATCCCGATAAATGGATCTGAGACTAAACAGGCGCAGGCGATCATTGGTCAGCTTGTCAAATGGACGCAGAATATCACTTTGAACCAGACGACTGCTAATCTCACATTGAAGCTTCCTAAGGCCGCAAAGAATATCTCGATCAAGAATTATGTGCCTGCGATCACAGAGACATATAACATAACGACTCTGAGATGGATCAACAGGACAAGAGATGATGGTTCAAACATGACAGAACTGATCAACCAAACAATCTCTGAAATGATAAGAGAGACAAAGAACAGCACATGGGAATCAATCGCGCAGGATAACATGACTGACGATAAAAAACTTATAGCATCCATAGACAAGAAAGAAGAAGCTGATATGACTGAGATAACAATTGATGGACCAGTCGATGCTATTGAACTCGAATATTATACAGAAGCTCCAAGAGCGATCGAGACCATTGTATCTCCGCAGAAAAGATTGATCACGATAACTTCAGAGACACATTATGAGAACATCCTTGCTTATGTCTCTGTCCCGGATGTGCCGCCAGACAAGATAAGCCTCTACTGGCTCGTGAATGGAACACGCCAGAAGATCGACCCGACACTGATCGACAGCAACGCTAACGGCAATGCCGATATTGTGCAATGGGTTGTCCTGCATCTTTCTGACCAGGATTACGAACTGATCATCGAAGTGACAGACGCGCTGCATCTTGATGAGACCTACGGCTTCATCAGCAATGTCTATGACGAAGTGCATGAACAAGACAGCCTCTGGAGTGAACCGATAATGCATGGTGAATATGTCAGGGTCACATTCGAGCGCGAGCTCTCTGATGGAAATGATATAACGATATATGCGAGGAACAACCAAAGCAGGAACACGACTGTCGAGGTCTATCTTGCGAACACCACACAGAAGATAGCAGAGTTCCCTATAATAGTTGATGAAAGCAGATACAAAGTATTCCTAAATGGCACCGGAGGTCCTCATGATTCATTTGATCTGAAGATCTGGAATCTTGATTATGCATCGGATTCTTTCCTTGAATTCGACCAGATAATCGATCCACCATATGAAGTCTTATTGTCATCCACAGCGCAGTCACAGACCAATTATGTGAATTACACTAAGATAAGCGCTTTGCTTGTCGATGGATCGACGCCTGTGACAGATGCGACATGTCTTCTGTATCACAATGCCATGGGTGCATGGAAATATCAAGGCAAGTTGTTGTATAATGCGACAGATGAATACAGCTACATCGGTGTCGCGGATGGAAAGTATTTCCCGCAGCACGTGCCGAACATGCCATATGGAAGCTATTCCTATAATGTGACTTGCGATTATGGTTCTGGAAATGTGAGTGCTGTGAGCACGATATCGCTTTCTGCGTATCCGACATCTATCGCAGTGAGCAACAACAACACAAATCCAGAGGAGACAGAATCCGTACGATTTTATGCGAACTATTCATCAGATGATCATCTCTTCGGAGGGACTGGACTGAATGGGTATGAGATTGGCGATGTGATTTGGGAGATTGACAATACGGGACAATTTTACCGTGGTGGTATTGGGACGGTGGATTTAGATAATGATGGAAAGAAGGATGAAATAATATTCACTGATTATTTATCGATATATGCTTTTAACCAGACCGGCGAACCAGAAAGATGGGTAATCGATGATATGTATGAATATTCTTACGATCTGGCCGTGGGCGACATGGACGGCGATGGATTCCAGGATGATTTCGCGACGATAAATATCGGCTATGGAGATAATGGTGATATGAAGATATTTGATCAGGATGGCACCATCCTTTATAATGGCGCTAATACGACCATGGTCGTGAATACAGTAGAAGCCAAGGATGTGGATCATGATGGCATTATCGACTTCATCGCGATAGGATATGGAGAAAACCCTGAAGAAGGCGAAGTCTGGTTCTATAACGGATCAGGGACACACTGGACTCGCAGATGGACGACTTCATTTAGCGAAAATTTTCGTGAGCTTGATTTT
>PCVE01000002.1:0-2021 GCA_002762705.1 Candidatus Woesearchaeota archaeon CG11_big_fil_rev_8_21_14_0_20_43_8 | reverse complement strand
CATGGTAGTGAGCATAGAGTAAAAGATTACTATGTAGGCACAGAGAACTTTGGTGTAGTCGGTTTCCCTGGTATCTTAAACAATTGTAAGACCTGTCATAAAGATGGTACTTATGAGTTACCATTGGGTGATAATGTGTTAGGTTCAACTATGAACACTGGACCAAGTTCCGATCCACTCGATTGGGCGGTACAAGAAAATCATAAAGTAGCGACTCCTATTGCTGCGGTATGTTCTTCTTGTCATGATGAACCTTTAGCAATTGCACACATGAAACAAAATGGTGGTGCATCATTTGATACGACCCAAACAGATATCAATAATTGGTTAGTGGTTGAAACCTGCCAGTTCTGTCATGGCCCTGGTGGAATCAAAGATGTCAACGAAGTTCATGGTATAGAGTAGTCGAAAAATGTTGAGGGGCTTTAATCGGTGTTTTTAGAGATTAAAGCCCCTTTAACAAGCCATTCACCGGGGAATTAAAATGTATAAAACAATGTTGAACAATGTCACCGCTGCAAAATGGAAACTTTTGGCTATCGGTCTATTCACAGTCTTATGTGCCAACGTTGCTTTTGCCAAACAACCCGATGACCCTAAAACGCAAGATATTTTACAAATTAAGCAGGATGCAGAATACTCAAAAAAAGGTGCGGATACTTGTTTGAAGTGTCATGACGAAGATTCTAAATTTCCTGTATTAAATATTTTCAAAACGCCTCATGGTGTTACAGCAGACAAGCATTCACCCATGGGCCAGTTACAATGTGAAACTTGTCATGGGCCTGCTGGCAACCATACCGACAAACGTATTTCTAAAGGTGAGAAAAGAGAAGATATGATCACCTTTAAAAGAGGCAACGGCATTCCTGTTGCAGAAAAAAATAAAATTTGTAGTAGCTGTCATGACAAAATGGACAAATCTCATTGGGCAGGTAGTGTACATCAAACCAATGATGTAGCCTGTACCGATTGCCACCAAGTTCATGCTGCTAAAGATCCTGTTCAAGTTAAAAGTTCTCAGATTGACGTATGTGGCACTTGTCACCAATCACAAAAACTGGCGGGTAAGCGATTTTCAACCCACCCTTTAAAAAATGGTGAACAGATGGGATGTAGTGATTGCCATAGCCAACATGGTTCTGTGAACCAACATTTACTCGTTGGTGTTTCTACCAACGACACTTGTTTTCAATGCCATGCTGAAAAACGTGGACCCTTCGCGTTTGAGCATGAACCAGTCAGTGAAAATTGTGCCCTATGTCACAATCCTCATGGCAGTAATAATAAAGCAATGTTAGTTCAAAAAGCCCCATTACTTTGTCAAAGCTGTCACAGTTCTGAAGGACATCCTAGCATTTTACGCGATGAGTCAGGGCTACCACTTCCTAACGGTTCCTCATCAGCCTTTTTATTGGGAAGAAGTTGTACCAATTGTCATTCTCAAGTACATGGAAGCAATCACCCATCAGGCTATCGATTACAACGCTAATAACAGGTTTAACTGTAACTGTTTGTAGGCTCTGTAAACTGATTTAAAGGTAGAAATGTTATGAATAAATTAATGCATACCATCGCCATATCCAGCTTGGTTATTCTTTCTAACCAAACTCAAGCAGGTGGATTTGAAGGCACAAAAGCAGCTGAGATTAACTTTGATAAATGGGAGTGTGAATATTGTCCTAAAATCAAGCCATGGGAAGGGGTTGTTGATGTCAATTTAGGCGCATTAGACGATACGCCTTATAGATTTGGAAACTATTCCGGGTACGATAACGATTTGCAAATGTATCTTAATGGGGATATCAAAATGCAACAAAAGAATGGCCCATATTGGCAAATAACTTTTCAAAATATTGGTTTAGACTCTGCTGGCCTGCAAACCAGTTATGGAAAACAGGGACTCTATAAATTCCAATTTGATTATCAAGGTATTCCTGTTAGAAAATATGATCATTTGCAGACTCCATTCTCTCTGCCCGGATCTTCAAATTTAGGGTTAAACACAGGTTGGCTACAAA